>CAYXEK010000017.1:242-6467 GCA_964463985.1 uncultured Verrucomicrobiota bacterium
CACCCGACACGCATCACCCGACACCCGACACGCATCACCCGACACCCGACACGCATCACCCGACACCCGACACGCAAAACGCAACACAAATTTTATTATTGCCGGCGGCGGCGCCAGCCGGTATGCTGCAATGCTGTCTGACCGGCAGAGTCGCAAAATCCGCATCCGCGGCTATATCAACCAGGAACAGAGTCTGCCCCATGAAAATTGATTTACTGGCCGTCACGGAAAAAGCCGAACAACTGATCGAATTCGCCGCCCGGGTATGTTACCGCAGCCATCCTGCCGCGCAGGAAGGCAGCGCCGAAAAACTGATCGGCCGCCTGCTGGCCATGGGGCACGAGTCGCCGTTGGAACACGCCTCCGCCACGTTCCATATCCAGGGCTGTTCCCGCGCCATGTCCCATCAGCTGGTCCGGCACCGCATGATGTCCGTGTCACAGCAAAGCCAGCGTTACGTGCAGGAATCCTGTTTCGATTTCGTCACTCCGCCATCGCTGCCGGCCGACTCCCGCGCGGAATTTGCCCGGGATATGGAGTCAATCCGCGCAATGTATGCCAGGTGGAAAAACTCCGGGTTGAAGAACGAAGATGCCCGGTTCGTGCTGCCGAATGCCTGCGCCACCAACATCGTGATCACCGCCAACTTCCGCGAATTTCGCCATATTTTCAAATTACGCTGCGCCCGCAATGCCCAATGGGAAATACGGGACGTCTGTTCGCAGATGCTGAAGATGTTGCATCTGCGGGCACCGTCGGTTTTCGCCGACCTCATGCCGCTTATTGAACCCCAGTCCAATGCGGAAACCATTTCCCAGGCCGCCACGCCCGACCCGGCGGATGAATCAACCGCGCCCGGCGCGCAAAGATTGGGTAAAAATTAATGCCCCAACCAGCCAACCAACCTTCGCCGGTAATGTCCGATCATCCCGCGTCCTCAATCTCCATCGTCATCCCCACCGTCGGCCGCGCCTGCCTGGTGAAGACCTTGGAGTCGCTGGCCGCTGCGGACTTGTTCAGCCGAACGGAGGTCGTGGTTGCCGGGCTGATGCCTGACCCGGCAGTGGCGGCAGCATTCCAGGCATTGCGCGCGCGGCATCCGCAAATCAAGCATTTGCCGGTCAGCTTTGCCAAAGGCGACTCCAGCGCCAAGAAAAACGCCGGCTGGCAGGCCGCCCGTTCCGACATTATAGCGTTCCTGGATGACGACGTAATTGTGCCGCCCGTCTGGATTGCCGCTATTTCCGCGGCATTCGCAAACCCCGCGGTACACTTTGTCAGCGGGCCGGCCTTGCCCCCGGATGACATTACATGCACCGGCCGGTTGGCGGCCATGGCATTGAGTTCCGCGGCCAGCGGCTACGTGGCGCGGCGTTACACGCTCCAGGATGCTCCGCCTTCTCCCGCGCCGTGGTCCACAATAATCGGGTGCAACATGGCATGGCGGCGCGGCGCCTTGCAGCAAGCCGGCGGATTCGATGTGCAATTCTGGCCGGGGGAAGAAATGCTGGCCGCCTTCCGCGCCGAACAAAACGGCCACCGACTGTATTGTGTTCCCTGCGCCTGGCTATGGCACATGCCGCGGCAAACCCTGGCAGGGTTTTGGCGCCAAATGCAAGGCTACGGCGCGACGCGCATCCGCCTGATTCGCGCCGGCGTAGCGATTGAATACACCACCCTGATCCCAGCTATCTGGGTTTTATCCCTCGCAATATTGATTCCGGCGGCGTTTTTCTCCCGATGGGCGGCATGGCTGCTGTTGGCGGAAACCGCCGTTTACAGCCTGTTGCCGCTGACCGCCGCCGCCCGGGCTTTCCTGCGTCAGCGGCGCTTGTCCGACTGGCTCCTGGCCGGCATGATTCCGCTGATGCACCTCAGCTACGGCCTGGCGGAATGGCGGGAATTTTTATTCCCAGGCCGCGATTTCAGCGACTTGTTGACATCCAAAGCGCCGTAGGCCATTCCGACCGGAAAAGGCGATCTCACAAAGGCACTAAGCCACTAAGAATGAGCGGGGTCCTGATGATTCTTTCTTGGTGGCTTTGTGGCATTGGTTTGCCCGCCGTAGTCTTGACGAAGGATGGTGAGAGAATTTTCCGTTTGCCTTATTCAGTAAAATAATCTGCGCTAATCTGCGTCATCTGCGGATAAAAAATAATCCGCCATGCGCCGCAGCCCTGCCGGCGTGCCCATGTCCAGCAGCGGCGGCGTCGTCGGCCAGGCCTGGACGCGGCCGGCCGCAGCCAAACCCGGGAACACATCCCGCTCCAGTGAAACCGGCGTCGGCGCTGGCGGCAGTTCCGCCAGCAAACCGCGGCCAACCAGGTAGACTCCGCCATTCACCCAGCCGGCGGAGGCCGCCGCCTTTTCCCGAAACTCCCGGATGATACCGCCGGCGTCAAACTCCACCAAACCGTACCGGCCGCTGTCGGTCACCGGCGCCACGGCCATGGTCACCACGGCAGCAGCGCGCCGGTGGACGGCCAACATTCCCGGCAAATCCAGCCGCGGCAGCAGGCTGTCGCCGTTCACCACCAAAAACGGATCGGCATGAATATGCTGCGCGGCAAAACGCAGGCCGCCGCCGGTGCCCAGGGGGGCGGGTTCCACGGAAATCGTCGCCGGAATCGGCGGGTGCGCGGCAGCCAACCAGTCGGCTAAGCAGCCGGCAAGATGGCCGGCCGCCAGGTGCGCGGAACTGACGCCGCAAGCCGCCAACCATTCCAGTTGCCGGTCGAGAAACGCCCGGTCCCCCACGGGCGCCAGCGCCTTGGGACGGTCGGGAAACAACCCTGCCAGGCGGGTGCCCAGCCCGCCGATTAAGATGATTGCCTGGATGTTCATTGCTTTGGTACTATACCGTCATGGCAAATGCCGAAACAAGCAAAAACACCCCCCGCCTGTTCGGAACGTTCGGTGGGGTCTTCACCCCGGCAATCCTGACGATCCTGGGCGTGATCATGTTCCTGCGCGCGGGTTATGTTGTCGGGCAGGCCGGCGTTTTCCAGGCGCTGATCATCCTGGCGGCGGCGGAAGCGATCGTGGGCTTGACGGCGGTTTCCATGGCGGCCATCGCCACCAACACGCCCGTGAAAGGCGGCGGCGCTTATTTCTTGATTTCACGCACGCTCGGCCCCCAATTCGGCGGCGCCATCGGACTGGCGCTGTACCTGGCGCAGGCGCTTTCCGTACCGTTTTACATCTTGGGATTTGTGCAAAGCGCAGTGTTTGTTTTTCCCGCGCTCGCGCCTTACTTCCAGGAATTGGCATTGCTCGCTGCCCTGCTGCTGTTTGTCGTGGTGTATACTGGCGCGGATTGGGCCATCCGCGCCCAATACACCGTCATGGCTATACTGGGCCTTGCGATTCTGGTCTTCCTGTCCGGACTCGGGCTGCATTTTGATTCCAACCGTCTGGCCGAAAACTGGGCGGCGGGATACACCGGCCCCGGCCTGAATTTCTGGAGCATGTTCGCGATTTACTTTCCGGCAGTGACGGGCATCATGGCCGGGATCAACATGTCGGGCAACCTGCGCGAACCCGGGCGCGCGCTGGTGCGCGGCACGTTTGCGGCAATCGGCGCCGGCGCATTGATATATTTCCTGGAAATCATTTTATGCGGCGGCGCCCAGACTCGCGCCGGCTTGATTGCCGATCCATTCGGCACATTGAAAAGCATGGCCCCGTGGGGCACAGGCTTCCTGGTGGCCGCCGGCGTTTTTGCCGCTACCATTTCCAGCGCTATCGGCTCTCTGCTGACGGCTCCGCGCGTGCTGCAGGCGCTGGCGCGCGACCGGATTATCCCCGGCATGGCGCCTTTCGCGCGCGGCGCCGCCGAGCCGCGCGCCGCCCTCTGGCTGACTTTGCTGGCGACGATCGCCCTGATCGCGGCGGTGGGCGGCGGCGACTCGCTGAGCGCCTTCGATTTTGTCGCGGAAGTGGTGACCATGCTTTTCCTGGGCACTTACGGCATGATCAACATGGCCGCCTTCATCGAGTCTTTCGGCGCCAACCCTTCCTTCCGGCCGCGCTTCAAATTATACCATTGGCTGGCGGCGGCGGCCGGCATGTTGGCCTGTTTGGCCGCCATGCTGCTTATCAATGCCGTCGCGGCGCTGGCGGCGGCGGCGCTGATTGCCGGACTATACCTCCTGATCAGCCGCCGGGTTTATGCCGCGGCTTTCGGGGATGCCCGGCGCGGATTCGTCTATAACATTATCGCGCGCAACCTGCTGCGCTTGCGGACGATGCGCGCGCATCCCAAGAACTGGCGCCCATCGCTGCTCGTGATGTCCGGCAACCCTGACACGCGTCCCATCCTGATGCAATACGCCGCCTGGCTGGAAGCCCGGCGCGGCCTGCTGGCGGCCGCCGAGATCATCATCGGCGATTTGCGGGAGAAAGCGGGCCTGCGCGGCGTGGCGCAGGCGGCCATGGAAAAACTGCTGCGCAATTACACGGAAAACGCCTTTGCCGAAGTAATCATTGCCGCCAACCTTGACGAAGGCATACGGGTGCTGGCCCAGGCGCATTCCATCGGTCCGATCAAGCCCAATACCGTCCTGTTCGGCTGGCCCAGCGACCCGGGACGCATCGGCCCGTTCGTCCGCCATTTGCAGGACCTGGCGCTGCTCGGCAAAAGCCTGGTGTGCGTCATTGACCAGCCGGCCGTGGCCGGCGCCGCCGCACCCGCGGCCCGGCGTATTGACGTCTGGTGGCGCGGGAAACGCAATGGATCGCTGATGTTGATCATGGCCTACCTGCTGACGCGCAACTGGGAATGGAGCAATGCCGAAATCCGGATATTGCGCAAGGTGGAGCAGCCTGCCGCGCGCGAGTCCTCGCTGCAGGCCTTGCGGGCATTGATCCAAACAGCGCGCATTCCCGCCAAGGCCGCAGTGGTGGCCAGCAACGAACCTTTCGGCGCGGTACTGCGCCGCCATTCACAGGATGCCGGCGTGGTGTTTCTGGGGTTTGATATCCCCGAAGATGCCGCAGCCGCGGCTTTCCACGAAAATTACTCGGGGATGACCAATGGTTTGCCTCCCGTTCTGCTTGTGCATTCCAGCGGGGAAGCGGACTTGTTGGCGTAGGGCGCGGGCGGGCCAAGTATGCCGCATCAACGCCGAACGCAGTTCGGCGCTACAAAAGAATGTTTTCCGAATTGCAGGCTCAGCACAGCTTCACCTTCCAAAATCGAAAATTCGCAGCCTGTCCGTGTTTTCTGGAGGGCGAAGTAAGCCATTCGTATCCTCCAGTCTGCCGCCTGGGCACCCCGGAGGGCCGGCTGAGTCATCCATACCCGGCGGGATTCCGGGATTGCCAGCGCCAGGCGTCGCGGCACATGTCCGCCAGATCCAGTTCCGCGCGCCATCCCAGTTCCCGGTTGGCTCGGGACGGGTCGGCATAACATGCCGGCACATCCCCCGGCCGGCGGGGCGCGAAACGGTACGGGATCGTCTTGCCGCACTCCCGCTCGAAAGCCGCCACAGCTTCCAGCACGCTGTAGCCGCGCCCGGCGCCGAGGTTATAAACGGACAACCCCGGCTCCCTGTCGAGCCGCGCCAATGCCTTAAGATGACCCCGCGCCAAATCCACCACGTGGATGTAATCGCGCACCCCGGTGCCGTCGGGAGTGGGATAATCGTTGCCGAACACGGATAACCGTTCGAGACGGCCGGCGGCCACCTGGCCGATATAAGGGAAAAGGTTGTTGGGAATGCCGTTGGGATCCTCGCCGATACGGCCGCTGGGATGCGCGCCCACCGGATTGAAATAACGCAGCAGCACGATCCGCCACGCGGAATCGGCCGCCTGCAGGTCGCGCAGAATCTCTTCGATCATAAGCTTGGTGCGGCCGTAGGGATTGGTCGCGCTCAGCGGGAAATCCTCCGTGATGGGCACCCGCTCCGGCACGCCGTAAACCGTGGCCGAGGAACTGAAAACCATCCGGCGCACGCCGGCCGCCTGCATGGCTTCGCAGAGTGTCACTGTGCCGGCGATATTATTGCGGTAATAACGCAGGGGCTCCCGCACGGATTCCCCCACCGCCTTCAACCCGGCAAAATGAATGACCGCGTCAATGCGGTGGGAAGCAAATATTTTATCCAGCGCGGCGCGGTCGGTCAAATCCGCCTCGTAAAATTCCGGCGCCCGGCCGGCCAGTTCGCCCGCGCGCCGGACGGCCTCGAACTTGCTGTTGGACAAATTGTCCGCCACCACCAC
>CAYXEK010000017.1:6567-43444 GCA_964463985.1 uncultured Verrucomicrobiota bacterium
CCGCGCGCCGGACGGCCTCGAACTTGCTGTTGGACAAATTGTCCGCCACCACCACGTCCATCCCCGCCTGCAACAATTCCACGCAGGTATGGCTGCCGATATAACCCGCCCCGCCCGTGGTGAGGATTTTCATTTCTAATTTTCCATAAAGATTGGCGTTAAATGGGCTTTCTATCGAAGAGGGTCAATTGCATTGAGCGTTTCTTGTCCTTGCGCCCTCTGCCAGTCGGCACGCAATTCCGCCTGATGCAGATTTGCCCACTCAATAACAAGACCAAGAGCCCTTGGCGACAATCGCCCTGCGAAAACCGATAGTGTCGTGATATCGATAAGAGCTTGTTCGTCAGCATAGAATGCGTGGAAATGGGGAGGATTGTGGTCATCCCAGTACATTTTGATCACAATCCCGAAGAATCTGGAGATTTCAGGCATGAGTTAACTCAAGGTGCAACGAAGGGAATTCCTCTTCCGGCCTCTTGCCGGTCATTCTGAAGTAAAGGGCGTCAGGGCAGAGATCGACACCGCTCGGCCAGACTAGGTCGCCGGAGTCGCCGGTCTTTACCTTCTGGAACTCAGCATAGTCTTTCCACGCCGAAAATACGCCTCTCCCAGCCAGATCGGAAAGATCAACTTCACCTGTTTCCCCGCCCACAAAGCTTAGCTTGAGGCGATAACCTTGCAGGGCTTCAACTTGCCTTACCTTGTGCATTTAGTTGCTCCTTTAAACCGACAATAACCTATCAGGAAATGAAGGGGAGGGCAATCTCTTTCCGCAGCCATCGGCACCGCGTTACACGCGCGGGTGCCGCAGGCGCGAATCTCATGTACCTGCCGGGATGGCCCTGTTTTAATTCGCCGGCATCCGGCCCAGTCCAACTTGCGAGGGGATCAGACATTCGCGTACTGGTTGCGGCGCAGCACCTGGTAGCCGCGGATCAATTCCCGGATGCCCTGCGGCAGGGAGACCGCGGGGTGGAAGCCCGTGCGCTCGATTTTCTCGTTGCTGACGATGTAATTGCGCTTGTCCGGATCTTCGCCCACCGGCGCCTCGAGGAAGGTGAAATCCGGCGCCTGCTTCTGGATTTCGCGGCACAATTCCAGCTTGGACAGGTTGGCATCGCTCAAGCCGACATTGTAAGCCTGGCCGCGCATCTGTTCAAAATTGTCCAGCGCGTGCAGAAAAGCCCGCGCGACATCGCGCACATGGATGTAATTGCGCTTGAAATGCGCCTCGAACAACACGACAAACCGGTCGGTGACCGCCCGGTAGGTGAAATCGTTCACCAGCAAATCCAGGCGCATGCGCGGGCTGATGCCGAACACCGTCGCCAGCCGCAGCGACACCGCCCGGCCGTCCGCCAGCAGCGACTCCTCCAACTCGGCTTTCAGCCGGCCGTACAGGGAAATGGGACGCAAGGGAGTTTCCTCCGTGCAGAATATGCCGGCTTGCCCAACCCCGTACCCGCTGTTGGTGGTAGGTGAAATTATCCGGGTCCGCGCACCGGCATGCCGCAGCAGCATGCGCACGGCTTCCAGGTTGATGGAACGCGCCTCGAGCGGACGTTGCGCGCACAGCGGCGCGCCCACCAGGCAGGCCAGGGGTATGATCGCGTCCGCGGCGGCGGCCAGCGGCTTGATCAAAGCCTCGTCGCGGACATCGCCGCGGATGATCGTTAAAAGATCATTGTGGCAGCAATCCAGCAAGGAAATCTGCCCGTAAGTAAAATTATCCACCACTGTTACGGCATAACCGCGGGCCAGCAAGGCCGGGGTCAGCACGGAGCCGATATAGCCGGCGCCACCGGTCACCAGTATTTTTTTTATTGAATTTGAGTGAGACATGCCGTTATATATACCGCTCCGGCGCGGCAGTGTCAAATTATATGTAATGGGACAGAGGGGCAGAGCCGGAGCAGATAATCTCTCACAAAGGCACTAAGCCACAAAGGAGACGTGGGTTCCCGATGGTTCTTGCTTGGCGGCTTGGGCTTGCCCACCGTAGTCTTGACGAAGGAGGGTGAGAGGATTTTCCGTTTGCCGTATTCTTGTAAAATAATCTGCGCAAATCTGCGTAATCTGTGGATAAAAAAAATGACTCGGAAATAACGGCAAGGGAGCAATGGGCATGATCAAGGTTAAAATCATCGGCGCCGGCGGGTACGGCGGCATCGGCATTATCGAACTGTTAATGAACCATCCGGAAGCGCGCATCGTCCGCCTGGCCGACATCAATGACATCGGCGCGCCCATCAGCCGGCTTTATCCGCACCTGGACGGGCTGTGCGATCTGACAATCACAGACGTCGCCCAGCCGGATATGGAACAACCGGACGTGGTTTTCATGGCGACGCCCGACGGCGTCGGCATGCAGGCCGCGCCGGCCGCCCTGGCCGCCGGGGCGCGGGTCATTGATTACAGCGGCGATTTCCGGTTCAACACCCCGGCCGCTTACGCCGATTATGCCACGCGCATCGGGCGGAAGCCGGAGCACGCTTCCCCGGACCTGCTGCCTCAGGCAGTCTACGGACTGGCGGAACTGCATCGCGCCGCGTTGGGCAAGCAAACGTGCATTGTCGGCAATCCCGGCTGTTTCGCCGTGAGCTGCATCCTCGGCCTGGCCCCGGCCATGCGGCACCGCATGATCAATCCCGGCCGGCTGATCTGCGACTGCAAAACCGGCGTGTCCGGCGCCGGCAAAAAAGCCGCACCGGCGTTCCATTATCCGGCCCGCTACGAAAACATCAACGCCTACAAGCTGTCGGGCCACCAGCATGTCTGCGAAATCGAACGCGAGCTGGGGCTGCTGGCAGGCCAGGCAACCCGCGTGACTTTCACCGCCCAGGTGGTCCCCATCTGCCGCGGCATCATGTCCACCCTTTACGGCGAACTGGACGCCGGCGTCAAGCCGGCCGACATCATGGATGCCTACCGGGAATTCTATAAAGGAAGCGTCTTCGTGCGGCTTTACGGACCGGACGCCGCCATCGGCACCATCCATGTCCGCGGCACGAATTTCTGCAATTTGACCGTGGACGCCGACCAGCGCACGGGCACGCTGCGCATTGTTTCTTACATTGACAACCTGATGAAAGGCCAGGCCGGCTCGGCCCTGCAGAACATGAACCTGATCTTCGGCCTGCCGGAAGACGCCGGCCTGAAAAATCCCGGGCGCTTTCCTTGACGCGCAAATACCACATGGTCGGCGCGGCGGGAGTCGGCATGAATCCGCTGGCGCAGCTGCTGCTGGCGGAAGGACACAGCGTCAGCGGCTCTGACCGGTTCCTGGACCAGGGCGCGGCGCCCGCGGCGCTGCAATTGTTGCAGCGGCAGGGCTTGATGCTGCGTCGCCAGGATGGCTCCGGCGTCGTACCCGGCCTTGACGCCGTGGTGATCAGCACCGCCATTGAAGAAGACAACCCCGATATCGCCGCCGCGCGCCGGCAGGGCATTCCCGTGCTGCACCGCACGGAACTCCTGGCGCAACTGGCCGCGCCGCACATGTTGATCGGGGTCACCGGCACCGCCGGCAAGACCACCGTGACCGGCATGATCGGCTGGACGCTGGAACAACTGGGCGCCGACCCCACGGTAGTCAATGGCGGCGCCCTGCTGGATTGGCGCGCACCGGACCGGATCGGCAATTTCCGCCGCGGCCGGTCGGACGGCTGGGTACTGGAACTGGATGAAAGCGACCGGTCGCTCCTGCGGTTTCATCCCGACTGGGCGGTGATCACCAACGTCTCCCGGGATCATTTCGAACTGGCCGAAGTGCAGGCGCTGTTCGATCGTTTCGCCGCCCAGGTGCGCCGCGGAGTGATCGGGCGCGAGCCGGCGCCGGAGGCCTTCCAGACAACACCCACAGATCATGGCAGCCGTTTCCGGCTGGAAGGCGTGGATTTTCAATTGCGGGTGCCGGGTCGCCACAACGCCGAAAACGCCCGGCATTGCGCGCTGTTATGCGCGCGGCTGGGATACCGCCTGCAGGATGTCAGCGCCGCGCTGGCGGAATTCCACGGCATCGAGCGGCGCCTGGAACGCCTCGGGCGCGCCCGCGGAGTTGACGTTTACGACGATTACGCCCACAATCCCGCCAAGATCGCCGCCGCCTGGGAAACCCTGGCGCGCAACCACCGGCGCGTGGTGGCGGTGTGGCGGCCGCACGGTTACGGACCGTTGCGCCTCATGTGGGACGATCTGGTGGCGGGGTTCACCCGCCTGGCCGGCGGCGCCGGCGCGCCGCTGTTTATGCTGCCGGTGTTTTTTGCCGGGGGCACGGCGGACCGCCGGATGGGATCGGCGGACATGGCGGCGGCGCTGCAACAAGCCGGCGTCAATGCCCGCCATACTGCAGACTACCAGGCATTGGCGGCGGAATTGCGCGCGGCCTTGCGTCCGGGCGACGCTTTACTGTTCCTCGGAGCCCGCGATCCCGAACTCCCCCGCTTCGCGCGCAACTTCCTCGCAGAGTTCCGCAGCTTCGCCGCGGGAGCTGGTTCCGGCGCCGGACGAGTAGCCCATAAAAACCAACCCGCCGACCGCGCTCCACACCACTGACACGCCGTAAACCAGCAGCGACAGCGATAACGAACGTTCGCTGGCCACGCCCAGCGCGCCCAGCATCGTCACCGAAAGCGCCTCCCGCACTCCCAGGCCGCCAGGCGTGATGGGGATGGCGGCCAGCGAGAGAATCACGGGGATAACCGCCACATATTCCGCGAATCTCAGGGGAATTGCCAGGCTGTGTCCCAGACAATAACACTGGCAGACCAGCAGCACCTGGGCTATCAGGGAAAACAGCGATGTGCTTAACACTAACCGCGGATTGCGGCGGAACATGTCGAAGACATCCAACAGGTTGCGCAGAATCCGCTCCAAGCCCGGCCGGCGGCGCGCGTAATTAAAAACCTGCCAGTGCTTAAACCGGTGCACGTTATATACCGCCAGCAGGAATCCCGCGCCGCCGGCAATCATGGCCAGCATCATCAACGCCGGCAAATGCAGTTCCCAGCGGCTGAAAAACAACTGCGCATTGAATCCCATCGCCAGCAGGGCGACCAGGTAAACCATGAACATGCCGCTCAAGCGATCCACCAAAACCGTCGCCAGGGCCTCGGTCTTGCGGCAGCCGGTGGCGCGGGTGACGTAAAACGCCCGCGCCAAATCACCGCCCGCCACGCCCAGCATGAAGGAATTGAAAAACTGGCCGATCAGATAAACGCTGAACAAACGGCGCCAGGGAAAATCCAAGCCGCGCGCCGCCAGGATAATCCGCCAGCGCACCGCGCCCGCCAGCAGCACCACGCCGGCCAGGGCAATGCCGGCCGCCAGCCATGGCCAGCGTCCCAGGCACCCCAGGATCACGGCGCGAAAATCCGGCAGATGCATCCGGCTGAAAATAAAGGCAAGCAACGCCGCGCCCAGCGCCAGCCGCGCCATGGTGGACACCGCCTTGCGTATGCGTTTAGTGCTCATGCGCGCGCCATGATATCGCGCAGCGTCTCCTCCAGGGGGATTTGCGGCCGCCACCCGGTTGCCCGCTCCAGCCGCGCACCGTCCAACAAAGGCAAACGATCCGTGGGGCGAAACCGCGCTGGATCAACTTCCACCCGCGGCTGGATGCCGGCCGCCCGGCAAAGCATATCCAATACTTCACGGATGGATCTTTCATCACCGCCCGCCACATTGTACGCCCGACCCGGAACCCCGCTTTCCATCAACAATCGGTACGCCCGCGCAACATCGCGCACATCCAGAAATACCCGGCGGCTGTCCAGGTTGCCGACTTGCATCACCGGCGGGCGCTTGCCCGCTGCCATTTCCCGCAATTGCGCGGCAAAGGATGGCACCACAAAATCACCCGACTGGCCCGGCCCGATGTGGTTGCAGGGGCGAGCGGCCAGGGCCGGCAGACCGTAACGCCGCTCATACAGGAACGCCATGCTCTCGGCGGCGGATTTGGATAAAGCGTAAGGATGGTCCGGCTGCAGCGGCGCGTCTTCGGTCAGCGGCGCCGACGGCGGTGTGCGGCCGTACACCTCCGCCGAACTGATCAGCAGCAGGCGGGCATGCGGCGCTCCGCGTCGCAAGGCTTCCAGCAGGTTGATCGTGCCGATGAGATTAACTTGCATCATCCGCGCCGGATCGCTCCAACCAATGGGCACAAAGGCCAATCCGGCCAGGTGGATGCAGCCTTCCGGCTGGATTTCCGCCACCGCTTGATGTAATTGCGCGGCATCCGCCAGGTCCGCACGGCGGTAAAGCACGGACGGCGGGAATGCGGATGGGGGCGCGGCCAGATCGAGAGCTGCCGGGTCATGCCCATGCGCGAGCAACTCCGCGACAAGGTGCCGCCCCGCAAATCCGCACGCGCCTGTTACAAGTATTCGCATGTTGATCAAGCCCGGCGCGCGGGGAATCGGTCCCCGCCAAGCGGCTCAGGGCGAATGTTTTGCGCGCAACAATGCCAGGTCGGCATCCACCATCATCCGCACCAGCCCGTCGAAATCCACCGCCGGCCGCCACCCCAGGGTCCGCCGGGCCTTGGCGCTGTCGCCCAGCAACTGGTCCACCTCCGCCGGGCGCATGAATCGCGGATCCTGCACCACGTGCCGCCGCCAGTCCAGGCCGGCATGGTCGAAGGCGATTTCGACGAATTGGCGGACGGAATGAGTTTTCCCGGTGGCCACCACGTAATCGTCGGCCGCCGGCTGCTGCAGCATCATCCACATGGCCTGCACGTAGTCGCCCGCAAACCCCCAGTCGCGCTGGGCGTCCAGATTGCCCAGGGCCAGTTTGTCCGCCAGCCCCAGTTTGATGCGCGCCACGCCGTCGCTGATCTTGCGGGTCACGAACTCCATACCGCGCCGCGGGCTTTCGTGGTTGAACAGAATCCCCGACACCGCGAACAAATTGTAACTTTCGCGGTAATTGACAGTGATGTAATGGCCGTAAGCCTTGGCGACGCCGTAAGGACTGCGGGGATAAAAAGGGGTCAACTCGTTCTGCGGAACCTCGCGCACCCGGCCGAACATCTCGCTGCTGGAGGCCTGGTAAAATCTGGCCTTCGGACATACCTGGCGGACGGCATCCAGCAGGCGGGTTACCCCCAGCCCGGTGAACTCGCCCGTCAGCACCGGCTGGCTCCATGAGGCCGGCACAAACGACATGGCCGCCAGATTGTAAATTTCGTCCGGCCGGGTTTCCTCCAGCAACTTAATCAAGGAAAACTGGTCAAGCAAATCCGCGTGCCGCAATTCCAGGCGATCGCGGATGTGGTCAATGCGCGTGGTATTGTCCGTACTGGAGCGGCGCAGCATGCCGCAAACCGTGTAGCCGCGTTCCAGCAAATATTCCGCCAGATACGATCCATCCTGACCTGTGATTCCCGTGATCAAGGCATTCATGCGCCATTCCCATTAAAAGCAAAAGCTCCCCTGACGGGGAGCTTTTGTGAGCCATGCCGGCAGCGGCAGAATTAAAAACTCCGGGAGCGGGCCCGTTTTTTGCGGCGCCTTTCAGAAGGCTTGTCGAAGTAGCGGTGATTGCGGATTTCCTTCATCGTGCCTTCCTTGTCCATCTTTTTCTTCAGACGGCGCAATGCTTTATCAACGCTCTCGCCACGTTTTAATCTGATTTCAACCACGGTATTTAATCACTCTCCCTTCAAGCTGTGGGCGACTTGTATAACCGCCGCCCGGAAAAGGCAACGCCTGCCAAGACGTCAAACGGCGAAATTCTTACTACGATCGGCATGGAATGTCAATAAAAAACCGGCTGAATATTTTGCGCGGGCGCATCTGCGATTCAGTGCAGGATTCGGAAATTAATCCGGCCCACACTGTGCTGCGGCTCACCCGGAGGGTTCGCCCCACCTTGCATGCCGGGTGTCCAGCCGGTGGGGCGACCCCTCCGGGTGAGCCGGGCGCAGGCGGGCGGGCCGCATTTTGGACTGCGGCGGCTCGACACCGCTTTTCTGCTACGGCTTCAGGTTTTACGGAAAAGCGGCGTCAAGACCGCCGCACTCCAAAGTAAAACACAGAGCCGGATTGCGACACATCCTGCTCCGTCGGACTACGCAGGACGCTGCCCTGCTCCGTCGGACTACGCAGGACAAGCCGTGGGCGGGCCGCGCCTAAGCCGGGCGCAGGCGGGCGTCCGACGTTTTGGACAGCGCCGCTACTTCACCCGCAACATCGTGCCAGCCGACGCATGTTCATAACAACCGATATCCACCTGGCGGTTCCAGACATCCACCCGCCGCCGGCCATCCAGGTCCAGGGCGGCCGGCATCCATGCCCGGAATAATCCGGTATTTAAGCAGGGCGAATCAGCCTGCAGCCGGTAATCCGGCGGCGCGGCATTGGTATCAACAAACAGCGGCTCACTTTCAATATTGTCCGCACCGGAAAGACCTGCCATCGGCGCCGTGCAAGTGTTGTAATATGATGGATTGGAGGTGGTTTCATGCCAGTAATTTGATCCCGTTCCGGCGTTGTTGTAGTAAACAATGTTGTTATAAGCGGCGAATCCGCCGGCGGTTGCCGCGCGGATAGCCAAGCCGCCGCCCTGCGCGGCGTCATTATACGCCACCGTGCAATTTTCCAGGCAGGAATTTGAATTCTGTATGTAAATCCCGCCGCCCGTTCCCCCGGTATTGCTGTAAACCAGGCAATTATAGGCAGACCCTCCATGCTGGAACTGGATGCCGCCGCCCCAACTTGTATTTGCGGTATTTTTTGAATTATGGCGGATGACGCAATTGGAAACCACGCCCCCCGGATAATCCACGTAAACACCGCCGCCCTTGTCGGCGAAATTACTTTCAACCAGGCAGTTGTCAATCACGCCGATAGTGCTGGCGCTGTATCCCAGGGTTATGCCGCCGCCGCGCATGTTGCCGGCAGAGCCGTTGGTCACTTGATTGCCGCGGATGATGCAATTTTCCACTATCACATACCCTCCGCCGGCACTGTCAGCCCGAATGCCGCCGCCATAGATCGTGCCGGCGCCGCCGGGGTTGATGATATTGTCGCTGATGACGCAATTGCGCACCAGGCTGGTAATGTTGGCCGCGGTTGCCAGCGCCACCATACCGGCGCCGTAATTGTAAGAGTAACCATTGGTGACGGACAGGTTTTCCACCACCGCCACGCCCGGCCCGGCGCTAACATTCATGTAGATGCCGCGATTGGTGCCGCCGCCGTCAATGATCACATCCTCCGGATTGCCGGTGCGTCCGCGCAGGGTGATGGCTTTGGTGATATAAACCACGTTGGTGCCCTGGTTAACAACCGCATTCGTCGGCGCCCGATAGACGCCGTTGGAGACCAGGATGAGAGCGCCGACGTCAGCCAGATTGACCGCATCCTGGATATTGCTGGCGGCATTGGCCCAGGAATCGAAAGGCGCAACATGCCCGCCGTTCGTGGCCACGAAATAAGTGTCCGCCGCATGGCAGACGCTGGCGCATAACAACAGCGGGCCGGCCGATCTGAATAAAACTTTCAACCAATTCATCTGAGCCTCCTGTCTGGTTTTGTGTTGGGTGAATTACTATTGGCCGCAGTAAACAAATGCCGGAGCGCGGATGACCCGGCCGCCGGCATCGGCCACGCACAAGTCGAGCCGGTAAAATCCCGGACCGGGTATCGCCGCAGACGCCTCCGCCAACCCGGCCGATTCAGCCCGCGGCGCATCAAATGTTTCGCGGAAAATTTCCTGCCGGAACGCGCCCGGCTTGCCGATGCCCGGCAGGACTTCGTCGAACGGCCCGGTAATTTCAACCGATAATTCCTTCATCCCCCGGCCCGGGAACATTTGCGCCTTCCATGCCAGCGGAATAACCGTCTCGCCCCCGGGCCGATGTTTTAGTTGCAAAATTGTCTCAATACTGCCGGGATTATTCAAGCGGAAAGTGGGCGGCATGACGCGCGGCATCAGCCACCGGATCATCGGCGTGGTCCAAACCGAGACAAAGATTTCCCCGCATTCCCCGCCGTAGAAATTATGCCAGGCCCATAAGTTCGCCAGTTGATTGCGCAGCCGGATTTCCATTTCCCGGGGGTCGTAATCGGCGCCGGCGGCATAATCGGCCAGCAACCGGCCGTCGCTTTTGCCGCCGCGTTTTTGCAGGATATCCCGCAATTCCGCCAGCACCGCCGGCGGCTGGCCCGCCAGATACGGCCGGGGAAACCAGTTGTTGTGGGCAAACGCGCCCTCGGCCGGCCCGTTGCGCGGCGAAACGGTTCGCAATCCCAGCACGCGCCCGTCCACGCGGGGAAACACATTGCCCCAGACATGCACCCGCAAACCGCCCAGGTCGGAATGATGGCCCATGGCCGTGCCGAAATAAAAATATTTGGACCATTTTTCCAACTGGGCGGCTTCCGCAGTCCGGGCATCGTTGATCACGGAATGGCGGATTTCATAACCGACCACCAGGCTCCTGCCGCCGCCGATAGCCTGCCAGGTCCAGTCAATCCTCGAAGTTTCCACCAGCAGGTGTCTGGCGTAAATGCTCATCAGCACGCCATAACAGGCGATGTCATGGATATGGCAGTCGGCCACCCGCAGGTATTGGCCGTGCGTGTGGGCGCCGTTGCGGCCGAACCAGGCAATTTCACAGTTGTCAATCACAGCATGATCCGCGCCCCAATCCAGTCCAATGCCCGTCCCATCGGCGGATTTTTCCGCCGCGGCCCCGGGCGGCGCAGCGTTGGTGGAAGACGATGCAGGCGCAGCCGCCGGTTGTGCCGGCAGAATAGCCGGATCGCGCTCGCCCAGCAGCCGGAATCCCGTCACCCGGGATCGCGACTGCAAGGTAATGCAGGCGGCGCCGCGGTCAAAATGACTGCAGCGCAAAATCGTTCCCGCGGCGCCGTCAATGCCGCGGTCGCCGGCCAGGATCACTCCCGCGGGAATTTCCAGAAAATTTCCGCGCAGGTCCAGATCGCACCCGCCCGGCACAAATACAATGCGTCCATCCCGCTCTGACGCCGGCATCTGCCGCAATTGCTCAAGGGCGGCGGCCAAATCCGCCAGGTTGGTGGCCGTAATCCGCGCCGGCCAGCCGGCTGACCGGGTGACGGTTGCGCGCGGCCGACCGGCCTGCGCCAGGATGGATTCGAAATCGGACCGGCGCGCCGGCCCGTAATTGTAATCCGCCCAGCCGCCGGCATCCGCGCGCCAAACCCAGAACGGGTGCGGCGCCGGTTCGGCGCGCAACCGTTGCAGCGCGGCGGCGGCCGCCGGCGCATCTCCGCGCTCTCCGGCCCACTTGGACAGCAGACATAACGCTTCCGACCGCTCCGTAAAGGGAGTAAAAGGATCGGCATCCGCCAGCAGGCGGATCAGCATGTCCTCCGCGGAATCGCCGGCGCCCGCGCCCAGACGGAGCATCAAGCGGCGGCATGCCTCCCCCGCAACCTGCGGATGCGCCCGCCGGATTTTGGCGCACCATAACGCCAGTTGCGCGCGCTCCACGCTGCCGAGCGCGGCAAACGGAGCGGCCTCTTCCAGGTATGCCGCGGCCCGCTCCGGCTGCCCGGCCAGGAGGTGGCGCTCCACGGCGATAAAACTTTCATCCACGCATTGTTCCCGGCGGTAATATGCCGCGCGCCGCAATACAAATTGCGCATCGGTGTCCTGAAACACCCGGTTGTAGTGACGGTAGGCGCCGGCATACGCATCGGATCGGAAAGCGGCGTTGCCCCGCGCCAGTAATTCGGAATTAACATCCGTCTCATCTGCGCGCGCCATGGCTGCGCAAAAAACCGCAAACAGGATAACGGCTGTCCACGCGGTTGGATTGATTTTGAAATTATTCATAGCGGCCAGTCTTTCCGGTTGTAAATTCGTTGCAAGACCTCGAACACCAGTTTCTTGCGGCGGCCGTAATCAACTATTCCCTTGCAATTACGATCCGCCAGGAAACAGGTCTCGCGCCGGCTCGGATCAGGGAAATCGGCAAAAAGCCAGACGAATGTCCCCGCGATTTCCGGATAGTGTTGCAGGACTTCAAACTGGCGCTCCATGGCGTGCGCCTGGTAATCTTCCGAATATTTCGGCATATCCGCGGCGCGTAACCCCAAAATGCCTTCCGCGCCGAACTCGGAAAGCAAAAATGCGCGGCCCTGCAACCGCCGGCGCACCTCGCGCAATGTCGCGTGAAAATGGCGCAATTGCAGCGGTTTAATCTTGAATCCATCCGCGGTCGCGCGCGTTTGCACGCCATCGGTGCCATGCCAGGCGGGGTAAGTATTCAATCCCGCCGCATCCAGCAAATCCAGGCACACATCCCCGGCGGCGCCGGCGGTAATCCGGCTGCTGGCAGCCGCCACCAACCGGGTGTCATCCAGGACGCGCACCGCCCGCGCAATGGCTGAGACCAGCGGGCGCGCCGCCTTGGCGTCCGAATCAATTTCGTTGTAAATCCCCCAGAACGCCACACTGGGATGGTTCCAATCCCGCCGCACCATCTCGCGCGCCATGTTGACGGCCAGTTTACGGGTGATGCCGGAGGCCAGCTTCACCTTCCAATACACCGGTATTTCCGACCACACCAGGAACCCCCGACGGTCGCATTCATCCAATACACGGGGATCATGCGGATAATGCGCCAAACGCAATGCATTGACTCCCGCCTGCCGCATCAATCCGAAATCCATGTCCAACACGTCCCGATCGAGAGCGCGTTTGGTTGTAGGATAATCATCATGGCGGTTGATCCCGCGCAAAAACAATTTCCGGCCGTTCAGGAAAAAGCCGGCGCGGCGGAATTCCACCCGGCGGACGCCGAAAACCGCCGCTCGCCGGTCGAGGACGCCGCTGGAATCCGCCAACTCGATCGCCGCGTCATACAGGCTCGGGCTGTCCGGCGACCACAAAGCCGGATGATTCAAACGCAGAACAAGGTTGCTGCCGCGGGTTTCCCCGGAAGCCAATGGCGCGGATTCCCCTGCCCGTTTCAAGACCGCCCGCAAAACGCTGCCGCGCGGACGGACGCCGGAGAAGGAAGCCTGCATCTTCACCGTGGCGCAGGCAGCGCGTCCATGACGGAGCTGGTCCGGCTCGGCCTGGATGCGAACATTGTCCAGCATGACCCGGTTGTAGCCGATCAGGCAAACATCGCGGAATATGCCCCCGTAATTGAACCATCCGTGAACCGGCGGCGGTATCCGCATCAGATGCCGGCTGTTATCCACTCTCAAACGGATGCTATTGGAACAATCCGGTTTGATCAACGCGGTGACATCCATGGTAAACGGCGTATAGCCGCCCTCATGTTCTCCGGCAATCCGATCATTGACGTAAACCTCGCACTGGTAATTAACCCCCTGAAAACTCAATTGCCAGCGCGGGCCCGCCGGCGGCGCAAACTCCCGCTGGAACCAGCCGATCCCCTCGTATTTTGCCAGGTGCGGCGCGTAGTCATTCCAGCAGGCGGGCACATGCACCGGCATCCAATCGCGCACGGTCGGCTTGGCATTGCCCGCAGGCGATTCCATGAAATACCACAACCCGTTTAATGACAAAACATCGCGCATGGCGCAACTCCTGAAGATTTCCGGGCAAGGGGCTGAATTTTTCGCGGACTACGCCGCGATAAAATGGTTTGCCTGCGGCGGACAGCCTCTTCCTGGATCCGGGACGCCCCCGTCCCGGTTCTGCTCCAACGGATTGCCGGGACGAGGGCGTCCCCGCCTCCAAGGATAATGTTTGAACAATTTATTGGTTTTGATTTTGCCGGAAGAGGCTAATGCCCGGACTGCGCCGCCTTTTTCGCCGCCAGCTTCAACTGGTCCGGAGTGCGCCAGGGCAGGGAATTGGTTTCCGGGGTGATATGCAGTTTGGCGGGATATAGCATGCCCCAGTCGCGGCGCCGCTTGTAAGACTCCAGCATGGTCGCCAGGTTCGGCCTCACCTTACCGTCAAAAACCTTTTCGCCGCGCACTATCACCCGGACTCTTTTAAAGTCAACCATTTTGGGGTGGAGCCAGATGGTGAAGCCGGTTACGTTTTTCGGCACAGCTTCGATCACGCCGTCATCCCGCAGCCAGGCTTCCACCAGGCCGGCGCGCACATACTGGCGGCCGACTTCGTATTTGTAGTCATTCCAGTCCTGTTCAACCTCGTCGCGGCATTTGGACACTATCATCCGGTCAAAAGCCAGCGCTTCATCACCGATGCCGTCAATGCTGATCCAACGGGCGTGGGGCGCGGGATAAAGCTCCTTGATTTGATCATGCGGCTTGCCGTATACGGCTGCCGTGCCCTCCTGGTTGAGGTTGCTCCAGGCCGTCAACCCGCGCGGGGTAACCGCCACCACGTGCGGGTAATACGGATCGCGCCGGTATTTGTGCGACGACTTCAGCCATTCCCGGAAATTGCCGCGGCCTTCCAGCAGATGGTGGCCGCCGGCATGCTCGCGGTATACATTTTCCACGCCAAAATGATCCAGGCGCGCCCTGGCGCAGCGGGCGTAGGCAACATCGGTGTAATGCCGGCGGCGGAAGAGCGCGGCGTCGTTTACCCCATGCATCAGCCAGACCACCGTGCCCTTGAGACACGGCCAGAATGCGACATCCCACGCTCCTGAGGAACAGAGCACGCTGGAAAAACGATCGGCAAACCGGTGCGCCAGGTGGTAGGCCCCCATGCCGCCCATGGAAGACCCGCCCAGGATCATGTTGTCGGGATCAATGTTGAACCGCGATTCCAGTTCCTCGATCAGGTCTTCCAGGTGCGTTTCGGCTTCCAGCAACTGCCAGCGGGCGTTGCAGGTGTCATGGGGAGGAGCGGAAGGCAGGCAGACGATCCGACCGCTCTCCTCCAGCAGGTCGTTGACGAACGTGTTGGTCAGGATGAATTTCGCATGGTCCCCGCGCCCCTTGGCGCCGCCGTGCAGAAAAATCAGCAGCCCGTGCGGCCGGGCCGGCTGGTAATTGCGCGGAACAAAAACGGTGTACGGCTGCTCGGGATATTTGCGGGCGAATTGCGGCAGGGTGAAATTACAGCTTACCTGCCAGCCTTTTTTGGGCGCGCGCACCGGGCGTTGCGGCCGGAGCGCCTTGATGATCGGACCCATGGCGCCTTGATAATGCGCGAGCAGGGCAGCGGGTTGCCTTTCGGCTTCCGGATTCCCGGCCGCCAAAAACTCCCTGGCCGCCGCCAGGATATCAGCCTGATTGTTCGTCATGTTTTTCATGCTCCAGCCTTACAGATGATTGTGTGATTTGCGCATGCCCATTCCGGATATATCCTAAATCGTGGGGTGGAATTGTTTTAACCGCCCTGGCCGGGCGCGCAAGATTCACACCGGTAATCATGATATCATGGCAAAGCGCGGCGGCAATTGACGGAAACGCTGTAATTTTTGATTTTTACGAAACATCCCGGGTCGCATTAAAAGCCAGCTTTTAATGCAGTATTCAGCCAGTACAGAATTAAAGCATTCATCTTAAACCCGCAGCCCATCCCGGTTGCCAGGGCTCTCCAAACACAACCCCTTATCAGCAGCTTAACCGATTTGCCCCGGTTGTCCAAGCTTTCTTGTGCCCCGGAACCTTCCTTGCAGCGCCGAACTGCCTACCGCGCCGAAGCCAACGAAAAAAGCGTGTGTCTATGCGGGCGTGTGAGTATGTGTGATTCATGGAGGGCGAACCTGCCCTGAGCCGGTCTGATTTGCCGCAATCGGAACCGGATTGCGCCAATCAATCAGGGCGCCGGCTGGCGGTTTTTCCTTTACAAACAGCGCTTTTTTCTGCAATCATTGCATATTTATCGGCGGGCCTGGCCCGTCGCAACCCATTACGACGGGAACACCATCATGGAACAGAAAATTCGCGCCAAGCTCGAAGAACTCCGCGGCATGCTGCAGGCGGATGGCGGCGACCTGGAAGTGGTCTCCATCAACGGCACGGATGTGCGGTTGAAAATGAAAGGCGCGTGCGGCGCCTGCCCCCACGCCACCATGACGATCAAACACGGCATTGAGCGCGCCTTGCGCGAGGAGATCAACCCGCGCATCACCGTCACCCAGGCGCACTAAGCGGAATGCAAGGCGCGCATGAAAAAAAACACCGCCACTCCCAAACCCAAGCGGAGCCACTCCGCCCCGCCGGCGGTCACTGAACGCCAGATTTACGAGCGGGTGCACCACCACCTCAAGTACACGCGCTGCAAAAACTGGGGTTCGGCCACCGACTTCGACAAGTACCTGAGCCTGGCTCTGACCATCCGCGACCTGGCGGTCGAAAAAATGATCGCCACCATGGGCGCTTACCAGCATTACAATGTCAAGCGGGTATATTATCTCTCGATGGAGTTTCTCATGGGGCGCATGCTGGCCAACAACATGTCCGCCCTGCTCGCCTGCGCCCCCGCGCGGCGCGCGCTGGCGCGCATGAAGCTGGACCTGGCCGCGCTTTGCCGCTGCGAGTCGGATGCGGGACTGGGCAACGGCGGCCTGGGACGTCTGGCCGCCTGTTTCCTGGACTCGATGGCGACGATGGAACTGCCGGCCTACGGCTACGGGCTGCGCTACGAGCACGGCATGTTCCGCCAGGAACTGGAAGACGGCTGGCAGCGGGAACGCCCCGATGAATGGCTGAAATACATCTACCCCTGGGAGATGGTGCGGCCGGAATACACCATTCCCGTCCTGGTTTACGGGCACATGGAGCAAGTGCGCGGGCCGCGCGGCAATCTCACGCCGGTCTGGGTGGACTGGCAATTGTTCGAAGGACTGCCCTACGACATCCCCATCATCGGTTACGGCGTCAACACCGTGAACTTCCTCCGCCTCTGGAGTTCCCGCGCCAATGAAGGCTTCCGCCTTGACATTTTCAACCAGGGCGATTACGTCAACGCCACCCAGCAGAAAAACTGGGCGGAAATGATCACCAAGGTGCTTTATCCTTCCGATAACACCTCCGCCGGCAAGGAACTGCGGCTGATCCAGGAATATTTTCTCGTTACCTGCTCCCTGCGCGACCTGATCCGCCGTTTCCAGAAAAGCAACCGCAACTGGCATGATTTCCCGAAGAAAAATGCCATCCAGCTCAACGACACCCACCCGGCTCTGGCAATCGCGGAATTGATGCGTTTCTTCCGGGATGAAATTGATTTGCCTTGGGATACCGCCTGGGATATCACCGTGCGCACCATGGGCTACACCAACCACACCATTCTGCCGGAGGCTCTGGAGAAATGGCCCGTCCCGCTGATGGAGCGGGTGCTGCCGCGCCACCTGCACCTGATTTACGAGATTAACGCGCGGTTCCTGCAAAAAGTCGAAGCGCGCTTCCCGGACGATGGCGCGCGTCTGCAACGCATGTCGCTGATCGAAGAAAGCAACCCGCAACAAGTCCGCATGGCCAACCTGGCCATCGCCGGCAGCCATTCCGTCAACGGGGTCTCGGAACTGCATTCCCAACTGCTGCGCCAGCGGGTGTTCCGGGATTTCAGCGAATTGTGGCCGAAGAAATTCAACAACAAAACCAACGGCATCACTCCGCGCCGCTGGCTGTTGCTGTGCAACCCGGCCCTCTCCGGGTTGATTTCCAGCGCCATCGGGGACGGCTGGATCAGGGACCTGGAACAATTGCGGCGCCTGGAACCTTTGGCCAGGGACAAAAATTTCCGCGCGTCTTTTCATCAGGCCAAACGCGAAAACAAGCTGCGCCTGGCCAAGTATATAAGCCGCCTGACCGGGGAAAAAATTGATCCGGATTCCATGTTTGACGTCCAGGTCAAGCGCCTGCACGAGTACAAGCGCCAATTGCTCAACCTGATGCACATCATCGCCCTGTTCCTGCGCATCAAGTCAAATCCGTCAGCGGATATTATCCCCCGCACCTTCATCTTCGGCGCCAAGGCTGCGCCCAGCTACACCGCGGCCAAATACATCATCAAACTGATCAACAGCCTGGGCGAACGGATTAACAGCGATCACGATGTGCGCGACCGCCTGAAAGTTGTTTTCCTGCCGGATTACGAAGTGTCCCTGGCCGAAATCATCATCCCCGCAGCCGACCTCTCCGAACAGATTTCCACCGCAGGCATGGAGGCTTCCGGCACCGGCAACATGAAACTGGCCCTGAACGGCGCACTGACCATCGGCACCTGGGACGGCGCCAACATTGAAATCGCCGAAGCTGTCGGGCTGGACAATATTTTCATTTTCGGCCGCCGCGCCGAGGAAATCGCCGCCATGCGTCCGACGTATCAATCCCGGACTTTCTACGATGCCGATCCGGAATTGCGCGCGGTGGTGGACAGCCTGAAGGGCAACGACTTCTGCCCAAGCCATCCCGGTTTGTTCGCCAACATTCATCAAAGCCTGCTGGACGGCGGCGATTACTTCCTGCACCTGGCGGATTTCCGCATGTACATGGACTGCCAGGAAAATCAAGTCGCCCGCACTTTCCGGGATGCCGAAGCCTGGCGCCAGAAGGCCGTGCTGAATGTCGCCCGCATGGGCCGTTTTTCCAGCGACCGCACGATCGGCGAATATGCCCGCGACATCTGGAACATCAAGCCTCTGCCGATCCATTTCCGGGACATTCAGTTTGCGCGGCGCGACGATTAGTTTCGGGGGATGATGTTTAATGACAATTCCGGCAGCGCGCAACAACGACCAACACAACCCAACTCCGCCCCCGGCCGTCCGCTATCCTTCCCAAGCCGCCCGCCCCGAACCGGCTCCGGGCGGGCGGGTGATTTTAATCGGCAACCCCAATGTCGGCAAAAGCGCGCTGTTTAACCAGCTCACCGGCAGTTATGTGACCGTGTCGAATTACCCCGGCACCACGGTCGAACTCGCCCGCGGATTCATTGCCGTCCACAAACAGCATATTGAAGTTATTGATACTCCGGGCATGTATTCGCTGATTCCCATCAGCGAAGAAGAAAGCATCGCCCGCCGCATCCTCTTCAGCGGCGGCATCCGCCTGCTGGCGCACGTGGTGGACGCCAAAAACATTGGACGGATGCTGGGGTTGACGCTGCAACTGGCCGAAGCCGGCCTGCCGATGGTGCTGGTGTTGAACATGATGGACGAAGCCCGGAATATCGGGCTGCGCATTGATTGCCAGCGCCTGTCGGCGCTGCTGGGACTGCCGGTCATTCCCGCCGTTTCCATCACCGGCGAAGGCGTCCGGGAATTGCTGGGTCACATCAACCGCCCCCCGCCCCCGCCGCCTGTGCGTATTCGATACAATCCCGGACTGGAACAGGCGATTACCCGCATCACCGGGCTGCTGGGCGAACAGCCCAGCATCAGCCGCCGCGTGCGCGCCCTGCTGCTGCTGCAGGGCGATACCGACGAACGCGCCGCCATGGTTAAAACCCACGACGACCAGCGTTCGGCTCTGATCCTGCGCGAATTGTCCCGCCTCCGCGCCGCCATGGATCATTCACCCCATTACCAGGCCACGCTCGCCATCAAGCGCCAAACCGATCAATTAACTGCGGTCACGGCGCAATTCCCGCCTCCGTGCCGATTCCGCTGGCAGGAACGCATCAACCGCCTGTTTTCAACGCCCTGGACGGGCATTCCGGTTCTCTTGCTGGTGCTTTATTTCGGATTCTACAAACTGGTGGGCCAGTTTGGCGCCGGCCAACTGGTGGATTGGATTGAAGCCGCGCTTTTCGAAAACCGCATCATCCCCTGGGTAACGGCATGGGTGAACCATTTGCCATGGCCGGCCCTGCGCAACCTGTTCTGCGGCGACTACGGCATTATCAGCCTCGGACTGCGTTATGCCATCGCCATCATCCTGCCCATAGTGGGCATGTTTTTCGCCGTTTTCGCCATTCTCGAAGACAGCGGGTACCTGCCCCGACTGGCAATGCTGACCGATCGCCTGTTCAAAAAAATCGGTCTCAACGGTCGGGCTGTGATTCCAATTGTCCTGGGCTTCGGCTGCGACACGATGGCCACCATCGTTACCCGCACCCTGGAAACCAGGCGCGAACGCCTGATCGCTACCATCCTGCTGGCATTGGCCATACCCTGTTCCGCCCAGTTGGGCGTGATTCTCGCCCTGTTGTCGGAACATCCCCGCGGCCTGCTGATCTGGGCCGGGTTTGTGGCCGGCGTTTTTCTTCTTGCCGGCTACCTGGCCGCCATCCTGCTGCCGGGCGAGCGCCCGAGTTTTTACATGGAAATGCCGCCTCTGCGCGTGCCCCGTCCGGGCAATGTCATGATAAAAACCTACAGCCGGATGGTCTGGTATTTCAAGGAAGTGCTGCCGCTGTTCATGCTGGCCAGCATCCTGCTCTGGCTGGGCGAACTCACGCATATCTTCCAGGCGGCCCAGGCCGCGATCACGCCGGCAATCCGCCTGCTGGACATGCCGGCCGAGGCGGCCCCGGCATTCCTTTTCGGGTTTTTCCGGCGCGATTACGGCGCCGCCGGACTCTACGACCTGTACGGACGGGGCCTGCTGAACGGCAACCAGGTTACCGTGGCGGCCGTGGTGCTGACGCTCTTTCTGCCATGCGTGGCCCAGTTCCTGGTAATGTGCAAGGAACGCGGAACCCGCCTGACAATCATGATTTCCATGGGCATCCTGGCGGCTGCCTATGTCTGCGGCCTCGCGCTCCACACATTTTTACGCCTCTTCGCAATCACCCTATGAAATGTTCATTCTGCGGACAAGTCTTCGCTGCCGCAGAAAACCGGACCGCTTGCCGCCGGTGCGCCATGTTCGGCCGCTGCCGGCTGATCAAATGTCCGCGTTGCGGTTATGAAACTCCGCCGGAACCGCGCTGGCTCCGGCGCATGCTTGAAAGGTGGCGTTTATATGACCGATAATCAATCGCGGGTTGACCCCCGCATCGAGGAATTGCTGGAATATCTCTATCTCCGCGAATACGAGCGGAACGGGGCGCCGGCGGATGCATTGCCCGGGGATTTTGACCGTCAGTTGATTCAACAAGCCGCCGACCAGGGATTTTTAAACGCGCCATCCGGAAGCGCGCGGCTGACCGAACGCGGTTGCGCCACCGGGCGGGACGTCGTCCGCCGGCACCGCCTGGCGGAATGCCTGCTGCGCGATGTCCTGGGAGTGCATACCCCGGACATCACGGAAGACGCCTGCCGGATAGAGCATATCATCCAGCACGGATTGGACGAGAAAATCTGCATCCTGCTGGGGCATCCCAAGTTCTGCCCGCACGGCAAACCCATCCCGCCGGGCGCCTGCTGCAAGCGCGCCCAGGAGGAAGACCTGCGCGAAGTTAAACCGCTGTGCGAAGGCAAACCCCAGGAAACCGGCATCGTGGCTTACCTCAGCACGCGCGAAAACCGGGAAATCCAGAAACTGATGGCCATGGGCATTTTGCCCGGCAACCAGGTTAAGCTCATCCAGCGCTACCCGTCTTACGTTTTCCAGATGGGATACAGCCAGTTTACCATTGACCGCGACCTGGCGGAAAAAATCTACGTCCATTGGCAAACGTCGGGCGGCTGAACTGCGGGATGAAAGGTTTGGCGCGCGCCAGTCCGCATGCCGAGCGGACGGAATGCCGGCCAGCCTTCAATTGCATTCCGCCTTCAACGGACCCGCCAGTTCGCTCAGGTAAAACAGCTTGCCGGGCAGCGTCGGCATGAAAGTGGAGGGAATCCACGGGGTCGGAGCATGGTGCAGCGAAAGACGGAACGACATCCCCTGCCACATCATGCCGCGTCCCAGCACGCCGTCGCAGCCGCCAATGACGTAATCCGACTGCAGGAACAGGCCCGGCCCGACGGTATTGGCGAACGCCGGCACCAGAGTGGTGCGGCTTTTGAAACTGGTGAGCGCGTTCTGCTCCACCGTCAGCGGATGCAGCCGCGCGCCCAGACGGTAGCATTGTTTTTTCCAATCGGACGCGGATTTGAATTCGGCGGCGAAATGCGGTTCCCAGAAGGCGATGTGGCATACCCGGCCGATGCCGAAAACGGTCACCAGCCGCGCGCCTTCGGCGCGCAACCGGGCGATGCGCCGGGAATACTGCGGCAACAATTCGCGCGTGGCGAAACAACGCTGGTCGCGCGGCACAGTCAGCTTGCCCAACGGTCCGTAAAAAGCCGATTCCATGGCGTTTTGAAAGGCGCCCGGGTCGCGCGCCGGCAGGGTCCGCCCGCGGCGGTCGGACCATTCATCCATGTTAAAACCGTAAACATGCCGGCAATCCACCTGCCAGGCTTTCAGGAAAAACACCGCCCAGCGGTACATGCCCATCGGTCCCACCGGCAGGATGAAAGCGATCTTCCGGCCGGCATCCCGGGCATTGCAGATTTCCATCGCGATTTCATGCCCCATCATCGTGTCAAAATCGCCGAGACTATCGCAGGCAACCGGGGCGAATCCGCGATTCCACCACTTTTCACGGCGGGCGATCCGCCCGGGAGCAAGGGAGCATATCCGGTCAAACTCCGCGAGATTCCAGCCGCGAGGAAAAAAACCTTCCAACAGGGAACCTTTGATCGTGTTCATCAAGTCAATTTTTTGCATTTAACTTTTAACCCTTTCTTGCGGCTGATATGGAGACCGAATCGCATCTTTACCGAGCAAATTTCAAAACTCACGTTTTGAAAGAATTCAGAACACAGGAGTCAGAATTCAGAATGGAAGCAAGTAGTTTATAATTAGAGTATTACGTAGTATTTAATCCTGACGGCTGAAAACTGGCTGCTGAATACTGCTTTCAAAAGCTGGCTTTTGAAAGCAACTCTACCATATTATATTTAACTGATTTGTCAACACCAAGCCGCTGATTGTCCCGCGGAGCGGGATCGCGGCGGCCTTGTTGCCGCGGCGGGAGCCAGCGCAAAAATGCAGGATGCGCGATTTATTTAACCAATTCCCAATAACGCGCACATTTTAATTTAACATTGAACCTGCACTATGGTAACGTTGTCAAGTTGACCAGCAAGGATGGCCATGCTCAAACCAAAATCACGATCGCGCAAAAAAAACCGGCCGCCAACCCAGCCGGCAGCCGCGCCGGACGGTCTGGCGCCTGAAATCGCCGGCGCCACGCCGTTGTTTTTCAACCGCGAGTTAAGTTGGCTTGAGTTCAATTCCCGCGTCCTGCATGAGGCCGAAGACGCGCGCAATCCGCTCCTGGAACGCGTGAAATTCCTGGGCATCTTTACGTCTAACCTGGACGAGTTCTTCATGAAACGCGTAGGCGGACTGAAACGCCAACTGGCGGCCGGCATCCTGCACCACTCGCTGGACGGTCAAACTCCGAGCCGGCAACTCGCCGCTATCCGCGCCGCCATCCCGCCCATGTTGCGGCGCCAGGCGGAATGTTTCCGCGGCGAGCTGTTGCCGGCGCTGCGCGCGGAAAACATTTTCCTCATGGATTGGGCCAGCCTTGACCGCGGCGGGCAACTCGCCGCCCGCCGCTACTTCCAGACCCGTGTCTTCCCGGTGCTGACCCCGCTGGTGGTTGACCCCGCCCACCCCTTTCCTTTTATCTCCAATCTTTCATCCTCGCTGGGCGTCTTCCTGCGGAACCCCGAGAGCCGCGAAGAAAGTTTCGCGCGCGTCAAGATTCCGGAAATACTTCCGCAATGGGTGCGCCTCGATTTGCCCGACAACGGCGGCAAAATCCGGTTTGTCGGCCTGTTGGACCTGATCCGCAACAACCTGAATGCGCTTTTCCCCAACATGCAAATCCACCAGGTCATGCCGTTTCGCATCACCCGCAATGCCGATGTGGAACACGATGAAGAAGACGCCGACGACCTGCTGGAATTCGTCGAGGAGGAAATCCGCCAACGGCGGTTCGAAGACGCGGTACGCCTGGAGCACACCGCCCCGCTCGATCCCGCCATGCTGGATTTCTTGATGCGCGAATTGGGCTTGGACCAGGACGACGTTTATGAAATGCCCGGGTTGCTGGATTATACCGGGCTGGCGGCCATCGCAGGCCTGACGGATTCGGGCCTGCGCTTCGCGCCCTGGTCGCCGGTCACGCCGCCGCCGCTCCAGGACCCCGGCGCCGATATATTTTCCGCCATCCGCAGCGGCGACCTGCTGATCCACCATCCTTACGAGGATTTCAATTCCAGCGTCGAACGGTTCATCCGGCAGGCCGCCGACGATCCCGGGGTGCTGGGCATCAAGATGGCCGTGTACCGCACGGAAGAACAGAGCCCTTTCATGCGCACGCTGATCCGCGCCGCGGAGGCCGGCAAGCAAATCGTCTGCCTGGTGGAGTTGCAGGCGCGGTTCGACGAGGAACGCAATATTTACTGGGCGCAAGCGATGGAACAAGCCGGCATCCACGTGGTGTACGGCATCGTCGGGTTGAAGACGCATGCCAAAATCGCGCTGGTGATCCGCGATGAACCCGGCGGCATCCGCTGCTACGCCCATATCGGCACCGGCAATTACCACACGCAAACCGCCCGTCTCTACACCGATCTCAGCCTGCTGACCTGCCGCGCCGACATCACGGCCGACCTGGTGTCGCTTTTCAATCACCTCACCGGCCGCTCGGTGAATTGCGCCTACCAGCGGCTGATGGTGGCGCCGGTCAACATGCGCGACCGGTTTCTGGAATTGATCCGGCGCGAAGCCGAGATCCTGAAGGCCGGCCGGCCGGCGCGCATTATCGCAAAAATGAACAGCCTGGAAGATGATGTCATCTGCCGGGCGCTGTACGAAGCTTCACAGGCGGGAGTTGAAATTGACTTGATCGTGCGCGGATTTTGCTGCCTGATTCCCGGGCGGCCGGGCTTGAGCGAAAATATCCGGGTGGTTTCGATCATCGGCCGGTTCCTGGAACACTCCCGGATTTTTTACTTCCGCGGCGGCGCGGCCGAACCGGAAGATGGCGATTTTTACATCGGCTCGGCTGATTGGATGTATCGCAACCTGCTGGCGCGCGTCGAGGTGGTCGCGCCGATCGAAGACGGAAACCTGCGCCGGCAATGCTGGGAAATCCTCCAAGTCATCTTGCGCGACCGCCGCCAGTCGTGGTTCTTGCAGCCGGACGGCGCTTACCGCCGGGCAACTCCTCTCCCCGGCCAGGCGGATTCCGGCACGCACGAGGCGTTGATGCAACTGGCGCGGCAACGCTCGGCCCATGCCGCCGGATGAGTCACGCACAATTGCCGGAGGAAAGGCGCAACAGTTTGCGGCGGCCGAACGCATTGCGCCTGGGATCGCATGCTGCTGCATTGTATGAATGACATCATTAAGATTGCGCTCATCGGCGATATTCATGCCAACCTGGCGGCGCTCCAGGCCGTCCTGCAACATGCCGCCCGCCGCAAGGCAACCGAAATCTGGAATGTCGGGGACTCCGTCGGGTACGGACCATTTCCCGGGGAAGTGTTGCAACTTCTGCGCCAGGCGCGGATTTTGAGCATTGCCGGAAACTGCGACATCAAGACCTTGCGCGCCGCCCGCCGGGCGACGCCGCCCGGCCGGCGCCCGGAAAAGCACATGGCCTTTGCCTGGACGCGCCGGCAACTGACTGCCGCCAACCTGGCGTTTCTGGCAAGCCTGCCCCGGCAACGCCGCCTGCGCCGGGGCGGACGTCGCATCCTGCTGACGCACGGCAGCCCGTTTTCCATCAAGGAATACCTTGACGGCGATACGCCCGCGCCGCGCCTGCGCGCAGTGGCGCGCGCCGCGCGGGCGGAACTGCTGGTATGCGGCCATGCCCATCGCCCCTTCAAACAGAAAACCGCCGGCGTATGGATTGTCAATACCGGCAGCGTGGGCCGGCCGGATGACGGCGACCGCCGGGCATGTTACGCCATGCTTGAAATATCGCCGCGGCGGATGCGCATCCGGCACTACCGCGTAGCATACGACTTGGCGCATACCCTGCAAGCCCTGCGGCGACGCCGCCTGCCGGAATCTTTCGCGCGGATGTTCGCGCATGGGCTGGATTTTGAGCAGGCCGCCGGCAAGCAAAAAAAACGCTCCTGAAAAAAAGACTTATCGCAATGAATGAAAAATACGCGCACGGCCGCTCCCGCCGCCGGGCATTCCTGGACCTGGGCACCAATGCCGCGCGCCTGTCGGTTTACGACATCAGTCCGCGCCGGCCGCCTGGTCTGCTGGCCGAACGCCGGATTGTCACCCGCCTGGGCGCCGGCGCGCATGGCCGGCGGCTGGGCGAGGCGGGCATGCGCCGGGCGCTGGACGCCGCGCGCCGGCTGGCATCGGACGCGCGCCGGCTCCGCGCGCCCATCACCGCCGTCGCCACCGCCGCCGTGCGCGACGCCGTCAACCGCGCGGAATTCCAGGAACGGTTCCGCGCCGCGGCCGGAGTCCCGCTGCAAACCATCGGCGGCAGCCGTGAAGCCCGCTTGGTTTACCGCGCCCTGGCGGATTCCATTCCCGCGGAAGAACCCCCGACCCTGATGCTGGACATAGGGGGCGGCAGCACCGAATTGATCATCGGCACATCCCGCCGGATATTCGCCGCCCTTTCGTTGCCGCTGGGCGCCGTCCGTCTGTCGGAACTGTATCCGCAATCCATGGGCGCCGGGCCGGTGCCGGCCGCTCTTTACCGCCAGATGCAGCATTATGCGCGGCGGGTTGCCGGCGCGCGGCTGGCCGCCCTGCTCCGCCATGGCGCCGTGTCGGCCGTTGGAGTTGCCGGCACTGCCGGCGCCATCGCGGCTTTGCTGACGGCCCGGCATCCGGCGCCGGCTTATCTTGAGCCGGTGATTGCTCCGCGCTCGGTGGAACGGATGGCGGAACTGATGCGCCGGCTTCCCCTGGCGCAGCGCCGCGCCCTGCCCGGCATGTACGCCGGGCGCGCGGATATCATCCTCGCCGGCCTGGCGATCCTAGCGGTCATCCTGCGGGATTTGCGCATCAAGCGTCTGCGGCTCAGCCGCGCCAGCCTCCGCGATGGCCTGTTGCGGGAATCCGTCTCCCCGCCGCCGCGCTGCGCGGCGCAACGCCGGGCGCGCGGAACCTATATCCGGCAGCCAGATCACTGTATTAACTGGTTCAGGCGCATAATCGGCAGCAGCACGGCTAACGCCGTCAACAGCACCACCACGCCCACTGCCAGGATGAGGGCCGGCTCCAACAGGGCGAGCCGGCGCGCCGTGATCCGCTCCCAGCGGCGCTGCAGGCGTTCGCCGGCATTTTCCAAAACGCGTTCCAGGATGCCGCCGGACTCGCCCACGCCGATCCATCCGCCCAGCAGGCTGCCCAACGGCGGAATGCGTTCCAGCACCGCCGCCAGGCTGGCCCCGTGGCGCAAATCTTCGGCGGCTGCGCGCACCTGTTCCGCCAGCCAGCGATTGCCGGTGGACTCGCCCGCCAGCGGCAGGGCTTCAACCAGCGGCACTCCGCCGGACAGCAGCATTTGCAGCGTGCGCGTGAAACGCAAAGCAGCCATGCAGGAACGGCTGGTGCCGATGATCGGCCAGGCAAGCAGACGTCCTTCCCAGCGGCGGGCGGCGGCGGGGTCGGCCCGCAGGCGGCGCCGCCACAGCCAATACGCCAGCCCCACCGCCAAAACCAGCAATGGCGCAGCCACCATAACCGCATCGCCCGCCCGCAGCATGGCGCGGGTCAAGGCCGGCAATTCAATCCGCGCTTCAGCCATCAAGCGGCCGAAGCGCGGCAAGGCTACCCCCAGCAATCCGACGGTAATCAACGCGGCCAGACCGGCAACCACCGCCGGGTAAAGCAAAGCCGTCAACGCGCTTTCGCGCCAATGACGCTGATCGTCAAGCAACCTGGCCAGTCGTTCCAATACATCCGCCAGGGCGGCGGCGCGTTCACCAGCCGCCAGCAACGCGCATTCGCCGGCTTCCGCGCGCCACGCCGAAGCGGCCTGCGCCAGGGCTTCGCCGCCTTTAACGCGGTCGCGCACCTCCGCTATCGCCGGGCGTTCCCGCTGCAGGTCGGGCGCGCGTAACATGACTTCCAGCGCTTCCACCAGCGGCAAGCCGGCCTGCAGCAATAAAGCCAATTCCCGGTAAAGCAGGGCGCGCGCCGCCGTGTTGCAATAACGGCGGGCATTCCCATGGCCGGATACCGGGACAATTTTTTCAGCCAAAACACCACGGCGCAGCAATTCCGAACGCGCCTGCTTCACATCCGCCGCCTCCAACAGCCCCCGGCAATTCTGCCCGGCGGCATCCAAGCCGCGGTATTCGAAAGTCATCATAACGGCAATTCTCCCGGCCGGCGCAAATCGGGCGGCTCCATGGCCGGGGTGGCGGCGGCGTCGGGCGCCGCAGCGGAGCTGTCCGACAGCATGGCGGCAAAATCATCTTCCGACAACACCGCCACTCCCAGCTTCAAAGCGCGCTCGAGTTTCGATCCCGGATCGGCGCCGGCCACGGCATAGTCCGTTTTGGATGATACGGATGATGTCACGCGCCCGCCGCGGCGGCGGATTTCGGCTTCCGCCTGCGCCCGCGGCATGCGCGCCAGGGCGCCGGTCAGGACAAAAGATCTTCCGGCAAAACGGCGATCGGCGGTCAATGCCCCCGGCAGACGCCGCAGGTTTACTCCCGCCTCATGCAGACGCCGGATCAGGCTGGCGGTCCGCGGCGCCGCGAAATACTCAACAATGCTGGCCGCGGCCACCGGACCGATATCGCGGATTTCCTCCAACTGCCGCGGGTCGGCCCGGGCCAAGGCGTCCAAACTGTCGAAATGCTGCTCCAGCACCCGGGCCATCCCAAGTCCCACATGACGGATTCCAAGGGCAAAAATCAAATTGCTCAACGGCCGACGCTTCGATGCCGCAATGCCCGCCAGCAGGTTGTCCGCCGATTTGGATCCCAGGCGTTCCAGGCCGGCCAGGGACTGGGCCGTCAGTTGGTACAAATCCACCGGGTCTTTCACCAGCCCCCGGTCAACCAGCTGGTCTGCCAGGACTTCACCCAGATTTTCAATATCCATGGCATCGCGCCCGGCGAAATGCATGATCCAGCGCTTCACCTGGGCCGGGCAATGCAAATTTTCGCAGCGCCAGGCGATTTCACCGGGGCGGCGGTTGAGGGGGCCGCCGCATGCGGGGCAATTGTCCGGCATGACAAACGGCTTTTCCGCGCCGGTACGCGCCGCCGTATCCACGGCGGTGACCGCGGGAATCACGTCGCCGGCCTTTTCCACAGTCACCAGATCGCCGGCGCGGATGTCGCGCCGGGCGATTTCATCGGCATTGTGGAGGGTGGCGCGCTCAATGGTCGAACCCGCCAGGGACACCGGTTCCAATTCCGCTACCGGCGTCAATGCGCCCGTGCGCCCCACCTGTAACGTAATGCCGCGCAGGCGGGTGACGGCCCGGCTGGGGGCATACTTGTATGCCACAGCCCAGCGCGGACTTTTGGCCGTCACACCCAGACGTTCATAGAGATCAAGCTGGTTGAGTTTGATCACCGCGCCGTCCGTATCAAACGGAAACTCGGCGCGCACAGATTGCAAGGCGTCAATGGCGGCCAGCAATGCCGGCAAATCCGGGCACTCCCAGTAACGCGGAGGAGTCGGCAATCCTGCCGCCCGCAGGTAACGCAGCAAATGCGCATGTTCCCGCAAGGCCAGGCCGGATGTTTCGCCGCAGCCGTAAAAGATGGCCGCCAGCGGACGCGCGGCCACCTGGCGCGCATCCAGCAACTTGAGCGAGCCGGCGGCGGCATTGCGCGGATTGGCAAACTCCGGCTCGCCGGCAGCGGCGCGCGCGCGGTTTAACGCGGCAAACTCCGCCCGCGGCAGGTAAACTTCTCCGCGCACTTCCAATAACGCCGGCGGGCGGTCCGCCGCCAGCCGCAGGGGGATGCTGCGGATTGTCCGGAGATTGGCGGTAATATCGTCGCCCACCTCGCCGTTGCCCCGGCTGCTGCCGAGCGTCAGCAGGCCGTGTTCATAACGGAGCGCAACCGCCACGCCGTCAATTTTCGGTTCCACCACGAACGAGTAGCCGCCTTCGGGAAGCAGTCGTTCCAAACGGCCGCAAAAATCCCCCAACTCATCGCGGCTGTAAGTATTGGCCAGGCTCAGCATCGGACGGCGATGCCGCACGGGGCGGAACGCCGGCAGCGCAGCGCCGCCCACCCTCTGCGTCGGGGAATCAGGAGTCTGCAGCGCCGGGTAACGCTGCTCAATATCCGCCAACTCGCGATGCAATTGATCGTAATCGTAGTCGCTGATCTCCGGGCGATTCTCTATATAATAGAGCCGGTCATGCCGCGCCAGCAATTCCCGCAATTGCGCGGCGCGCGCCTGCGCCGCCGCCGGGGGATTTGAAGATGCCGTTTTTTTGCCCATGGGTTTCAGTTAAGTCTCCTCCCGATTGCGGGCTGACTGCGCTTTCACTTGTTGCCTGCACTTGCGCTGCCCCTTGAACTGCGGCGACTGCCATCATATTTTTCTTGTTTTTACGGGCAGGTGCTGTAGTTTAAAGTAAAAGTGGTATTCAACCCTGGATATAATACCGGAGATGATGTTATGATCAAGCATTCTTGTATCGCGCTGATGGCGGCAGTGCTGGCCGGCCGGGTCGCGCCGGCCGCAGCGCAAAACCTGGAATTGATTTCGGAAAACACCGGGCACCGCTATGTTTTTTACGATCCAGGCAAGGAACCGGCGCTGGCGGCCAAGGCTTTAAACACGCTGCGGCTGACGCTCAGCCCCTGCGCCAACCGGCTGACGGTCATGGACTACAGCCTGCAGGCGCAGATTTACCTGGACAGCGAAGTCCAGAAAACCAAGCATGACGGCTTGCACTGGTCCGGCAAAAGCGAGCGCGGTTTTACGCATTACATTCCTCGTTTCACGCTGGCCGCACGCAACAAGCCGGTGGAAATAGGCACGGTGATGGTAGTGGAATATTTCAGCCAGGCCCTGGCGGACAAAGACACAATTGCACGGGAAGCCGTGGAACACATCCCGCTGGTGCGGACGCCCAAAGGCCAGACGCTGGTGTTCGACGGCATGGGCATCAAACTGTACAAGGCCGAGTTTCAAGGCAGCAACCTGGCGGGGCACACTTCCAGCAGCATGCAGGGCAAGGAACTGCTGGGGGTCATTGTCAGCCTGTTCCTGGACGGGCAATTGCTTTACCAGAAATACTCTCCGGCAGCGCTTTCCACGTTCTGCTCTGGCTCCATCCCGGCGCCGTATTTGTGTCCGCCGCGCCCGCCTGGCCCGGGCGCGCCGGCGGCGCGCCGCCCGCCGCCCTGGCGCCGCGCGCCCTGAAAGCCGCCCGGCCGGCCGCTACCAGCTCACCCGCCAGGCGCCGGTGCTGAGTTGATACGTCTGGCCGCGGTATGGAATATTGAAATTAGTCAAGCTCGACAATTCCACGCACCAGACAATGAAATCGCCGTCCACTTCGACCTGGCCGGGATCGCAGAATGGATCATTGTCATAATATCCCGGCAACGGCATTCCGGCGCCGGAACTGACGCCGAATTCCGCCTCGCGCAGTTGGCCGTTGCCGCTGAAGCGCATCTGCCACAAATTCACATCCGGCCAGTAAACCGCGACGTCCAGCTTGCCGTCGGCGTCATAATCGCCGGCGGCCGGCATGGCGTCCAGACCGCCAAGCGTTTCTTCCCATACGCCGTCGCGCGATCCGCGCACCGTCCACTTGCCCGCGGCGGCATCATAAACCGCAATATCCGTCCGGCCATCCCCGTCGTAATCGCCCGGCACGCCTTGTTTCCCTGGCCCGCCGAAGGCCACTTCCTGCACGGTCCAGGCAGGCACGTTGCCGATGTACCAGCGTCCGCCGGCTGCCCAGTAAACCGCCGGATCAGTCATGCCGTCGGCATTGTAATCGCCCGGCACGGGAACCGCATCCGGCCTTCCGAACACGGCCGAGACGTATTGTTCCTGCGGCAGCAGCATGGCGTGCCAGGCGCCGCCGGCCTGATCATATAAGCACAAGTCCAGATAGCCGTTGCCGTCGTAATCTCCGGGCACCGGCGTCAGATTCATGCCCGGCGCGCCGAAAAAATACCTGCCGTAAAAACCGCTGGACAAATAACCGTACCAATAGCCGTCGGCGGGATTGTAAAACCACAAATCAGCCCGTCCGTCGCCGTCAAAGTCGCCCGGAGTCGCAACGATTTTGCCGGAACGGTAAGCGCTGACGGCCGTGGTTTGCAGGGGGGTGGGATATGCGTCCGTAGCGCGCACCTTGACCCGCAGATATTTTCCCCGATCGGCGGAGGTCACCAGGTAATCCGCCTCCGTGGACCAACTGCGCGCCACCACCTGCCCGCCGCCGGAAGGCGTATCCGCGCGTTCCCACTGGTATTCAAAGCCCAGGCGTTCCATGTTGCGCCACAAGCCAGGGCGCGCCAGCAGCATCCGCCCGATATTGGGGATGCCCAGGACTTCCGGCGGCTCGTAATTCAGCGGCGCCCGGCTGGCGACGGTCATGCTGGCTGTCAGGGTCATCGGCGCATTGATGGCGCGGGTCCCGCCGTCTTCATCCCAGGCGTCCACGGTAAACTCGCTGGAGTAACTGCCGGGCGGCAGGGCGCCGGCGGAAAACACGACGCTGACCGCCGCGGTGCCATCCTGCACCACGCCGGTTTCAGGCTCGAACCGCAGCCAGGCAGCATCGGTGTCAATGCTGTAGCGCATTACGCGGCGCGGCGCGCCGGCGGCGTTCCGGATGCGCAGCACGTTCGTCTGGGACAACTGCTGCAAAACGTCCGCGGTCAGTTGGTCGGCTTCCACGGCCAAAGCCGCGCGGCCGATCACGCGCAATTCCAGGTTGGTGGAAAGCTCCCCGACGGGGGACCCGTTCCAATCGTCAAAGCAGCGCACCGTCAGCGTGCCGCCGTAAATTCCCGCGCTCAGGCCGGCAACGTCGTATTGCACCGTCACGCGGTGCAATTCGCCGCTGCTGACGCCGCTGGCCGGAGTCACCGCGGCGATCCACAGGCGCAAGTCGTCCGAAAGGTTGATTTCATACCGCATGCGGCCGACCGGAACGGCGCTTTTGTTCCAGACCTGGAATTCGCGGTCGGGCACCGATTCGCCCTCGTTGACCTGGACATTCAGGCCCGGCTCAACCAGCCCCACATCCCATCCCGGCACGGGAGTATGATTGACCCGCAGGTTGACGTTTGCCTGGACGGGACTGCCGGCGGCGCCCGGGGCGGTGATGGTAAACCACCCCTTGTAAGTATTGCCGGGCAGATTGCTGCTGTTGAAGGAAACAACGTGGGTGATGGTTTCGCCATAGCTGACGCCGCTGGTGGGCGACACGGAAAGCCAGTTCCCGCCATCCAGCGTTTGCACGGCAATCTGATACGGCATGGCTTCGCCGGGAGGAAACCCGTTGTTGGCGATGTTCAATTCAGCGGGCGCGGCATTATAGCCCGCGGATGCTTCCGTGTTGATTTCCGACGGGTTAACCAGAAGCGACGGCAGCGCCGAAGCGCTCCAGGCCCACCAACATAAAACCGCGGCCGAGAGCCATGCCAAACGGCGGAAAGCGGCGCGCCGGCGGCGGAAGCGGCCGGAAAGTTCAACGGCAACATGCCGAGTAATTTTCATATACCATCTCCCTCTGGATTTTCAAACACCTGTCAATTCACACCTGCCCGTATGATCAAAATACAAGAATTGCCCCAAAAATACAAGCCGGATTCAAGATAAAATTCGGCCGGCCGCAAAACTGCTTGCCGCCCGCCAGGCGCCGGCCGCGGCCTATTCCGCGGCTTCGCCCATGGCCCGGCGCAATGCCTGAATCAGAGGCGAATCCGGATTTACGTTTTGAAGAAAAACCAGCATCCGCAAGGCCTGGGAGCGGTTTCCCTGCCCCAGATACAGCAAGCCGGCCTGGTATGCATACTGCGCCGCCTGTTGGCGGTCGCCCTTGCGGGCATAAGCCACGCCCAGATTATAATATGCCCCGGTGTAATTCCGGTCATGGCGCAGCGTCTGCTGGAATGCCGCAATTGCGCCATCCACGTCGCCGGCATCCCACGCTTGAATGCCGGCGCGGTAAGCTTCGTCCGCCGGCCGGCGCACGGCGCCTGCGGGAGAGTCCTCGGTTCCGACAACACGGCGAGCTTCCGCAAGCAATCGGGCTTCGGCTGCCTTCAATTTATCGGCGTCGGACAACTGCGCGGCGCCGCCGCGCAGTTGTTCTTCCAAGCTTGCCCGTTGTTGTTTTTCCCGGGACAATTCCTCCCGAACCCCCCGCAGTTGAACCGTCTGGGCGCTCAATTCCCGGAGGATATCCGACAGCACGGCGGCTTGTTGATCAAGTTTCTGTATTTCCGCCCGCGCTGTCTCCTGTTCCCGAGCTGCGGAATCTGCGCGCGCTTCCAGGACGCCGCTGGATTGCTCCAGTCGGGCCAACTCTTTCTGCAGCGCCTCACGGGCGCCAAGCTGTTCGGCCACGGCGCCGGCCTCGGCGCGCATTGCATCAACTTTCTCCTGCAATCCCGCGGTTTGCCGGCCCAGTTCCTCCCACTGGGCCGCAGCCGCCTGACGGCGGGCTTCGGCGGACTCGTGCCGTCCGCGCGCTTTTTCCAGATCGCGGCCGGCATGCCGCCCGGCGCGCAATTGCTTTTCCAACTCCGACTGCCTGGCTTTGGCCTCCTTCAATTCCGCCTGCAGTGCTTGCACCTGGAGCGTTCGCTCCTGCACGCGCGCCGCCTCTTCGGCGGCGGATTTTTCCAGCGCCATGGTCTCCCGCGCCAAATCTGCCGCCTGCCGGCGAAGATTGGCGTTGGCAGCCTTGTCGGCCTCCAACTGCGCCAAACTTCCGCGCATTGCTTCCAGTTGATCTTCCAGGGATGCCCGGCGTTTCTCCAACCCGGCGCGCTCATCGGCCAGGGTTTTCAGGCGTTTTTCCATGCCGGCGCGTTCTTTGTTCAATTCCACCATGCGCTGGCGCGTTGCCTGGCCGGCGGCGCTTTGTTCCTCGACGGCCGACAGTCCGGCGCGCATTTCCTTCAGCCGTTCTTCAAGCCGGCGCACATGGTCCGCCGCCGCCGCCGCTTCGGCAACGGCCCGGTCCAAATCCTTTTGGCCGGCGGCCTGGGCGGCTTGGGCCGCTTCCAGTTCCTGGCGCAATTTATCGAAATCACGGAACTGGCGTTCGCTCTCGGCCAATTGCTTTACGCCATTGTCAAGTTCAGTTTGCAGCGCTTCCGCCTGGCGCGTCCGCTCCGCCGCCAATTGCTCCTGTTCCGCCGCGCCCCTCGCCAGGCCGTCATGGCGCTTGGACAATTCCGCCGTCTGGCGCCGCAATTGTTCGCTTTCGGCGCGCAAGGCGACAAGCGCTTGCTGGCGGCGGCGCAATTCCTCCAGCATCCCGACCAAATCCGCCTGGCGTTTTTCTGACGCCTTGCGCCGGGCGGCAAGTTCCGCCTGGCGTTTTTCCAGTTCCGCTCCGGCCGCGCGCAATTCTTCAAGGTGCTTGCGCATTTTCAACAGGGCGGCCTGTTCGGTGTTTTCTTCCGCCAGACCGGCGCGCATTTCCGCCAGCCGGGTTTCCAGTTGCAGCGCGTTATTTTCCATGGCATCGGCGGCGGCGGCCGCCTGTTCCAACTCACGCAAACGGGTTTCACGGTCGGAACGTATTTTATCAAGTTCCGCCTGAACAGCGCGGGCATCGCCCGCCTGGCTGTCAAAGTCGCGCTGCTGCTGCTCCAACTCTCGCAAACGCTTCCGCGCGTCGCGTATGCGCTGCTCCTGCTCCGCCCGCGCGGCGTGCAATTCCGCCAGTTGGCGTTCCGACTCCTTGCGCGTCTGCTGCAACTCCGCCAATTGGCTGTGCAAGGCGCGTGTCCGGCCGGCCTGCTGCGCGGAATTTTCCAGCTTGTCGGCCAGGGCGCCCACCCGGGCAAGCAATTCATCCAGTTCCCCTGCGCGCGCGGCTGCCGCGCCGGACAGTTTGTCCCGCGCATCGCGGTTGTTTTCGGCGCGCGCCTGTTCCAACCGGATTTGCCTGCCCAGCAATTCCGCCTCCTGCATCACTCCGCGCAGTTCGTCCAGCAGCGCCTGCGACGCTTGTTCCATCCGCCGCAGATTCGCCGCAGTCTGGTCCGCCAGTTCCGCCAACGGCGCGGCCGCCGGCTCGCCGGCCGCGGGCATGCCCGGCCAGACGCAAACCGCGCCGGCCGCCAAAAGCGCCAACCATTTGCAGTTCAGCATAAAACTCCTCCAGCAGCGGCCGGACAGGGCCGCCATGTTTAATCTCCCGCATCCCCGGCGCCCCCGGCAGGACTCGAACCTGCGGCCGTCGGATTAGAAATCCGATGCTCTGTCCGGCTGAGCTACGGGGGCGAACACTTCTGCCTTGCAAGGCGCAAGCCCCGCGGGGGCAGGGCGCGCCCGGAACGCCCATGCCACCCTGGAAAAGGGTAACAATTCGCCCGCCAAAAGGCAACAAAAACGGCGCGGCAATCAAAGACGCAAAATTTACATGCGTTTACGGCTTGACCCGCCGCGCTGGATTTGTATATTGGCCGCATATTTCAGCGCTTTGCCAGAAGAAGGGATTAGCAACATGGGCATGACAATGACGGAAAAAATCCTGGCGCGGGCGGCCGGTCGGCCGGCGGTGGCGCCAGGCGAAAACATCTGGGTAAAGGCCGATATCCTGTTGACCCATGACATTTGCGGCCCAGGCACTATCGGCATTTTCCAACGCGAATTTGGCGAAGACGCGCGGGTCTGGGACCCGGAAAAAGTGGTGATCCTGCCGGATCATTACATCTTCACCAAGGATGAAAAAGCACGGCGCAACGTGGAATTGCTGCGCGACTTTGCCGCGCGCCAGAAACTGCCGTATTATTACGATCCCGGCACCCCGCGTTACCGCGGGGTCTGCCATGTCGCGCTGCCGGAAGCGGGGCATGTGCGGCCGGGCGAAGTGATCTTCGGCACCGACTCGCATACCTGCACGC
>CAYXEK010000017.1:43544-55414 GCA_964463985.1 uncultured Verrucomicrobiota bacterium
GGGCATGTGCGGCCGGGCGAAGTGATCTTCGGCACCGACTCGCATACCTGCACGCATGGCGCTCTCGGCGCCTTCGCCACCGGCATCGGCAATACCGACGCCGGCTTTGTCATGGGCGCCGGCAAACTGCTGATCAAGGTCCCGGAAACCCTGCGTTTTACTATCGCCGGCAAGCGCCCGGATTACATCATGGGCAAGGACATCATCCTGCGCATCATCGGCGACATAGGGTTTGAAGGCGCCACCTATTGCGCCATGGAATTCGACGGCCCGGCGATTGAAGCCCTGGAAGTCGAGGAGCGCATGACAATCTGCAACATGGCGATCGAAGCCGGCGGCAAAAACGGCATCATGGCCCCCAATGAACTCACGCTGCAATACGTGCGGGAGCGGACGCGGAAACCTTTTACCCCCGTTTACAGCGATCCGGACGCCCGCTATGCCAGGCAGTTGCGATACGACCTGGCGGATTTCGTGCCCTGCGTTGCCCGGCCGCATGCGCCGGACCAATACGCCCCGGCGGCCGACCTGGGGGATGTCAAGCTGGACCGCGCCTACATCGGGTCCTGCACGGGCGGCAAACTGGCGGATTTCACCGCCGCCGCCCGCATCCTGCATGGCCGCCGGGTGCAGATTGACACATTCCTCGTGCCGGCCACGGCCGAGGTGGCGGCAGGTTTGCACACCCGCAAGATTAAAAACCGGACGCTGGCGGAAATTTTCCATGATGCCGGCTGCCTGGATATCGCCCCGCCATCCTGCGCCGCCTGCCTGGGCGGACCGGAGGACACTTTCGGCCGTACCCGCGGACGGGAAACGGTCATCAGCACCACCAACCGCAATTTCATCGGCCGCATGGGATCCAAGGATGCGCGGATTTACCTGGCTTCGCCGCTGACCGCCGCCGCGTCGGCAGTTAACGGACGGATCACCGATCCGCGCGATTTCATGTGACACGCTTTCAGGCAAAGGAACTGACATGAGCGAAAAAATTCAAGACATCATCCGCGGCAAAGTTTACGTGGTGGGCGACAACATTGACACCGATCAGATCATCCCCGCCCAGTACCTTAACCTCGTGCCGACAATTCCCGCGGAATACCGCAAACTTGGCCAGTACGCCCTGAGCGGGCTGCCTGCCGAGTACCCGCCGCTGGTCCAGCCCGGGGCGGAAAACACGGATTACGTCATCATCCTGGCCGGCCGCAACTTCGGCTGCGGCTCCTCCCGCGAACACGCGCCTATCGCCCTGGGCGCCGCCGGCATCCGCGCCGTGGTGGCGGAATCGTACGCCCGGATTTTCTTCCGCAATGCCATCGCCACCGGCGAGTTGTTTCCCTGCGAAGCGGCCGCGCCCGGATTGCGCCGGAATTTCCGCACCGGCGACGAGGCGGAACTGGACATCAACCAGACCCGCCTGACCCATCTCGCCAGTGGCCGGGTCTTTCAGTTGAAAACCCTGGGAGATGCCGGACCGGTCATCGCCGCCGGCGGAATTTTCGCCTACGCGCGCCAGACCGGGATGTTAAAAGCCAAGTAAAACCCAAGGATGAAATTGCATGGGATCGAGGCTGCCGGGACCGGTTCCGGGTTGCCGGACGCCGCCGCATGCACCATTCATGATTAATCCGATGCGCATTATCGCTTTTGCGAACCAGAAGGGCGGCGTCGGCAAAACCACCACCGCCGTCAACCTGGCAGCCGGGCTGGCGGAGCGCCGGCAAAAAGTCCTCTTGATTGACCTGGATCCCCAGGCCAATGCCACCAGCGCATTGGGCCTGGAGAAAAAGTCCGGCGGCAGCCTTTACCTGCCGCTGCTGGGCGAAGCGGATCTGCGCGCCAAAATTGTGCCGACCGGGGTCGGACACCTGGACATGATTCCGTCCGAAATGGATCTGGCCGGGGCGGAGGTGGATGTCGCGCGTTCGGAACGCTACCTCCACCGCCTGCGCGAAGCCCTGGCTCCGCTGGCGGAAGATCGGCCCTACCGCTACATCCTGATTGATTGCCCGCCCTCCCTGGGCATCCTGACCTGCAACGCCCTGGCCGCGGCGCATGCCCTGATCATTCCCGTGCAATGCGAATACCTGGCGCTCGAAGGGCTGTCCATGATCGCCCGGCTGGTGCGCCAGTTGCGCGAGAGCGGCGCCAACCCGGACCTGGAGATCGAAGGCATTGTCATGACCATGTTCGACGGCCGGACGCGCCTGGCCGCCCAGGTGGCCGAAGAAGTCCGGCGCCATTTCGGCGCGGATGTTTACGAAACCCTCATTCCGCGCAACATCCGCATCAGCGAAGCCCCCAGTTTCGGCAAGCCGGTGGGGATTTACGACTCCCGCTCGCCCGGCGCCAGGGCCTACCGGAAACTGGCCCTGGAATTCATGCGCCGGCGCAAACAAGCGGCCGCGCCGGCGGCGGCGCAACCCGATCCCGCGCCCCAGGCGGCCGCGCCTGCGCCGGAATCAACCCCGGCCGGAAATGCCGACCCGGCGCCGGCAGCCGCCGGCGAACCCGGCGCCCCGCCCGCATCATGAACACCCCCGGTTACTTGATGGCCGCGGAAATGAAGACCATGACGAACAGCGCCACGGTTTCAATCACACCCAGCACCATCAGGTAATTGCCGAATCCTTTGCCGGTTTCCGCCAGGGCGTCGGAGGCGCCGGCGCCGGCTACGCCCTGGAACCAGGCGGAGAGGCCCATGGCCATGCCGCCGAAAACGCCGGCGCCAACCATGCCCGGCCAATTGTCGGCTTTTTCGGCCAGCGCGCCGACGATGTTATTCATCAGGATCATGCCGTAAATGGTCTGCGATAGCGGCGCGCCGACGAAAGTGATCAGGATGAACGGCGCGGCCTTGCCCTGGGCAAAACATTTTTTCCAGGCGCCCACCGCCGCCGCGCCGGCGGCGCCAATCCCCAGGGCCGAACCCATTGCCGCAAACGCCAGGGCCGAAGCCGCGCCAAACTTTCCCCACCCCGCCATCAATTCCGCTGTCATTTTGAATTCTCCTTATGGTTATGCCTGCTGTTAAGCTTCTGCCCGCAATCCATTGCCGTCCGCCCCGTTAAAATCACGCAACCTCGCATACAGATCGCTTATTGCGGCGCGGCGCCGGCCGCCTCATCCGCCGCCGGAGCCGTCTGCCGGGCGAACGGCCGGTAAGGCGCTCCGCTCCATTGCATGCCGATATGCGAAGAAAACTCCAGGGTGTTCAGCCGCACCCCGTGCACCATGACGCCCATCGCCGCCAGCGCGATGTTCACGAGATGCCCCAGGAACAAAATAAGCGCTCCCGCCAGGCCGGCCAGCGGCTGCGGCCACCCCAGGTTGAGAGCCATCGTGTTGAACGAAGACGCCACGGACAGCGACGCCGCGCCCACGGCAAACAGACGCAGGTAGGAAACCACATCCACGAAATTGCTTACCAGGCTCAAGGGCAGCATTACATGGTTGAACCATTCGGCCTTGATCAGTTTCACAGGCGTCATGAATAGAACAATCAAGCTTACGCCCAAGGCCAGCACGCCGAACATGAACGGCGGGAAGGGATGGCCGAGCACCATGGTGCGCGCGGCGAAAAACATCGTCCAGGTGGTGCAAATCCACCCCGCCTGGGCCAGCGCCCGCGGGGAATTCCACATCCGCGCCACGTTCCAGAGATGCGCCACCGTCAAATGCACGGCGCCGATGACAAAGCACAGCAGCATGACATTTGCATCGTGCTTCAGCCAGGGAACTGACAAGCGGGCCAGGGCGGGCGGCTGCATCCCGAAATAAACCCCGGTAAGCGCACCCCAGACGACGGTGCAAACGCTCATGATCTGCAGCAGGCGCAGGTAATGGCCGGGCAACGACGGAAATTTGCGCCGGGCCAGCCAGGCCAGGCCGAGGAACAGCAGGCCATAACCGGCGTCGCCGACCAGCATGGCGAAAAACAGGCTCAGGAAAAACAGGAACGACACGCTGATATCCACTTCCTTGTAACCCGGCAGAATGCCGATCATGTCGAACACCGCCCGGATCGGCTTGACCCAGCGCGGGTTGCGCACGAGCGTCGGCACAGCGTCATCTTCCTCCGGCTCCGCCAGCAGGATGCCCCAGCCGTGTTGTTTGGCGGCGGCGCGCAAGCCGGGCGCGGCTTCCTCCGGGGCGTATCCGCTCAGGTAAAGCACCCGTCCCTGAACGCCCATGCCGGCGCGCGCTTCCATCCAGACCACGTCGTCTTCCAGGGCCGCGGCATGCGCCTCGATTGCCGCGCGTTCGCGGGCGGCCCCGGCGATGCGGGTTTCCACCTCCCGCAAACCGGTTTCCGCCTGCGCCAGCCGCTGCCGCAGTTCCGCCAGGGAAACCTCCGGCAAGCGCACGGCCTGCGCCGCGACTTCCAGTGGCGTCCGGGAGATTACGGCAAAGTACGTTCCGGTTTTGTCGCTGTGCAAAACCTGCACCAGGACGCCATCCGGCGCCGGCAGCGGCTGCGCGGGCCCGGCCTGATACAGGCGCACGTAGACGCCCTGTCCATCCAGGGCGGCAAGGACGCGTGGATCAAAAGAGCCGAACGGCTCGAGGCGGCGGCATTCGCGGCGCAAATCCTCGATTTTTTCGCCAAGTTCCTTGCGCTGCGCGACCAGTTTCCAGATATCCTCCAGCAATTGCGCGGCGGAACGCGGAACGGCCGGGGCCGGCGCGCCGGATGATGGCTTGGCCGGCAAGGCTTCCAGCACGCGCCGGGCGTGCTGCAACCGCTCGCGGGCCTGTTCCAGGTCCCGTCCTTCGGGCGGGCGGACATGTTCCAGGTGCAACACACCCAACCCGCGCAATTCGCGCAAAGCCGATTCGCGGTCGGCGTCCAGGCAAAGGATGCTGACTTTGTTCATTTTGACGATCATGCCGAGCGCACCTTTTCCACCGATTTGTTCTTGGCGATCTTCGACCGGGCCACCGCCGCCGTCTGCTGGTCGCCCAGGAAAATACGGATAATCCGGATATTGTTCCGGGCTTCCGGAATTTTGACTTTTTCAAACAAATTCACCCGCTGACTGGTAACCCGCAATTCATCCGAAAGCAATTGCATCTGTTCCTCCAGCACCCGGCGTTCCGCGCGCAGGCGCAGCATCCGCTCCAGGGCATCCAGCGCATCGTCCACCCAGGCCGGCGTATCCAGCAGATCCGGCAGCGCGCGCCGGAACACCACCTCCTGCAAAACCGGGATGTTGACCCCGGCGATATTGCCGGACGCGCGGCGCACTTCCTGCACCTGCAAATGCGCGGCGAAATCAAACGGCTCGGCAAACAATTTTATCCAGGCGCGCATGGATTTTTCCAATTGCCGGGCTTCCTCCGCCTTCGCCGCCAGGCGCGCTTCCAACTGCCGGACTTCCACCTGCAACTGCTGTTTCTTCAGCAGCAGGGTCGGCAGGTACCGCTCGAACCGGATCAATCCGTCGCGCTGGGCCTTGAGTTCGTTTTTCGTGTATTTAAGCTTGGGCATATCTCACAGGGCAAACATTGATCGCCCGAAGTCAACCGGCTTGCCCGGGAACCGCGGCGTCCGCCACCGTTTCCGGCCGGGCGTCGGGCTTGCCGGATTTCCCCTTCGGCCAGAATTGTTCAATCAACTTGCTCGGAATTCCGGTTTCTTCCGGATCAAAGCAATCGGCCATGATGCGCCAGCCGCGGTCCAGCGCCTGTTCCAGCGGAATGTTTACGCTCAAGTCCATCAATTCCTTTTCGAAGCGGTCGCCGTACTCGAGCAGCTTATTGTCCCAGGCGCTCATCCGGAACCCCATCGCGCGCTTTTCCAGCGTTTCCTTGAATGCCGCGTAAAGCTGGATCATGGTATTCATGACCGTGCGATGATCATCGCGGGTGCGTTGATTGACGAGTTGTTTCAAGCGGCTCAGCGAGCCGAACGGCTCAATGCGTCCGTTGCGCAGATAGAACTGGCCCTCGGTAATGTAACCGGTGTTGTCCGGCACGGGGTGCGTCACATCGTCGCCGGGCATGGTGGTGACCGCCAGCACCGTGATCGAGCCGGCGCCTTCGAAATCCACCGCCTTCTCGTACCGCGCCGCCAGCTGGCTGTAAAGATCCCCGGGATAGCCGCGGTTGGACGGCACCTGCTCCATGGTGATGGCGATTTCCTTCAGCGCATCGGCGAAATTCGTCATGTCGGTCAGCAGCGCCAGCACACGCTTGCCCTGGAGGGCGAATTGCTCGGCCACGGCCAGGGCAATATCCGGCACCAGTTGACACTCCACAGTCGGATCGGCGGCGGTATGGATAAAGAGCACCGACCGCGAAAGCGCGCCGTTTTCCTCGAGAATATCGCGGAAGAACAGGTAGTCGTCATGCTTCAGCCCCATGCCGCCCAGGATGATCACGTCCACTTCCGCCTGCAGGGCAATCCGCGCAAGGAGATTGTTGTAAGGCTCCCCGGCGACGGAAAAAATCGGGAGTTTCTGCGATTCCACCAGGGTGTTGAAAACATCAATCATGGGAATACCTGTGCGCACCATGTTGCGGGGGATGATGCGCTTGGCGGGATTGACCGACGGCCCGCCGATCGGAATCAGGTTTTCCGTGATGGCCGGACCCTTGTCGCGCGGCTGGCCGCTGCCGGTGAACACCCGGCCGAGCAGCGCATCGGAAAACGCCACCTGCATTGTGCGCCCCAGGAAACGCACCTGGGCGTCGGTGGCTATACCGCGGCTGCCGGCGAAGACCTGCAGGTATACCCGCCCGCCTTCCAGCCGGATGACCTGCGCCAGGGAAGCGCCCCGGGTGGAAGCAACTTCCGCCAGTTCATGGTAGCTTACGTTTTCCGCCTGCACCACGATGACACTGCCCGCGATCTGTTCGATGCGGTGATAAATCTTATGCATAATCCGTAACCTCCGCGAGCATTTGGGTGATCTGCCCTTCCAGCCGCTTGAATTCCTCCTTGTCCTCCTGCATGCCCACGCGGTTCCAATCCTTGGTGGACTGGGTCAGCCGGCTGAAGAATTGGCGGGCGGCATCCTTGTCGTCGAATTTCATTTTGGTTTTCAGGATTTTCACCAGGATGTTAAAAACGTATTGCTGGCGCTCGGCGGACGACGCTCCGTCCACTTCGTGGTAGGCGTCCTGTTGCAGGTAGGCGGCATCCAGGTATTCGGCTTTCAGGTATAACAGGAAATCCGCAAGCGATGTGCCTTCCTCGCCCACCACCTTCATCATCTGGTTGACCTCGTTGCCCTGCCGCAGCAAACGATGGGCCATGACGACATTTTCCGCCTGCACCAAACCCTGGTATTTGCTCCAACTGTCCAGGGGGTCAATCGCCGGGTAGCGCCTTGCATCGGATCGGGCGCGGGACAAGCCGTGAAATGCGCCCACCACCTTGAGCGTGCTCTGGGTGACCGGCTCCTCGAAATTGCCGCCCGCCGGGCTGACCGTGCCGCCAATCGTGACCGAACCGACACGGCCATCCCGCAGTTTAACCACGCCGCCGCGCTCGTAAAAGGAGGCAATGACGGATTCCAGGTAGGCCGGGAAAGCTTCCTCGCCGGGAATTTCCTCCAGGCGCCCGGACATCTCGCGCAAGGCCTGCGCCCAGCGCGAGGTGGAATCGGCCAGCAACAGCACGTTCAATCCCATTTGGCGGTAATACTCCGCCACGGTGACCGCGGTATAGACCGACGCCTCGCGCGCCGCCACCGGCATGGAACTGGTGTTGCACACGATCATAGTGCGCTCCATCAGGCTGCGGCCGGTGCGCGGATCTGTCAGTTGCGGGAATTCGCGGAGCGTTTCCACCACTTCGCCGGCGCGCTCGCCACAGGCGGCGATGATCACGATATCCACGTCCGCGTGGCGGGAAGTCAATTGCTGCAATACCGTCTTGCCGGCGCCGAACGGCCCGGGAATGCAATAAGTTCCGCCGCGCGCCACCGGGAAAAATGTGTCAATAATGCGGATTTTCGTGACTAACGGCTCCGTGGGCCGCAGCCGCTCGGCATAGCACTTGATGGGAATTTTCACCGGCCACGTCTGCACCATGAATATTTCCTGCTCGCGCCCCTGTTCGTTTTTCAGGACGGCGATCCGCTGGTCCAGCTTGTATTTGCCGGCCTTGACAATTTCCGCAACCTGCCAGGGCCCGGTCAAACCGAACGGCGCCATGATGCGGTGCTCGAAAATTCCCTCCGGGGTCGCGCCGAGCGTGTCGCCGGCGAAAACCGTATCGCCCGCCTTGGCTTGCGGGGTAAAATCCCAGGAGCGGTCGCGCGGCAAGGCGGCCAGGTACTTGCCGCGTTCCAGGAAAAAACCGCTCTGCTCCGCCAGTTCCGGCAACGGGTTCTGCAGGCCGTCGAAAATCTGGGTCAGCAAGCCCGGCCCGAGTTCCACCGACAGCAATTCGCCGCTGAATTCCACACGGCCGCCTACGCGAAGACCGGTGGTGTCTTCAAAAACCTGCAATTCCGCGTAGCGGCCGCGGACACGGATGACTTCCGCCTTCAAGCGCAAATCGTCCAGGATCGCATACGCCACTTCATTCTGAATGACGGGATTATCAAACTCCACCGTGATCAAGTTGCCGTTGACTCCCGCAATGCGTCCTAGGTTGGCGCTCATATTATCATCCATTTCGCATTAACATGCATGGCGCATGATTTCATTTAAACACCGCGGCTTGCTCCATAAACGCCGCCGCCACGGCCCGCCCTTTTTCATCCTGCAATGACGCCCAGCGCGCGGCGATGCGCAGCCTCAGCGCGAATCCAAGGACAGCCGGCAGGCCAAACGGGGCGGTCCGGGCGGCATCCTCAGCCCAACGCCAGCGCAGCCGGTCCAATGCCAACTCGCGTTCCAGGGGATTGGGACGGGCACAGGCGTCATTCACGTCCTTTTCCAGCGAGCAGTCAAACCCCGTATGGTCCCGGAGTTTGCCGGTCAAGTCCGCCCCGGCGCGGGCCGCACGCCAGCGGGCCACCGCATTGCGCAACTGCGTTTCCCATGCCCGCCAGTCACGCACGAAGCGGACAGCGCCGGCCGGAGCGGGTTCGCCGTAATCCTCCGCCAGCGCCGCCTGCGCCTGCCGCAGATCATCGTCATGCAGCAGGCGGCGGCATTCATTTAAAAACTCCGCCATGGTCCAGGGCGGGGGTTCGCCCAGTTGGAGAGGCGGCAAACTGGCGCAAAAAAAGTAGTACATACAAACTAATGATCACAGGCAGTTTGAAATCATCCGGCTGCCGCGCGCTGGTGGCCGGCGCGGCCTTTTTCGCTGCCATTGCGGGCGGCGCGATGCACGATTTCCGCCAGGTTCGGCCGCAGCAGGTTCATCAAGGCCTCCGCAATCGCCGGCGCCGTAAAATCATGACAAAGATGATCTTCCACAAACGACACCTTGAAACCCTTGAATATGTTGTTGTCAACGTGCAACTGGACGCCCTGGCCGATGCGCTGGCGGTACCGCGTGGCGAAAAATTTAACCAGCGCCTCCTGATCCTTGGGGCTGACCAGCAAGTTGATTTGCGTTGAACCGCCTTCGTGCGCTACGTAAGCCTCAGCCATCTTGACCAGCATTTCTTCCAGCACCTTGACGTTCAGCGCTTCGCCAACCGATTCCGCCACTATATCCTGCAGGATATTTTCCACGCCCTGCCCCACGGTAATCAACAGGTCCCGCGCCGCCTGTTCAAGCGTTTTGCGGCTGCGTTCCGTGAACAAGGCCGCCTCCTGCTCCGCCTGTTTGAGCTTGGCGGTTGCCCGTTCTTCGGCATCTTTGACGATCTGCGCGGCGCGCTGTTTGGCTCCGGCGACAATGGCATCGGCTTCGGCCTGCGCCTTGGAAACGCCTTCCTTCTGAATGCGCTCAATTAAACTCTGTAATTCTTCAGCCATAATGTTTATTCTCCCGCTGTACCGGGCAATTTCACATAATCTTGACAACAATTCATTAAATTCTAAACCAGAGAACTTGTAAATGCAACGCAAAAGCAATGCCAAATCCATTCCGGGGGCAATCCGTGGCGCTACTATCACCAGATTTATGTAGTAGCCAAACTGCTTGCCCTGCGTAGCTTCAGCGTAGCAGGGCGTGCGGCACCCGGATTACGCCACACCCCGCTTCGTCGGACCACGCAGGACGCTGCCGTGGCCGTGCCCGCCGAAGCCGGGCGTGGGCGGACGCACAACAGCCCGGAACTGGCGCAGACCCTTCTAGCAAGCTCAACGCAAGCCCCTTCGACAGGACTCAGGGCAGGCGCTGCGCCCTCCTTCCTCGGAATGATTGTGCCGTCTTCGATGGTGCAGCCAGCCCGCGGGCTTGCGTCACCGCGGAGCATCCATGCGCGGCCGCCGCGCGCGGCCATCCTGGCGCGGCAACTTCAGTCCCAGTTGCCGGATTTTCCGGAATAGCGTGGTTTTATGCACCCCCAACTCGCGGGCCGCGGCAAGGCGGTTGAAGCGGTGCCGCTCGAGCGCTCCCATGATGGCTTGCGCTTCGGCATTAAGCCGTTGCGCGGCCATGGCAGTCCCCGCGGTTGCCGGAACCGCCGCAGCGCCCGGCGTTTGCCGCAGCATCAATTCCGGTGGCAGATGCCGCGGCTCGATTTTGCCCGTAGCGCACAACACCAGCGCGCGCTCAATGATGTTTTCCAGTTCCCGCACATTACCGGGATAATCGTGGGCCATCAGTATGGCCATGGTTTCCGGAGTCGCGCCATCCACGGATTTGCCGTCGCGGCGGTTATAACGCGCGATGAAATGTTCCACCAGCAGCGGTAAATCTTCCTTGCGTCGGCGCAGCGGCGGCAAATCCAGGCTGATGACATTCAGCCGGTAAAACAAATCCTCGCGAAATAATCCTTTGCGGATTTGCGACGGCAAATCGCGGTGGGTGGCGGCCAGCACCCGGACATCGGCCTTGAAAGGCTTGGCGCCGCCCAGCGGCTCGTAGGTTTTTTCCTGCAACACCCGCAGCAGCCGGACCTGCAATGCGGGACTGATATCCCCGATTTCATCCAAAAACACCGTCCCGCCCTCAGCCAGGGCGAAGCGGCCGGGCTTGTCGGCCGCGGCGCCGGTAAAAGCGCCCTTGACATAGCCAAAAAGTTCGGATTCCAGCAGGGTGTCGGGCAATGCTCCGCAATTGACCGCCACGAACGGATGGGAATGCCGCCGGCTTTCCGCATGGATGGCGCGCGCCAGCAGTTCCTTGCCGGTGCCGGTTTCGCCCAGAATCAATACCGTCGCATCGCTGGCGGCTACCTGTGGCAGAATTTCCAGAATGCGGCGCATCAACGGACTGCAACTCACAAGATCGCCGATGGAAAAACGTCCGGTCAGTTCCTTGCGCAATTCTTCCACCAGGCTTAAATCGCGGAAGGTTTCCGCCCCTCCGGTAATATTGCCCGCGGCATCGCGTAGCAAGGCGGTGGAAACAGAGATGGGAATCCGCCGCCCCGCCGCCGTGACAATGAAGCCGGACTTGTTGACCACCGGCTTGCCGGTCTTGACGGTCTGCCGGAGCGCACAATCCGCCTCGCACATGTTGGACCGGAACACTTCGGCGCACGGCCGGCCAATGGCTTCCCGCCGGCGGATGCCGGTAATCCGCTCGGCGGCGCGGTTGAACGACGTAATGCGCCAGCCGGCATCCACCGTGAAGACACCGTCGGAAATGCTTTCCAGGATGCTCTCCGCGCCGGCTAAAAACACATTGGCCGGCGCAGCGTTTGCGGCGCGTTTTTTCATGACAGGGACACGATAAACGAGCCGGCGTAATGTGTCAAGCGCAACCCCGGACAGCACACCCCCGCCATCCACGGCTGTGTCATTCTCGGAAAAGAAGGCTCGGCAGGGACGCCTCGCCCTTCTATGAG
>CAYXEK010000018.1:0-54590 GCA_964463985.1 uncultured Verrucomicrobiota bacterium
AATGCGCCGCCATTACAAAATGCGCGTCTGCCGCCGTGCATCCATCCGCGCGTATGTTGCATAATATTTTGCGTGTTGCAGCCGCGGCCCTGGCTTTACCCATTGTCGGATCAACGGCCACGCTTTATGTCGCCGTCAACGGAACCGGCGCCGGCACAAGCTGGACCGACGCGACCAACAACATTCAGGGTGCGATCGGCGCCGCAGAAGACTACGATACGGTGTTGGTATCCAATGGTACTTTTTACCTCACCAACCAGTTGTCAATCGCCAAGCCTGTTTCCATCCGCGGCTTGAATCCGCCTTCCGGTGTGGCGCTCACCCGCGATCCGGCTTATGACACGCGCATTGTCTATCTCGATCATGCCGAAGCAGTCTTGGACGGTTTTACCATAACCAATGGCACGGGGATCAATAATGGCCTTTACAATGGCGGGGGAATTTACCTTCAATCCGGCATTGTGACCAATTGCGATATTATGTTCAACACCAGCGAGAAATACGGCGGCGGCATATATGTTTATTCCTCGAACGCGGTTATCGCCAATTCCAGGATTATTTCCAACGAAATTGTCGGCGCCTCTTGGAATGGCGGAGGGATATGCGGCTTCGGCATGAAGATTCATGATTGTGTAATTGCGGATAATAATTCGCCCGTGATGGGCGGCGGATTATATATCGGGGCGGCATCAGCAACTACTATGATTACCCGCTGCACAATTTCCGGCAATGGCCATACCGCTAATCAGCGTGGCGCCGGCTTGACAATTCATGGTCCGACATTGATTGAAGACTGCGTGATCAGCAATAACACGCGCAACGCGCTGGTTGGCGGAGTTAATGTCCAATCGTATGCCCGTATTGTCAATTCCACGATCACGCACAACAAGGGAACGGTTATCGGCGGTCTGGGTGTGGTGCTGGGCGGCAGCGCCTTTGTCAGCAATTGCGTTGTCAGCCACAACGAATCAACTGAAGGTTCCGGCGGGGGACTCAGGCTGGGATATGTCAGCGGAGCAGTGGGAGCCATGACCGTCACTCATTCCAGGATCATCGGGAATATAGCCAAATATGAGGGCGCCGGCGTCCATTTTCAATCAAACGGCGTGATGGAATATTGTTCAGTGATCTCCAATTTGTCGCAACGCAGCGGAGCCGGTGTTTTGCTTGCCGGGAATACAGGTGCGCGCATCCGCAATTGCCTGATTGCTGGCAATGCCGTGACTTCATCCGCGACGTATTATCATGGCGGCGGCATGTATGTTTCCGCCGGCGGAACCAATGCGGTGGAATTCTGCACGATTGTGGGCAACCAGGCGGTGGGCGGTTCGGGCGGCGGACTGGCGTTGGCGGCGGCGGGCGATGATGTCATCCGCAATACGATTGTGTATTCCAACCAGGCCGGCAATGGCGGCGATGATCTGTATCTGCCCGATCCAGCCGGCATGGGAGCTTTTTATTATTCTTGCAGCCCGGTTTTGACCAATGATTCGCTGGGCAATATCACCGATTCCCCCGGGTTTTTCGCTCCTGGCTCAGGGTCTGGCGTCAACCTGGCCATGGGCGATTACCGCCTGGCAGACAGCTCGCCTTGCATCAACACGGGATTGAATGAAGCCTGGATGGCGGGCGGCATGGATTTGGACGGCCACCCGCGCCTGGACCGGTTTTCCCGGCTGGCTGATATCGGATGTTATGAACATGTGTTCGCTGGGACGCTCATGCTGATGCGCTGAGGACTGCGAAACAAAACCGCCGGCGCCGCGGGCATCACTGAAAAACGACCGCCGGCGGCATTGCCTGAAATTCGCCACCGTCCGCGGAAACCACACGGTTTAGTCTGCATGGCGGCAAATCCGGAAATATCATTTGCGGATTGCCAGGGAATGCCGTGCATGGTAAGTTGCCGGCTTACGGGTTCCCCGTCAATCCCGGGGTGAATAAACAGGAGTTAATATGCTGTTCAAATTGAATGCGGCCAAGCGGAAATGGGTGTATGATGCCTTGTCGAAAATGAGTGTGGCGGAAAAACTCGGTCAGATGGTCTGCGACCGCGCCAAGACGGTGTTCGACGGCGGCGCCTTGCCGGATTACATGGCCAAATATCCCGTGGGCAGCGCCTTTGTCGGCGCGGAAATCATTGACCAGGCCGGCGACAGCATTGAGGATGTCCGGGAGAAGTGCGCGAAGTTGCGCGCGGTGACCCGCCCGGAGCAGGCGCTGCTGCTTTGCGGGGACTTTGAACATGGCGCTGGCTGCGTGATCGGCAGTCTGACCCGCTTCCCGAATCCCATGGCGCTGGGCGCGGCCAATGACCCTGAATTGGCGTATGCCGAAGGCGAGGCCATCGCCGTGGAAGCCGGCGGCCTGGGAGTGCGCTGGGCCTTCGCGCCGGTGGCGGATTTAAACCTGAACATCAACAACCAGCCGACCAATCACCGCGCCTTCGGCGATGATCCCGATCACGTCCTGCCGCTCTTGAAGGCCTATATCCGCGGTATGCAGGACCATGATTTTGCCGCTTGCGCCAAGCATTTTCCCGGCGACGGCACCGATGACCGCAACCAGCACAACGTGACCTCGCTTAATACCCTTTCCCTGACGGACTGGCGCAAGCTGCACGGACGCGTCTTCAAGGAATTGATTGACGATGGCGTGCTCTCAATCATGATCGGCCATATCGGTTTGCCCGCTTACGAGCCGGCGGATGCGCGCGGCATGTTCCGCCCTGCCACCGCCAGCCGCCGGCTGATGACGGATTTACTCCGGGGCGAGTTGAAGTTTGAGGGGATCATTGTCACCGACGCCCTGACCATGTGCGGCTTCTGCAGCTACGCTTCCTACGAGCAGCGCATGCTGGATTGCTTTAACGGCGGCGCGGATGTCTTCCTGTGGCCGGATACTCCGCGGTTTTTCGATCTGATCTTGAAGGCGTTGTCTGACGGCCGTGCTTCGATGCAACGTCTGGATGAATCGGTGCGCCGGGTACTTGAGTTCAAAGCGCACCTGGGCGTGGATGAAAACCGGATCCCGCGGCCGGTATCTGCGGCCGCCGTGGCGCGCTACCGCGCCGCGGCCGCCCGGATTGGCGAAAAATCCGCCACCTTGCTGCGTAACCGCAACAATCTAATCCCGCTAAAACTCAAGCCGGGCGATAAGGTGTTGTTTTTGAAGTCGGATCACATGCCGGATCGGATGCCATCCGAGCGGTTTGCAGTGTTTTTCAGCGCCTTTGAAAAGCGCGGCGCGCAAATTACGGTTGATAAATTCGAAAATTTCAAAAACCACAAGGAAAACCTGGAACAGTACGCGGCTGTGGTTCTGATGGAGCACGTGACCACCATGAACGCCAATGGCTGCATCCGCGCGCTGGGGCCGATCTGGCCGTTCATGGCGCATCCGTACGGCCGGAAAATCTGCATTGCCTTCGGCACGCCATACTTCCTGCATGATGTGGCATCCGCCGATACGTATATCAACGCCTATTGCGACAGCGAAGCCGTCCAGGCCGGTTTGGGCCGGGCGCTCTTCGGCGAAATCCCATTCGCTGGGACCAGCCCGGTGGATTGCGGATTTGAATTCAAACGCGGGGATGGTCTTCCATCGTGAGAATCAATCATCCCGCAATTGCAACGACCTTTTAAACGGCTTGGAAGCACGGCTGTATGATTGACGTCAGGCAACATGGCGCCGTTGGCGATGGCGCAAAAAAGGATACCGCGGCGCTCCAGCAGGCGTTGGATGCTTGCGCCGGCGCCGGCGGCGGGACGGTCCTGGTGCCGCCCGGGGTCTATTTGTGCGGCACGCTTTTCCTGCGCAGCCATGTGCGGCTGAAACTCGATCAGCATGCCGTGATCAAAGGCAGCCCGGACCGCTCTGACTACAATGACGATGACATCTTTGTCCAGAACGAGGGATGCGCCAGGGAAAAAGTGTCCGGGGCGCATTTGATCATTGCCCACGAGCTTGAAGATGTGGCCATTGAGGGGCCGGGTGTCATTGACGGCAATGGCCGCTGTTTTTTCGGCGCGCAAAAAAATCCGCCGCCGGATTCGCTGACCTGGCGTTATCCGGTTTTCGAGCACAAAGACTGGCGGCCGGGGCAGATGGTATGGTTTTGCGAATGCCGCCATGTGCGCGTTCAGGATGTCCGGTTGGTTAATTCCCCGCATTGGACTCTTTTCCTGCACGGATGCGAGGATGTGCGGGCGAACGGTTTGCACATCTACAACGACCGCCGGGGCCATACCGGGGACGGAATAGACATAGATTCCTGCCGCGATGTCATTGTCGGCAATTGCCGGATCAACACCTGCGACGACGGGATTACCCTGCGCGGCAATAACCGCCGTTTGAAAAATCCGGAGCGCCGCTGCGAAAACATAGCCGTTTCCAATTGCGTGATTACATCCCGCGCTTCGGGAATCCGCGTGGGCGTGGGCAATGGCGTCATCCGCAATGCGGTGTTCAGTAATATCGTCATGGAAAACACTCCGGTGGGAATTAACATTATCAGCCGTTATTCAAGCACAACCTCCGGCACGGCCATTGAGAATATCCGGTTTGATAATTTCATCATGGAAACGGATGTTCCCTTCGTGATTACCACCGGGTATGACGCCCGTTCGCCGGTGCGCAATTTGTATTTTTCGAATATCCGCGCCACCGCCTCCAGCGCCGGATACATAGGCGGGAATGCAGCAAACCCGTTGGACGGAATTTATTTTGACAATGTCGAGGTGGAATTCAGCGGCGGACGCCTGAACCGGCCGGATGTGCCCGCTCCGGCGGAAATCTGGAAAAATTCCCTCGTCTATTGCCGTTGCGCCGCGGGTATGCCGTGCGGGTTTTTCATCGAGCATGTTCAAAATATCTTTTTCCGGCGGTTCAGCATGCGCTGGGGCGCAACGGACGGTTTGTGGCAACAGGCATTCCGCCTGGCTGATGTCTGCAATGTGACGTTTGACGGAGTGTCCGGAGCGATGCCTGCCGGAAAAGCTGTCGAATCGTTCATATTGCTGCAGGATACAGATGGCGTTTCCATCCGGAATTCATCGGCCGCCGCGCCGCTCGCGGTGTTCGTCATGTGCCGGCCTGGCGCGCGCAATGGTAAAATCAAATTGATCAACAACGATTTCAGCAATGTGCCTGCGCCCGTCATGGGCGCGGCGGATGTGCTGGCCGCAGGCAATCTGAATTTTTAAATGAAAAACAAATTGGCATTGCTCCCTGTTCCCCAACGCCTGCGCCTGGACGCCGGGCGTTTCGTTTTGCCGTCCAGTCTCACGCTCGGGATTTCGGATGCCCGGTTGTATCCGCTGGCCTGCCGTATAGGTCAATCGGTTGGCGCGGGCGGAATAAGTGTCGCCATTCCGGCCATTCGCGATGCGATTGCGCTGGACCTGCGGCAGGGGATGCAGCCGGGTGCGTACCAGTTGCGGATAAGTCACAAGGGCATTCACATCCATGCCGGCTCCGTCCGCGCTGCCTTTTACGGCTGGCAAACGCTGCGGCAGATTCTGGAGCAGGCGGATAATAAAACCATTCCCTGCCTGACGATTGACGACTGGCCCGCTATACCGGCACGCGGCGTTTACCTGGACATGGCCCGCGGCCGGGTGCCGACCCTGGCGGCATTGAAACGCATGGTGGATATCCTGGCGCGTTACAAGATCAACCAGCTTTCCCTCTACATGCAGCATACGTTTCTGTTCCGCGCCCACCCGGACATCGGGCGCGGCGCCTCGCCCATGGCGGCGGAGGATATCCTGGAACTGGACGCTTATTGCCGCGAGAATTTCATCGAGCTGGTTCCATCGCTGGCGTCATTCGGACACATGGAAACGGTATTAAAACTTCCGGCTTACCGACGGCTGGCGGAAGATTTTGGACTGGGAGTGAAAGGATATGTCACGCCGGATCCCAAGGCGCGGGAGTGGCTGGCCGAATGGTTCCGCAGCCAGAAGTTCAAGGGCTTTACGCTCTCGCCGGCCAATCCCGCCGGTTACAAGTTCCTGGATTCATTGTACGCGGAATTATTGCCGCTGTTCAGTTCCGGGCATTTCAACGTCTGCTGCGACGAGACGGTGGATTTGGGGTATGGGCAAAGTTACGAATTGTGTCGGCAACGCGGCAAAGGCCGCGTTTATGTTGACCATTTATTAAAGCTGCATGGTTTGTGCGGAAAATACGGTAAGCGGATGATGTGCTGGGGCGATATTCTCCGGCATTATCCGGCACTGGCGGCCGAGATTCCGCGGGATGTCACCGTCCTGGATTGGGGATATCACCCGGAGTACGCGTTCCCCGGCGTCGGCGTCAATGCGCAACAGGGCCGGCCGGTTTATGCCTGTCCCAGCACCGCCTCCTTCGGCGGGCTGTTTCCCCGGCTGACGGTGGCCATGGCTAACATAGCTTCCGCCGCCCGCACAGCAGAACGGGATGGCGGCGCCGGCCTGCTGAATACCGTCTGGGGCGATGGCGGTCATTTCCACCAGCCGGATTGCGAATGGCACGGGTTGCTCTTCGGCGCCGAAAAATCCTGGAATCCGGCGGCCGGCGCGGCTGATTACCACGAGCGGTTTTGCCGGTTGTGCTTGAGAAGTTCTGACAGGCGCCTGACGGGCGTTTTGGATGAACTGGGCGAAATCACCCAGATCGGCGGCCATGGCTTCTGGCCCAAGGTGTTTTTCGCGGATGCCAAACGCCGCGCGCCGGCGTATCCGCGGATTGACCGCGTTTTTATTGACGGACAATGGCAGCGCCGCATTCTGCAAGTGGATGCCAGGCTGGGGGAGACGGTTCTGGAACGCCTGGACGACATCCGCGACGGTATTATGCGTGCATCCGCGGCGCATGGTGTTGATCCTGATAAAATATTGCCGGCCTGGATTTTCGCGGTGGATGCTTTCCGCCATGCGGCGCGCAAACTGGCGATGCTGGGGGCCGGCGGCGAAAACACGCTGCGCGCCCGACGGCGGTTAGCCGGCGAATTGGCCGGCCTGATGCGCCGCCACCGCCAGTTATGGCTGGCCGACAGCCGGCCTTCCGAGTGGCGCAACCTTCAGCGGCGCGCCCGCCATGCCGGCCTTTGTCTGCTGGGCAAAGCCGATATCTTTGAAATGAAGACGCGCATGCCGCCCGGGTATATCACCAGGTATTTTGTCAGCCGGCTGCAGTCGTATTCCGGTGCATTCCGCGATCTGCCCTGTCCGCCGGCGCCGGGCCGGGGCACGATGCGCGATTTCCCGGTCACTTTATGCGAAGTGCCGGAGTTGGCGGATGCCGGGAAAACCGGGCGCATGCTTGTATATTACCATGTCCGGATGACCTGCCGGACGGGAATGCGGCTTGCGCTGGGGCTGGGTTATGACGGGCCGATCAAGGCCTGGTTGGATTGCAAGCCGCTTTGGTGCGATCCGCACGGATCCGCCCCGGTCGGGACGGACAAAGCGGTTGTGCCGCTGGATTTGAGTCCGGGCGCGCACGCGCTGTGCGTCGCGCTGGATGCCAATCGCGGCCTGGCCACCGGGATACGGGCGCGACTCTGGCATCGGGATAAGCTGGAGGCGCCGGTCACTGCGCGTCCCCGGCCGCTTCCACGATTCGATGCCGCATGGCAATGAGTTTATATGGAGTGCAGGGCTTGACGCCGCTTTTCTCCGTATGTAAAGGCCGCGCTGGATTAACATTCGCAGCGCCGGCGCATTTCATCGTAACGCCGACGGGCTTCATCGTTGATTTTCTGGAAATGCATGGCAAACAGGAATCGCGTGCCCGGCGGCGCGGCGCCTGGTGGGGAACGGGTTTTCCATGTTGTCCCGCGATGGGTATGTTTTTGCCGCGTAGCCGGCAATAATCCGGGAAATGTTCTTGCAACTGATTGCCATGGCGAACCAGCCCGCGCCGGCCATGCGGGCGGAAACGGTGATCCTGCTGCAACGGATTTTGCATTTAACCGCCTGCGCGCCAGCCGCCGGCGTTTCCATCGGATACGGGCGGAAAATCATGGAATTGGCCGGCCGCATGCGGCTGCGGCCGTTCGCCGCCTATAGCCCCGATATCCTGGCGCGGGAAATGCATGTTTGTACGGGGCATTTCCGGCGGCTGTTCCGTCGCCATGCCGGCCGGAGTTTTTACGATTACCTGCTGCATTGCCGGATGCTGCAGGAGGCCGCTTGGCTGGTGACGGAAGGACTGGCGGTGAAAGAGATGCCGATCGGGCGGGCTGTGCCGATCAGGCGCAGCTTTTCAATCTGTTTAAAAGCAGATTGGCATATCGCCGAAGCAATACCGCCAGGGTGTGTTAATGGGGGCGGCGGGATGCGCCGTCCGGCGCGCTGAATCATGAATGTGCACAAAAACATTGTGTTTCCACCATGGATTGCCATATAAGTTAACCTGTTGCCAGTAAATCAAACCGCCAACATAGAGATGAATGCATGCAAAGCAAAAAACACCGCGCCGCCGCTCGCGTCTTTCCCTTCCAAAACCCGGATTTGCCGCTTGAAGCGCGGCTGGCCGACTTGATGCGGCGGCTGACGCTGCGTGACAAGCTTGGCTTCTTGAACGTCAAAACCGCCGGCGTGTCCCGGCTGGGTATTCCGCCCATCCACATGGAAAACGAAGCTCTGCATGGGATTCTGCGGCCGGGGCCGGCCACGGTGTTTCCCCAGGCCATCGCCCTGGCCGCCATGTTCAACGACGGCTTGATGCTGAAGATTGCCACGGCCATTTCCGATGAGGCGCGGGCCATGGTGAACTCGCTGGATCAAGTAACCAAGTACAAGCTGGGTCATTGTTACGGGTTTTTCTCGCCGGTGGTCAACATGGCGCGCGATCCGCGCTGGGGCCGCACCCAGGAAACCTACGGCGAAGATCCGTGCCTGACCGCCCGGCTGGGCGCGGCTTTCGTCCGGGGACTGCAGGGCGCCGATCCGCATTATCTCAAGGCCGTGGCCACGCCCAAGCATTTTGCGATGAACAACGAGGAACACAACCGGTTTGAATGCAATGCCCGCGTTTCCGAACGCGCCTTGCGCGAGTATTACCTGCCGGGGTTCCGCGCCTGCGTGGTGGAGGCCGGCGCAAAATCGATCATGGCTGCCTATAACGCCATTAACGGTGTTCCCTGCCATGCCAGCCCCAGGCTGCTGACGGATATCGCGCGCGGCGAATGGGGCTTTGACGGCTACATCGTTTCCGACTCCGGCGGTGTCAAGCGCATGTTCGACAGCCATCATTATGTCAAGTCCGATGCGGCGGCCGCGGCCCGGGCCATCAACGCCGGCCTGGATGTGGAGGTTGGCCACGATATGCTTTTTCCCCGGCGCCAGGCGGAAAACATCAAGGCGGGCAGGGTGGGGCGCGAACGGCTGGATGAAGCCTGCGCCAGGATTCTGCGCGTGCTGTTCCGCCTGGGTGTCTTCGATCCGCCCGCCCGCGTGTCTTTTGCCAGGATTCCCGCCAGCCGGGTAGGGTGCCGCCGTCACGCCCAACTGGCCTTGCGCGCGGCGCGCGAATCAATGGTCCTGATGAAAAACGCGCCGGTGGACGGCCGGATACTGTTGCCGTTCGATCCGGCGCGCATCCGCTCGGTGGCCGTGGTAGGCAATAACGCCCATGAATGCCTGTTCGGCCATTACAGCGGCACGCCCGTGCATCCGGCGATTTCGCCGGCCGCCGGCCTGCAGCAATACCGCCCCCGGGGCGTGTCCATCCGCCCTGTCAAATGGCGCTACTGCCGTCCGGATGAGTTCATGCCGTTTGCCGGTGAACTGCTGCGGCCTTTCGCCGGAGATCGGAAACAACCTGGTTTTTATGCCGAGTATTTTGATAACGCGCAATTGCGCGGCCGGCCGATTGGGACGCGGGTTGATCCGGCCATTAATTTCAACTGGCTCTGGGTGTCCGATCCGTTTGTCCGCACGGACAATTATTCGGCGCGCTGGACTGCCATCCTGCAGCCGCAGGTTGCCGGCGTGTACCGGTTTATGCAGCGCTTCAGTTCCGGCCTCCGGTTTTATGTCAACGACCGGCTGGTGGAAGACCTTTGGCGCGATATCATCCACGGCTGGGACCGTAAAATTATCAGCGTGCCGCTGGAGGCCGGCCGGGAGTATGCCATCCGGATTGAGCATTTTGCCACGGACAAATATCCCTCGCGCAAGTCGGTGCAACTGGAGTGGAACGTGCCGGTGCCCCCGGAAATCAAATCTTTTGCCCCGGAGACCCAGGCTGCCCGCGAGTGCAATGCCGTGGTGGCAGTGCTGGGGATCAGCACGCGCTACGAAAGCGAAGGGCTGGACCGGACCGAGATCGGGTTGCCGGCGGAACAAATCGCCATGCTGCGCCGCGTGTTGCGGGTGAATCCCCGCACGGTGGCGGTCCTGGAAAACGGCAGTTCCCTGGACCTCAACGCGCTAGCGCGGCATGTGCCGGCCATCCTGGACGCCTGGTATCCGGGCGAAAGCGGCGGCCGCGCGCTGGCGGACGTGTTGTTCGGCCGGTATAATCCTGCCGGCCGGCTGCCGCTGACATTTTACCGGTCGGCTCGCCAGTTGCCGCCGTTGGACGATTACGAAGTGTCCCATGGCCGGACTTACATGTATTTGCGCCAGAAACCGCTGTTCCCGTTCGGACACGGCCTGAGTTATACTTCGTTCCGATATTCAAACTTGCGCGCGCGGCTGGTTGGCGCTGCATTGAGCGTGAGCGTGGATGTCGAAAACACCGGCCGGCGCGCCGGCGACGAGGTGGTGCAGTTTTACGCGCAGACGCCGGCGGCGCCTGCGCCGCGGGCGCGCCGGATGCTCAAGGCGTTTAAGCGCGTGCGGATTCCGGCCGGCGCCACGCGGCGGATTGCGGCTAAAATCCCTTTGCGCGACCTGGCGTATTACGACGAGGCGGCTAAACAGTTTGCGCTGAATCCGGGGCGCCTGGCGCTGGAAGCCGGCGCCTCGTCCGCCGATATCCGCGCCATGGCTGAAATCCAAATCCCGCAGCGGATGCGGTTTGTTCCCTGACTGCCTCCGGATAAAGTCATTACCGGTTGTCTGCCGCGCCTGCATCGCGATCTCGGCAGAGATGGCGATGCAAATCGAAAAATGAATTTGCGATATGATCGGTATCAATCAACGGGCAAACATGTCCGGGCGGGCAAGAATCAGACGGCCAAACAAGGAGGGGTCCTTGGAGGCGTTTGCGCCGGTCCAGCGTAAAGCGCTTTTTGATTCGGTTTGTTTATCGGGCAACCATTCGTTGTTGTCGGTGATACCGATGTCAAAGCCGATGTTGACTCCAGTCGCCGGCCGGATGTTTTTAAATTCCGCCCAGGGGATTTTAATTTCAATGGTGTATTTCCCGGCCTGGTTTTGCGCTTCAATGACCATGCCCGGCAATGCGCCATCCTGCGGTTTCTGAATGTGAAAAAAGCGCGCGGGGAAATTATCAACGGGCGGCACGACAACCAAGTGGTAAACTTCGCCGGCAAACAAGGGATTGGCCTGCCGTTGCGCCGGCCGGGCGTCGAGGAAGATTTCGACGCTGTCGCCTTCATACGCGCGTTTCGGGAAGGCGCGATGCATGATGTTTTTTATATCATCATCGCGGACGCTGATGGCGAGATACAGGTTGGCGTCATCATAGGCAAGCGCTGCGGCGCCGGAGAGGTCGTCCGGGCCGTTCCAATCGAAGCGCGGGAAGCCCATTTCCCCGCGCGGCACGCCCTTGATCAAATTGGCGGCTTGATTAATCTGTATCGGAAAGGCGGCCGGATCGCCCCATTCGTCCAGGGAGCCGTCAATCACCGGCGTCCGGGCGGGTGCGGTAATGTTGAGCGAGGGGGTAATATGGAACAGTGTGCACTGCGCCAGGGTTCCCAGCAGTGGGTGGCCTGTGGCAAAATGGATATCAACCGGGTATTGTCCAGTTAGATTGGGCGGTAATTTTACCGTAAAATATTCTTCCCGTGTTTCGCGATCGTTTAATCGAACTTCGCGCGTCATGTCAGCGAAAGGCAGTTGCAGCGACAAGCTGCCGTGCAGTTGTGCCTGGAGAGGATTATGCAGGCGCACCCCCATGCGGCATTCCATGCCGGCCTGCAACCCCGGGGCGCTGATAAAATCCAGCGGTGGGCGGCTTTCATTCGGCAGCGCAGTTATCCCGGTGACGTACCGCGGATGGTGCAGGGCCAGCTTGAATTTTATGACGGGGCCGATGGTTTCGTATTCCACGCCGTTGCCGTATAAATCCAGCACCCGCAATGGGTTTCCCGTCAATTCCATGTAAACCGGGGAGTCTTCCTTGTCGGTGAACGCGGCGATCAGATAGCGGCCGTCCTTCTGAAAAAGATAGGCTTTCAGGGTTGGCGATCCGAGGTTAAGTCGTTTTACGTAGCGGTACCCGGCCAGCAGTCCTGAAAGGTTGGCGTATGCCACAGATGCGGGCGAGGGCGCATGGCGGCGGTACAGCAGGTCGGAAAATCCGCCGACATGGCCGCTTGACCAATATAAGTTATATTGCATCCCTGCCGCCAGGTCGACCATCGTGCCGCGCACGATCAGTTCCGCAACGGTGTGCCAATCCGGAAAAGGCTTGCCCCGGTCCTGGTAAACCTTGGGCAGACTTTTCCAGATTCCGCGTTTTTCCACTTCGTCCGCCGTAAGCGGAAAGCCTTCTTCATCCAAACCCGCCGGTCCAAGCGCATACACGCCGAATTCCATATTGGCCATCAGCGGCTTGGCGCCGGATTTCTTCAGCAATGCCAATTGTTGACCGTAAATGCTGGTTTCCGGGGCGGCGATTGTCCGGTCGAAAAATTTATAATTGGAGTTGGCGTAATAATCCGCAAAGCCGGCGGTCTGTTCCGCCATAATCAATTGATGATCGCCGTAGCCGGCAAAAGCGGCAATTACCTGGTTGGACGGATCAATGCGATGCAGAATTTCGCCGGCGGTCCGCACCAATTCCGCCTGTTCTTCGCTGTTGCCGATGAAGCCCGCGCCGATAAAATAGGCCTCGCAATGCCAGACGATGTAGTGGCGGACTTTGCCCCGATAACGGGTGCCGATGGTTTGGACATAAGTCTTCCAGGCGTTCAGGTCGTCCGGCATGATGCGCATGCGTTTACGGTAACTGTAGCCCGCGCCGGCATATTTAGCCGGGATCAGCCATTCCGGCGTGCCGTACAACATGATGATGGGAATGCGCCCGGTATGGAGCAGATTGGCGATACGGAGATCCATCCGCTCGAAATACCAATGTCCTGGTTGAATTTCCTGGTCGCGCCAGAATTCATAATGCACATGGTTCCATTTGTCATAAACCGGCGGATTAAAGCCCGTAGTGCTGTTGCCGGCGGTTATCCCCGTGCTAATGTCATCGCCGCTGTATTGCGACACATCCACCGCCAATGTCCGCGCAAAGGGGATATTGGCGCATTGCAGTGTGCGTGCATCGTCCTGCAGCTCGAAATCCCCCCAAAACAATCCGTTGGCCGTTAATTCCGACATATCGAAAACCGCGTCGGCGCAAGCGCCCGCTGGCGCCTGGAGTGGAACGGATTTTTCCAGAACCACCTGTTTGTTTAAATCGCGCACGCGCCCTTTGATTTTCAAGGCAGCGGCTTGCGCGGTGGAGTTGATAACGCTAAACTTTAAAGCGCATGGTTCATCCGCGCGAAATGTTGCATCCGGGCGGCCCACATGGGTTATCAGGCGGATCAGGTCGCCGCCGGCATACGCCGTGCCGGCACCGTCCGCGCGGCCATCGAATCCGGCGTAAAACGCGGTGTGCGCATCAAGCACCCAGGGGATTTTGCGTTCCTGGAGTTCTTGCGCCGCGCCGGCCGGCAGGGCCCGATCCAGGATCAGCAACTCATCAAACCAGGCGTCGCCCCGCAGTTCCACCTTAAGCGCGCTGCCGTCTAAGGGCGGTATGGTTAAGGCTGGAGCGTTGACAGCCAATGGACAAGATTGCCCATCGAGTATCATCGCCGCGCTGTTGTTCGTCCATGTTAACAACAAGTGATGGTAAACAGTATGGGGATTTGGGCCTAGGTTGGTACGGAACAACAAGGTCTCTTCGCGGCGGAACTGGTTGCGCAGGACAATGTCCAGCCGCTGCGTCAGTGTGCCGTCAGCATCCAGCGCATATGGCAGGATGTAAATCAGCAGGGCTTGATTCTCATCCGTCAGCGCCATCAGCGCCGTTCGCTGGGTGTTTGGGGCATCCGGCTTGCCGAGCAAGGGACGAAAGCGCGCGGCGAGCGCGCCGCTTTCCAGCCGCCGGCGCGTGACGACGACAGGATATTCGATGGCCGGACCTGTCAAGCCAATGGCCTGTCCGATTGCCGCGGGTTCATATATTCCGACATCCGCTGATCGGGTGTACGTTTCCATTAATGATATCCGGCATTCCCGGGCCTGGGCCGGCAATAAAACCGGCATGGATAATAACGCCAGCGCCATGGTTAATGGCGTTCCGAATATACAAATTATGGCGCGAACGACATGCTTATTCATCAAGTATTTCTCCTGATCTTTTTGCAATGGCCAGCGATTGCGCCCATCCGTCCAAACTGTCCTCGCCCTGGCTATTGGAGCCGATGAAAATATGGCGCGGCAGGATTGCGGGCATTGGGGTTTCCACGCGGCGCGCCATGACGCGTCCATCCAAGGATATGCTTATCGCGCTGCCAAGCCAGGCCAGGCCGAAACGGTACTGTTTATCAGCTTCCCATTGCATGGGATGGGAACGCAGTGTTGCGATGGTGTCGCCTTCCGACAGGTATTCCCATTCCAAGCATCCGTCCTGATCAAGCCATAACCGCATGCCGGAGCGGCGCCGCTCGTCCAGCGGGGCCGCGCGCGCAACCACTACTTCTGTGCAATCGAGCAGATTGACCGGCAATGATACGGGCGCGCAAAACATTGCTGCGAGTTCCATGGCGCCGTAAAAAGGCTGCAGGCATTGCCGGGCATCATAGGCCAGGGTGTCGCCGGGAAGGGCGGGGGAGCGCGTCATGCGGACGCCGGCAGGTTCGCGGCGCAAGTTGCGGTTGCAGATTGCTGGGCGCAGGCCGTTGTCCGTCCAAGCCGTCAGATTGCGCGTCAAATCCGCAAAGAAAACAGTTCGATTATTGCGCCACGCTGCCAATTGATCTGGGTCGGGATTTGGCGCGGGCTCCGGCCATAACGCTTGTTCCACAGCGAGAGGCTGTTCCGGAACATGAAAGCTGCTGACATATAATTTCCGGTTGGAAATCCTGAAATCATCGAACGTGCCCCACGCGCCTTCATGACTGGATGAACCATATTCACGAACGCCTAATGCCATGCGTCCGCCGATGCGGCCGGCAATGGACCAGGCAGGCGATACCGCCAGCAACCGGCCGTCCAGAAAAAGGCGCGCTTCGTTCTGGTCCCAGGCGACGGCGTAAAAATTCCAGCGGCCGGCCTGCCAGAATTCGCCGCGCCGGCGTACGACGGCGGGAGCGTAGTCGTAATTGAGCGCGTAATAAAATGCAAGGGTGTTGTGTTGCAACTTCTTGATGCGCAGGCCGGTTGGATCGCCGTCCGTGACAAACAGACTGACGATCGGCTCGCCTTGCAGATAGGCCGGTCCGTGCGGTTCCTTGAAATCCGCGTTCCAATCCGGACGGAACCAAAACTCGATGGTGCCTTCCTGCAGAAAGAGATTGGTGGGCGTAGCATACGCCAAGGCCATGGCCGGCGCCGCCCGCGACACCAATAATCCTTGTCCGAACCGGCCTGGAACCAGTCGTAAGGCGTCATCCGGCAATCCTGGCGCGCGCCAGGATTGACGGCTGCCGGCGGCATACGCCGGCTCCAATCCCTGCTCGAAATCAATCAGCAGGGTTGTGTCAGCCACAGTGCGGTTTGCCAGGACAAGCGACATCCCGGCCGCCAGGCAAAATTTACGGAACCCTGGAATGCAGGATGTTGATGGCATCAAAATGCGAGAAAACATGCTAATGGATGGCTATCAGGCTGCCGCGCGCAATGTATTCGTAACACCCCATGTCAACCACGCCGCTGAACCGGTCGCGCCGGGTACGGCCGTCCAGGTCCGCGGCGTCCGCCATCCATGTGAGATTCGTGCCGGAATTGATGCAGGGCGAGCCGGGCTGCAAATGATAATCATCGCCGGCCGCGAATGCCGGCGGCCCTTCGATGCATCCCGTTCCAGCCCAACCCGTCCCGCCCGTCGGCGCCGTGCAGTCATGATAATGGATGCCGTTGGTTGCGTAACTCCCGCTGTTAAACCAATTGGATGAACTGCCTGTGGTAACGGTATTGCCATAAATGATGTTGTTGTAAAAATAACCGTAAGCGCTGGCGTTGTCCGTGTAAAATCGCAGCCCGCCGCCGTATCGGCCGCCGGCATTGGCAACGATGGCGCAGTTTTCAATACTGCCGCGATTAAGCACATAGACGCCGCCGCCGCCATGGGAGGTGTTAACCGCTGTATTGGACACGAGCAATGAGTTACGGCACAAAGCGGCGGCCCCATCCATATATACGGCGCCGCCGCTGGCGCCCGCGAGGTTATCCCTGAACACACAATGTTCAATGGCCCCCTGTAACGCGAGGCCTGCCCCCCCGCCGTAAACCGATGCCGTGTTGCCGGTGATGGTGCAATACCGGATGTTTAACGCGCCATTGTAATTATATACGCCGCCGCCCATACGGACGGCATCGTTGCCGGCAATTACGCAACGGCTGATTTCACCCCACCCGCCAGTGCGTTTGATTATGCCGCCGCCGTAATTGGAGGATGTATTGCCGGCGATTGTGCAATCATATACCCGGCCGCCGGCATGGATGGTAACGCCGCCTCCACCCTGGTTCGGATCACTGCTGTTAGTGCTGGTGGCCATACAGCCGGAAATGACGCAATTGGAAAGCGTGCCCCCGCCGGTGATGTAAACGCCGCCGGCTTCGATGGCAGCCCCGTTGATAATGGTGAATCCCGCCACCAGGGCATTGGTATGCGTCAGGTAAAAACACCGCACGCTATTGCCGCCGTCAATGATGGTGTCGGCCGGGTCGCCGCTCCATCCGCAGACGGCGCGGTCACCGACGGACAATGTTTCCGCGATGTTATACGTTCCGTTGGAGACCAGGATCAGATCGCCATTGCCCGATTTGACCAGGGCATTGCTGACAGTGGCGTATGCCTGCTCCCAGCCGCCGGTGCCATTGTGGGCGGTATCGCTGCCGTTGGTAGCTACAAACCAGGTGGCTGCGCGGGCGGAGACTGTCAGGGCGAATGTCATCAGGCATAGTGTTATGTGTTTCATGCAAGTACCTCCGTTAAATTTATGTTTACGGCTCGAATTCCGTGGCGGCCGGGCCGGCCTCTATCTGCACGGCATCCAACCAGACGGTGCCGCCGCCGTCAATCAGGCGCGCCAGGAAACTGAAGATTTGTCCTTTGGTCTTGAGCGGCAGCGAATACCGCTGCCATTCGCGGGTGGGGGTGAACCGGCCCGCGTCACCGGTCTTGGAGCCGGCAGTGACGGTCATGCCGTCACGGCTTGCCTTCATATACCAAGACAGCGTACCGGTTTCTCCCGGCATGTCGAGTTTGATTTGCGCGCCGTTGGCGCGGACGCCGTCCACGGTCATCCGCAGTGAGGCGCGGCCGTGGTAATGCTCTCTGAAATCCTGGCCCCAGATGGCGCCGGGTTCGCCGATACGTTCCGGGGCCAGGAATTTGAATACATACGGCCGCCAGTAGTCGGGCCAGCCCGGCAATACGGCGTCCTCAAAGCTCGGGTTCGGCAGAAGATTTTTCATGTCCGGCCGGCCGCTGACCGGGCAGAGCTGGGCTTCCTGTACCGCTTGGTTGGTCAGAGATGTGAGGCGGATATCCAGGCGGGCAAGGCTGCCTGTTGCCGCTGCCGGCGCGGTAATTGCATAAGCGCGCGTGCCGCAAGGCTCCAGCGTATCGGCGAATTTACCGCCGTCAACGGCGTAAGCTTGCCCGTCAAACAATCCGCGGGCCGTTCCGCCGGACGGCAGCAATGGAAATTCGTACACGACTTCCACCGGATACCAGGCGCTGTTGGCGGCCAGCAGCAGGCAACTGCCGTCTGGCTGGCGGCGGAGGACCGCCGCCAGGTCGGCCGGCCCGGCCTTTTCCGGGTCTATTTCCAACCCATTCTGTGTGATCGTTTGCGGCAGATCGGGCGCCAGAATGGCCGGCGCCAGCGTTTTTATTTCACTGGCCAACTCCCGCCACATCCGCCACATTGGCCCGTAGAAATTCGGGTAGATGTAATAAATGATGCCCTTGGCGCCGCGGATCAGCGCCAGGTAGGTCTGGCAACGCTGCTCGGCGGGCGAGATGGCGCGCTTATGCGAACCGCTCCAGTATTCCGCCAGCGGAATTATCCAGGTCACAGCGCGGAATTGCGCCGCCCGCCGCCCGGTCATGGCCGTCATCCGCCCGACGTAATCCGGTGCACCGCGGTAATGCCGGGCGCCGGGCGTGATATACGGGTCCATCGCCAGACAATCAACCCAGTCCACCGCATCGTCTCCGGCCGGAATGCCGGAGGAATAATTACAGAAATTCGGACGGTACCCGTCAAGTTCCTGAATGCGTTGCCGCAGAATTCGTGCGGGCGCTGCCTGGTCTATCAATTCCAGCAGCGGTTCGTCGAAGTAATAATAGCCCAATACGCTGGTCTGCGGCGCGGCGCCGGTGATCACCGCCTCGTAGGTCGGCAGGTTCCATAAAAAATGTTCCAGATATAAGGCGGATTTCTGCGCCCGGTTCAATCCGGGATAAAATGCCAGGTTGCCGCGGATGTTGCGGGAGAATGTGCCCGACCGTTTAACCAGTTCCGCGATCTTTTCGTTCAATTCCGCCAGCATTGCTGCCGGCACATTGCCCGGGGGATTGGTGAACGTCAGGACGGTCTGGGCGTAGGGTTCATCCACACAAATAATGGCGTTCAGACCATGCCGGGCGGCGGTGCGGGCATAATCCGCCGCTTCCCCGGGTGCGTGTTTGTTGTTATGGATGCAATTCCATTGCAGGATGGTATTGAAACCGGCGGCCGCCGCGTCGGCAAAGTAGGCGTCTTCGTCCGGCTCGATGCCGCCCATAACCACTCCGAACGGGAAGAATGGCTCCCCATCTTTCAATAAAATGCGGTTGATGCGGTCAATCTTAACCTCGCAACCCGGCCGTGGCGGGCGCTTGACCAGTTCCAGGGGTTGTTCCGCAAGCAGGCGTCCGTCTTCGCTTAACAAAACCGCGCGAATGGCGTGAATGCCGGGTGCGATATTCGTTAGCGGAATGGATAAATGGAAAGCTGGCGCGAGTTGATGCGACTCCGCCAAAACACGATTGGCGGCATCCACGGCCTGCAAGCGCATGTCCGATAAAATAGCCTGTGATATGCCGAATTGGCAGACTAACGTTGCCGCCGGTTCGGTGGTGTAGTAAGACCGGTCCAGGTAAGTTTCCATAACATTCAAGGCGCTCAGGTCGGCGATCGGCAGTGTTTGCAACACCTCGCCGGTTGCCGGATCGCGCAAGGTTAAAGTGATTTGGCGCGTCCCCGGCTTATCCACCGGCACCGCCGTGGAAAACGCCTGGGCGGATGACCGGCCGGTGACGGCGCAATCCAGTGTCGCCGTGCGTCCCGTGCCGGCAACGGGTTGATCGTGTGCCGCTACCTGGACCTGGCCGGCGACGCTGCCGTAATTGGCGATGATGCCCTGGATGGGATATCCGTAATTTTGATCCAAGCCGGTATAGTTACCCGGCGCGGCTTTTTGAATCCATGGCAGGAACGCCGGTTGGAAAGCGAGCGCTTCAATGCCGCGCAGCCGGCCGAACCGGTTCGGTTCGTGGAAATCGTGGCCGACCGGCGCCCAGCTCATGTCTGTGCGTTTAACGCCGCCGACGGCGACGCCATGATCGTCGCGGACGGGCGTCAAGGTAGTGATCCAGAAATTCACCCGCGCATTGGCGGCCGTGGCGCCGGGCGTCATCACCAGGCAGAAGGGAATGGCCAGTTCCGCGGTCCAATTGTCGCGGTTTAATTGCGTCGCCGAACGCCAGGGGATGCTCCAGCCCTCGCGATCGCGACCCCGCGTCCGCGTCATACGGAAATCCGCCCGGACATTGGTTTTGCTGAGCAGGAACTGGTAATAGAGATTGCCGCCGGTACCCGGGTCGAACGACACCTGAACGTTATCCTCGCGCTGCACATCCTGGTCGTGCAGGACGGCCACGGCTTCGCTGCGTTCGGTTTCACCCTGCGCGACGCGGAAACCGACATACAGCCAACGGGTATCGCAAGCGACGTATGCCGTATGCTCGGTAGTCGTGTTGGTTTCGCCCACAATCCGGAAACAAATCGTGGTGGCGGCCGTCTGCCAGCAGGCATCGGATAACCGGCCGTCAATGGTTGGCGGCGCCGGGCAGACCGGCGCGGATATTTCCAGAGCTGTGGCCGGCTCGGCGCGGAAAGCCGGCGGAATGCCGATCAATATGGCACAACAGGACAGTAAACGCGATATAAGCTTTTTGTGTTTGGCTGATCTTCGGGATGTTTTGTGCATATATTGTTCAATTCCTAGGGCGCTGGTTTCCTGCCGGTAATTCCGCGCAGTAAATGCCGGCCGCCATGTGTTCAGCGGCGGTGACCGGCTGCGTCAAATCCATGGCGGCGGTCTGCCGCGCCGTGATGCAGCGGAAAATTGCCAATTGCCGGCCGTCGCCGGCCGGCACAAGCTTGCACATGTCAACAAACGGATTGTAAAACGGCAGGCCGGCGGCCCTGGCATCCAGGATCAACCGGCGGTTGCGGAGTTGGAATGACGCCGGATCAACCTCCCACATGTACAATGGATTACGTCCGGGTTTGCGGAACGGTTTTTCGTTGCCGAACATTCGTAGCTGGCCGTCCGCGCAGATGTAAACACTGCGAGGACTTTCGCGCGGGCCGGCGTCTGCCGGGCTGACGCCCGCCAATTCCGGCGGCGCAAGGGGATTTTCCGTGCGCCACCAGACGGTGCAACCATCCAGGGCGCTGTCGCGGCCGGCCACCAGCCAGCCGGACGGAGTGCGCATGACGCTGGTTTCCGAAAGCGCCCGGTCGGGGATGGAAATGAACGGCCCGGTAGCCGTCCATTCATAAAAGCCCAGCGTGGGGTTAAAGCGGTACAACGCGGCGGCAATGCCGGACCGGCCGGCCGGCGGGAGAAAAGTCATGTATTCCAGCCAGGCGCCGGCATCGGCGTCCGCCGGGATCGGCGCCGCCATGGCGTTATTGCAGGCGTAACCGCCGCCCAGCGCGCAGAAATAATTTGAGTCATCATCATAACCGGTCTGGCACAAGATTGTTGCCGGGCGGATGATTTCAATGTCGGTTTCCGCTTCATTCAGCCGGCATTGCATCCATTCCACCCGCAAGGTGCGCGGCCCGATTTCCATGAATTCCGGATGGCGCGCGCGGGTGTCGGCGGCGAATGGGTTCCATATTCCGTCCGCTGCCGGGATATGGGCATAGCGATACCACTTGATGACAAAAACATTCTGATGCGGCAACGGGCGTCCATCGTGTTGCGTGCCCTTAGGCACGCCAAACGCCAGGGGCGCGCCGTGGCACTTGAGCAGCCTTTCGCCGCGTCCCCGCGGGTCCCAGTTGTTTTGCGCGGACGCCAGCAATCCTTCGCGGAGCACCGGCCCGTCCGGCGCGTCGGCGCGCAGTTGATAAACAATGCTGCGGGCGCCGTCCCAGGATGATGAATCAAGCGTGCCGATCGCCGCCAGCCAGCGGCGGGGGCTGGCCTGGATGATGGCCGCATGCGCCGGGATGCGTCCATCCGCCTTGCGCTCGCCCGGGACGCCGAGATCGGTTGCGAATGCGCGCTGGTATATTGGTTGATGAGTCATGGTTGCGCTAAAATTCATGAGTTGTGTTCCGCGCCGTATTCTTGAACGGCTTCCACCAGCGCTTTAAAGTTTTCAAACGGCACGTCGGGGCCGATGTCATGGCTTGATCCGCAGACATAGCCGCCGCGCGGCGCCAGAAGTTCCAGATGCCGGCGCGTGTCCTGCCGTACCTCTTCCGGCGTGCCGCGTGTCAGCACCCCGGCGCAATCTATGTTGCCCATGACGGCGATTTTGCCCTGCAGTCGCGGCTTGACGGTGAAAATGTCAAGTTTGCCGGTAACCTCGAACGGATGCAGGGCCTGCGGGCCCAGTTCCAGGATCAAGTCCAAAATCGGGGAGAAATCGCCGTCCATGTGCAGGATGACCGGCAAATTCCGCTCGCGAGTGGGCCGCAGGAAGGCGCGGGTATTCCCCAGCCAGAATTCGCGTATGAACTCCGGCGCCAGCAGCGGTCCGTTGCCGCCGCATAAATCACCGGGAATCATCACCGCGTCCACGGGGTAGGCGAGTAAAGCCTTCAGCGCCGCGTCCAGATATTCGGAAACCAGGTCGCGGAATCGCGTCAAAAACCCGCAATCATCGTAAGTTTTGATCAGGAAATCCTGATACCCGACGGCCGCCTTGACGGTTTTATACGGCGTGATGCATCCCAAAATCACACCCAGTCCGGCGCGCGCCGCCGCCGGTATCAGGGCATCCATCCGCCGGAGGATGGCGGAAAGGTCCGGCGGTTGAACATGCGCCAGTTGTTTCTCGTTTTTGATCGTGCCGCCTACATATTGCCGCCGGCCGGCGCCGGCGTCGGCGAAACGCCGGCCCAGGAGCCAGTTGAAATTCACGTAGACCGCGTCCAGCCCTGCGGTTTGCGCGAAAAGGACATGTTCCGCCGGCGTCAATTCCTGGCTGGCCGGATAACCTGCGCCGCCCAATACCGCGTCCGCGATCGGTCCGGCAAATTCAAAGTCGCAATACGGCACGGCATCCGAACGGCCGCAGTCGAGCGTCTGCAGAAGGCGGCGCTTGTCCGGCGCCCGCCGCAATCTGATCCGTTCCGTCATGGCGGCGTTCCTGGAGTAATCAATACACTTTAAGATACACTTGAAATATTCTTGAAGAATACCGCGCATTCGGCTGCGCGTCAAGCTTTTTCCGCGTGATGCAACATTTGATTGACGGCGCCGGGACGACTTGGCAGGATGTAAGCCATGCGCAAACCATCCGCCCCAATCCGCGATTCCCGGATCACCGTATGGCGCCGCGAGCCTAAACACCGGCGCGTCGCCTTATTGCTCGAAAAACAGTTGCGCGGTTTCCGTCCGGGCGACCGCCTGCCGCCGGTGCGCCGGTTGCTGCGGCAACTGCAAATCAGCCAGAGCACCTTGGAAGGCGCCTTGACCGAGTTGCAGGCGCGCGGTTTGATCGCGCGCCGGCGTGGCAGCGGGATTTACGCCGCCGCGCCGCGCCCGCGCGGCGGAAACGCGCAGGCCATCGGCCTGTATGTGTCGGATATTGTTGATCCGTTTTGCGCCCTGCTGGCCAAAGGGGTGGAGGATGAGTTGGCCAGGCACGGTTATCCCACCATGCTGTTCAACGGCTTTGACGAATTCCGGCGTAAAATCCGGTCGGAACGCGCGCGGCGGGAGGAGTTGGCGTCCGCCATCCTGAATTTATCCACCGCCAACATCTATGCCCCGCATTGTGCCCGGATCGCTTTGCAGTTGCAAAGCGAGCGCGGATTGCCGCTGGTATTGACGGAAAACATGTTGCCGGGCTGCGCTGCGCCGTTGTTATGTTTCGACAATTACCGCGCCATGTATATTACTGCGCGCCGGGTGTTGTCCGGCCGGCGGGCGGACGCTGAACTGGTCTTCCTGGGTGGCGCCGGTGTGCTGCCTTCGGTGGCGCGGGTCAACGGCTTTATTGACGCCCTGTCCAGCCTGGACCGCGACCCGGCCAAGGCGCGCCTCTGGGAGGCTTTACCCCCGTTCCGCAACACTGTCATTCCGCCGGATTTGTTCCAGGCCGGCCGGCCGGTGGTATGTTTCGTGGCCGCGCCGTTGCTTCTGCCGCGCGCCCTGGCGGCGATCCAGGCGGCGGGAAGGCGTGTGCCGGAAGATGTCCTGGTTGTGAGTGTGGTGGAGGAAAATTACGCTGATGCCATCCATGTTCCTGTCGTGGCGCTGGTCAAGCCCGCCGTGCAACTCGGGCGGGAAGCGGCGCGGGCCGCTTTGCGGCTGATCCGAAACGAACCGACGGAACCGGTGCGTAAACTGGCATTGAAAATGGAGGCGCCGGAACCAATCGCCGGTTGGCTGGGGACCGGTTGATATAATCTCCGATTTCATGCCCATGGCTAAATCCAACGGAGCCGTCGGCGCTTCGGAACGGCTCGCGAGGACGTTCGTCCTCCAAAACCAATATATCACCTGAATCCGTGATGAGGTCAGTATGCCGCAGCTGCGAGGCGCGAAGGATGAAGCTGTATAAATATACTGCGAATCCTTCGCAACAAAGCAGATGCGGCATAATGGCCTCACCCGCAGGGCGGTCTTTTCCGCCAAACAGCGCCGTGTGTTTTTGGTGATATTTTAAAACGCCTTAAATTGTTGCTTGTACGCACATTATCTTGACAAAATAAAATTCCGTCACGGATTCAGGTATCACATTACATTCCCATGGAGGGCGAACGTGTCGTGAGCCGTCCGTTTTCATCCATGCAAATATTTGGTTGAGCTTTTGAGCAGGGCGCTAAATACTCAGCCGGAATCCAATCGCCGCCACCGCTTGCCACGCGATATCCGCAAAACGGAAAAAAATGCTTGCATGCCTAGGAATCCTATGCTATAACGCAAACATCCAAAACGAAAAGGCGCGCCAGTAATTGCGGGTTCAAAGAAGGAGGCGGGTATGGACATTTCGCCGGAACTGGTCAAGGGCACGGTCGTGCCGATTATCCTGAAATTGCTCAGCGAACGGGCAATGTATGGCTACGAGATCATCCAGGTGGTCAACGAACGCACCGGCAATCTTTTTGCCTGGAAAGAGGGCACCCTTTATCCCTGGCTGCATCGCCTGGAAAATGAAGGTCTGATCGGCGGGGAATGGCGCGAGTCGGACACCGGCCGGCCGCGTAAATATTATGTCATCCGCCGCCGGGGACTGGCGGCGCTCCGCGCGCAATGCGCGGAATGGACGGCCTTTTCCGCCGCGGTGAATGCGCTCTTGTGCCAGGAGGCGCGCGCATGAAGACGGACTCCCATACGCAAGCGTTCCTGGACGCCGCTTCCGCCGGATTGGCGGGCGATCCGGAAGTCCAGCGCGAGGTCCGCGCCGAACTGGGCTCGCATCTGGATGCCGCCGCGCGGGCGGCGCAGGCCGCGGGGCTTGACAATGGCCAGGCTGCCGCGCAGGCGCTCCAGGCCATGGGACCGGCGGCCGATATCGCGGCGGAACTGGTGGCTGCCAATCGCAGCCGCCTGAAATGGCGCGCCCGCGCGCGCCTGGCCGTACAGGCCCTGCTGGTGCCGGCCGCCGTCCTGCTGGCCCTGGCCACAGTCATCCAGGCGCTGGTAGGCGGCAGTGAGCAGTGGCCGCTGGATGGGATCACGGGGTTGGGTTCCAACATCTACCCCCTCAACTTCATGGGGCACTTGCTTCCCGCCCGCCGCGGGTCGCGCCGCCTGACGGCTGCACAGAAGTTAATATTTTCCGGCGACACCGCCCGCCGCGGCGCGGCGTCCCGGGAGCGTGCCATCTGGGAGACGCATCCCGCGAACATGGTGTATTTGAACAATTACCTGACTGTGGCTATGGCCAATCTCCGTGAATTCGGCGACAGCCCTCAAACGCAACGAGTTGCCCTGGAGCCGGAACTTGCATTGGCCGCGGAAGCCGAGCCGGACAACGCCCGGTTCCGGTACCTCCTGGCCGGGCTTCTGTTAAAGGAATCAGCGGATATATCCGTTACGCCGCCGGCGGTGTCGAACGGCGCCGCTGGGCTTTCGCTAACCATCAGCAATGCCGCGGGTTTCGACCGGGCGATGCGGGAATTCCGGGCAGGCGCCCGGAAGCCGTATTACCGGCGCTACGCGCAGGACATGCTCCGCGAACGCCTGGCGCTGCTGGGCGAACCGCAGACACTGTCGGAACAGATGTACCGCGTCAGCATGGTGGCAGGTGTATTGCTGCCGGATTTGTCTTACTTACGCGCCCTGGGTGGGACAGCCTGCCTGGCGGCCGAGCGTGCAGCCGGCGCGCAGCGGCCGGATGATGCCCGCGCGCTGCTCGAAAACTGCTGGCAATTGGCATCCGACTTGCACCGCGACGCTTTCTGCCTGGTGGATTTGCTTACGGCGCATGTGGTCTTGAAAATTTACAGCAAACGGGCGCCGCAGGTTTACGAAAGTCTGGGCGATCCAGCCGCCGCGGACGCAGCGCGCTGCAAGGCGGAACTCGTTGACCGTCCTGTAGCGGACTGGCAGGGGCAGTTGCAGCGGCGTCTGCTGGCTAATACGCCGCAATTCGGGCAGAATGAACAATTGCTGAAACGCCATGGCAGTTTGATGGCCGGCATGCTGAACCCAAATTTTGGCGAGAAGATCACCATTGGCGACTTGCGCCCGGGGCGGCTGCTGGAGTACATCGTAGCCGAGCGGGTAGTGTTGGAGGTCATCCTGCTGATCCTGCTGGCGGTGCTGGCGGCGACACTGGCGATTGCCCTGCGCTGGCGCTTCCGGCGCGGTGGCGCAGCCGCACCGTTGCTGCTGCTGCCTGACGCTGGCGCGGCCTTGCGCATTGCCCTGGCCGGCGTAATTCTGCCCCTGGCCGGATATTACATCTATACGCGGTGGCTGGCGCTGGGCGGCCGCGAATTTTCCGCCATTTTCAACAGTCCCAAATTAATCTTGCAGGCCGTGACCCTGGCAGCGCTGGTGATTGGATTGACGGGGTTTCTTTCGGCCGATGCCGTCCGGCGTCGCTGCCGGCGGCTGGATATTGCCGCGCCACCCAGCCGGTTTCGGAGACCTGTCCGCATCGTGTATGCCGAACTGACGATTTTAGCTGTTTGGGGTTGCCTGCTGCCGTCGGAATGGCTGGCTGCTGGAAACCATAATGTCTGGGGGCAAGTCAGCATTACGCTCACCCGGACAGTGGCCGCCATGCTGGCCGTCCTGCTCCTCGCCGCCGGGCTGGGCGCGGGTTGGCGCCACTGGCGCGGAGCGCCCGGGCTGGGCCTGTATTACGGGACGGTGTCGCGCTCGCTGGCGCCGAACCTGGCCCTTGCCATCATCCTGCTGAGTCTGGCGGGCCGGCATTATCTGGCTGCCGAGGAATGCGACATGGTGCGTGCCGACGGAATCACTGCCGCCCTGGAGTCCGGCGGATTTACCACGATTGAGTCGCGACTTGTGCAGCGGCTCAAGGCTGAAACTCTGGCTGCGATCCTGGAAGTTGAATCCGGCGATTCCGCCGGCCATCGGCTTTCCGCAAAAGGCTCAGGGGAATGATATTCCATGCCGGCGTGCGGGATACCCGGAAGGATAAGCCGTCAATCTTTGCCGGCATCGGGCAATCCCAACCCGGCGATTACTTCCGCCGATGGGTGCCCGCCGGGACCGCGGCCCGGCAGGTCAAACGTCCTGGCCAGCGGCACGAAGGTTGACTTAATGCCGCCCTCCGCAACGGTGTATTTCAAAAAGCCCAGCCTGGCATCGCCATCAGGCCAGCGGTCGGCCCATTGCCCGAATGCCGTTGACGGCGCAATTTCAAACCGGATGTCGCCGGCATAAGCAACCTTGTGGCAGTGAATGTGCCCGCTGATAACCAGGGTGGCGGCGGTGCTATGAAACAGGTCGAACAGCCGCGCCCGCCCTGGCTGATCAACGCTGAAGTACCAGTCCATGTAGTTTTCGGCGATGTCCCATTGCGGCTCGTCCGGCTTTTCAATAAAAAGGGCGTAATGCATGATCCAGACGTGTAACTTGGCCGGCGGACGCCGCTGCTGGCGTTCAGCCCATTGCCAGAATTCGCGCTCTTCCGGCAGGCCGGAATTGACGACCATGTCGGTAAATCCCGAAAACCGGACGCCCTTGTGGTCAAAACTCCACCAGAGACCGCCAAACACTTCCGCAAACCTGCGCAATTGGGCGGATGTCACGTTTAATTCCCGGTCGGTGCATTGTCCGGTTCCCCGGTGCCGTCCGTTGATGCGGGTGTGCTTGTTGCCCGTGTCCATGTTGCCGGGAATGACATGCACGGGGAAGGGCAGTGAATCAAAATCGGCCTTCATCTCCCGCAGTTCCCATTGATTGAGGTTGCCGTCGCGGGTGACGTCTCCGCCGACCAGCAGCAGGTCGGGCTGGATTGCCAATATCTGGCCGCGCGCCTGGCGCCAGTTGTTGATCCAGGAGGGATTATAGCGGTACGACCGCGGCGATCCCGGCTGCATGTCGGCGACATGCACGAAAGTCCAATTGTCGTTGTCGCTTTTTCCCACTGTCATTCCTCGGTGTTAATATGCCATGTAAATGCGGGAATATTATACAAAGCTGGCCGCGCCCGCAACCCAAACCTGAACACTCCTCCGCCAAAGACCGCTACGATTCCAGGGCACGGATATAAATCAGTTCATCCATCCCGCTGGCGTCTAAATCGGAAAAATGAACCGGAAAATCATTCTGGTGATTTATTTGAATCTTTATCTTCAACCTGTGCATGTTATTATTACTGCGCATGTCAGCATGTCACTTCGCCGCAGCGCAACCAACCTTTGCGGAGGATGGGCTTGGAAAAGTACGGCCGGAAAATTTACGATCATGCGCGCAGGCTCCCTGGGGGCCGGCTGGATCCGGATGGCAATCTGGCTTTAACGCTGAAGCCCGGGCCGGGGCGTTACCGGTTCGTTTTCGAACTGGGCGGAGGCTCATTCGACCCGGCCGCCATGTTTTTAAAGGTAAACGGCGTGCTGGTGGGTCCGACCGCCCGGTTCTGGCGCGTACCCGGGTTTGAACATGCCACGCCCAAAACCGAACGCCTGCCATCGCGCCAGATGGTGTGTCCGATCATCGAGGTCTACCTGGATCATGCCTGGCAGGGCTCGGCCATCACCGAGTTCCCCAGTCAGTCCGAATTGCGGCGGGGCTATTACCTGGGAGAATTTGCACTGGACTTGCCGCCCGGCGCGCATGCGTTGAAACTCGTCAACGGACGGGGATACCGGATGGAATTTCTGCGAGTCCATCAGAGGCGCGACGAGCGGACTCCCCGGCGCAATGTGCGGCTGCGCCCCGGCCTGCCCGGCAAACACCCCCGCCTTTTCTTCGCCGATGCGGATTTGCCGGCGCTGCGCGCGCGGCGGTTCGGCCCGGAACGCGCGCGTTTTGATCTGTTTATGCGCCACTCGGTCAGGGCGCGCCTGAAGGAATTCGCGGCAGGCGCAGCCCCGGACAGTCTTGATATTCTGCCAATGGCTTTCATGTTCCGCCTGACCGGCCGACGCCGTTACTTCGAAATTGCCCGCCGGGCCTTCCTGGGCATGCTGGCGGCGGAATTTCCCGGCCCGGAAGAAGGGCGGCATGAAGTCAACGGCGCGGAGCCGGGCCATTTGCTCGAGTATGCCGCGGTGTTTTACGATTGGTGCCATGCGGCCCTGGACGAAGCCGAGCGGGAATTGATCCGCTCCGGAACTGCCCGCGTGCTGCGCTGGTGGCTCAATTATATCAAGTTCAATTCGCTGGAATGGCCGGGCAATGCCGGCGGGATGGAGCATAGCGCGTATAATTTTCACGGGCTGGGCCTGGCCGGCCTGGCCTTCCTGGGCGAACTGCCAGAAGCGCAGGCGGCGGCGGACTGGGCGGCGCGGCATTTTGAACTGGCGGCCCGGCGCATGACGCCCGACGGATCGCTGGGATTGCTGCCCAAGGAGCATTGTCTGAGCGCCTTTTTCAATTATGCCATGGCATTCCGCCATGCGGCCGGCGTCAACCTTCTGGAGCATTGGCCGTTTTTTAAAAAATTCGCCGATTGCCGGATCCGCAAGGAGACGGCGGACTTCCAGATGTTTCCCAATTACTACCGCCCGGATTACGAGCCGGACTTCATAGCGTGGGAAGCCTACGCCAATCTGTCCGGCAGCCGGGACGCCCAGTGGCTGGCCGAGCGGTATTTTCAGAAAGCCCGCGCCAAAAGCGGCATGGCGATCAAATCCGAACGTTTGCGGAATTGTTCGCGCGCAAACGCCTTGTGGCGGTTCCTGTTTTACGATCGGCGCATCCCGGCGCAGCTTGATTTCAGCCGGCGCAATCCGGACCGGCACTTGGCCGGCGCCGGACTGGTGCTGTTCCGGTCGGGATGGTGGCATCCCGACACCGCGCATGTCATGCTCAATGCCGCGCGCGCGCACGGAAAAAAACTTTATCTTGAAGAACATCGGGTGGCTTACGCCATGCCGCCCCATGCCAATTCCGTCGGGGTGTTCGGTTTCGGCCAGACCTTGACCGCGCCCTTTGCCGGCACCTACCGGCAGTCTTCGGACCTGGGCAATACCCTGACGATTGAAGGCCGGGGCCAGATCGGGGACGGGTCGGTGTTCGGCGTCTGCCAGCCCTGGTCGCGCACCGGTCAAATCAAGGCCTGCCGGCCCGGCGCGCGTGTGGCTTATGCCGCCGGCGAAGCCGCCCAATGCTACGAGCCGGAGATCGGCGTGCGCCGGTTTGCCCGGCATGTAGTTTATTTCAAGCCGGATGTGATTTTGATTGTTGACGACGTGGAACTGCAAAGACCGCGCGGAGCGGAGATTCATTTTGTCTTTCCGATTGTCGAGCCGTCCGCTTTCGCAAACGGCAAGCGGCGCAACCGGCTGCGCCTGTCCGGCGCCGCGCAGGCCGACTTTCTGGGAGGCCGGGCGCGGTTGCGGATTTGTGTCCCGTCCGGCCCGGGCATGCGCATGGAGCAATCGGCCTGCCGGCTGGCCCGGAATTATACCGATGCCGATTCGGAGTTCGAGCGCATTACCATCCGTTCGGCGCCGGCGCGCCGGCATATGTTTGTCACCCTGTTGCTGCTTGCGCCGGCTGATTACCGGCCGGCCGGCGCTTCGCTTGCATCCGGCGGCCGGGGCAGTTGGCTGGTTAATTGGCGGGGACGCCTGCTGGAAGTTGAAACAAAATGAATATAAGAAATATACTATGTGGAATGATGCTGCTGGCCGGCTTATGCCGGACGGCGCCCGGCGCGCCGCAAACCACGTTTCTGGCGGACTTTGAACAGGGTCTGGATGCCGTCCATGCGGCCGGCGATCCCGTTGCTTTTTTCAGCGTCCGGGCGCCCCGGGAGGCTGTCCGCCTGGTTGAGGACGGGCGGTTCGGTCGCGGATTGTTTCTGGATCGGGCGGTGCGGTCGTTCATGTTCGGGTACGATTCGCGTTCAAATTTCTGCTACGAGCGCGGGACGGTGGAGTTCTGGTTCAGGCCGGAACATGATTCCGATTACAAATGCGACGACGATCCGGAATGGATGAAATCCAGCGCGGCGTCTTCCTTCACGCTCTTCAGCACCGCGGAACCCCCTTACGGCTACCGCTTGAATAAAAATCAATATAATTATTTCAGCTTTATTTATTCGTACAGTTATCATACCAAGGCCCAGGTCGGCACCGTGCCGCCGGAGCGCCTGTTCTGGAAGCAAGGCGAATGGTCCCATTTCGCGGCAGCCTGGAACCCGCGGGAGGCGCGCCTGTTCATCAATGGACGTTTGATCGCCTGCGCTGACTCCTGGGGTGTGACCCGGCCGTTTGATGACCGGTTTTTCCTCTCCGGCTGGGGCACGTTTGACGATGTCCGGATATCCTCCGACATGGTTTACATCAGCAGCTTTGCCGCGCCGGCCGCTCCGTTGCAGGTCCAGGCGATGCCGGTAATTCCGGCGCCCCCGGCAATGTCCGCGGCGGAACTGGCGGCGGCATCGGAGCAAGCCATGATGTTTCATGCGGATTATCAAATGGGCGCAACGGCGGTTTTTGCCCGGGGCTCGCCCTATGCGGCCGCCAACCGTCCGTTGGAATACGGCGCGGCGGACGGCCTGAAGGCTTTGCGGCTGCGCCGCACCGGCAAGATGCCCGAGGGGACGCTGTGCTACCAGGCCGCGGATAATATCAGCCGGTTCATCGGCACGGTCGAAGTGGTGATCCGGCCGGCGGGGTCAAATGCCTGGCCGGCCGTGTTGTTTGATTGCAGCGACCTGGAAACCCGCGTGGCCAGGGCCCAGCGTCAGGGCATGCGCCTGGTCTTGAAGGATGCCGTAACACTCGAGTGGCAAAACCTGGCGCGGGACCGCGTGGTTGCCGCCGTGTCCGCCCCGGTGAAGTTGGCCCCCGGCGGCTGGAACCGCCTGGGTTTTGCCTGGCAGGGCAGCGCCATCACGCTTTTGCAGAACGGCGAACCGGTGCGCCGGGCGGTCGGCATCCCGCTGCCATACAAACTGCCGGGGTATTTTTTCATCGGATCCGACAGCCAGGGCACTTCAAACGTCTTTGATGGCTGGATCAAATCGGCGGCGATTTTTCAAAAATAACGCGCTGCATGGCCGGCATCCGGGCGCATCTGCGAACAGTTACAACATGGAGCGTCCAAACACAGAAACAGCCCGGCTCACCCGGAGGGTTCGCCCTACCGGCCGAACACCCGGCATGCAAGGTGGGGCGAACCCTCCGGGTGAGCCGCAGCACAGTTTGGGCCGACCTCATTTTCGAAGCCTGTAACGAATCGCTGATGCGCCCCCGGAATCCCGGCGGACCGGTTCCAGGCTTGTCAGCCGGGCGGAATTCTGCCAGAATTCCGTCAGTATGAAAAACAGGGACTCCTACCAGGCTGTTTTTGAACCGCCTTGCCGAGGCAGGGGCGGGATGCCATTGACGGTGTCCTGGACGCATCGGCATGTGCGGACTTCCTATCTGCCCGCCCGGCACGATGATGTCGAAATCCAGTATGTCCGGCATGGCATGGGCTGGTATTTCATTGACGGCGCCGCCTGCGCCTTCCGGTCCAACATGTTACTGGTCGTCAATCCCGGGGAAGTCCATCACCTGGTAATGGGCAAGCTGGCCTTGTTGAACAAGTGTTGCGTCATGTTGAACCCTGCCGCTTTCGAAGAAGAAATCCGGCCGGCCGCGCCGCTTGCGGAATTGCCGCGTCCGTTGAAACTGGGGGCCGCGGATTCCGCCCAGGTCGAATGGACCCTGCAGCAACTGTCGGCGGAATGCCAGGCCGATCTTTATGGCCGCGGTGAAATGATCCGGATTTTGCTGCGCCGGTTTTTTCTGCTGGCGGCCCGGACGGCGCAGTCGGATCATCAGCCCGAACGCCGGGGGGCCGGTGATCCGCCCTTGCTCCTGGACATGCTGATAGATTATCTCGAGCGGCATTTCCGCCGGGATATCGCGGGGTTGGAATTGCGACGGCAATTCGGCTATTCGCCGGATTATCTCTCGCGGTTGATGCGCCGCCATACCGGCTGCGGGTTCAAGCATTACGTCATGGAGCGCCGGATCGCCGAGGCCAAACTGCTGCTGCGAAACGAGCCGCAATTGAAAATCTCCGCCGTGGCCGAGGCGGTGGGATTCAAGTCATTTCCGCTTTTCAACCGCATTTTCAAACACGCCGCGGGCATGACCGCCCTTGAATGGCGCGCCCGGAAGTGAATCCGGCCGCTGGGGTGGAAAAATTGCTTTCTGTAGAGCCAATTTCGAAACTAACGTTTTGAAAGAATTCAGAATTCAGGAGTCTGAATCCAGAATAAATACAAGATGTTTATTATAAATTTCTTGCGTCTTTTGCGATACTGACTACTGACTTCTGGCTACTGAATACTGCTTTCAAAATCTGACTTTTGAAAGCAACTCTGTATTCCGCGGGATTATTTACCAGATGAGTTTTACGCCGTATGCCTTGAAAACAGGATCGGCGGTGATTACAGGCACATTTTCAGCGATGGCCTGCGCAATGATAAGCCGATCGAAAGGATTTCGGTGATGAAACGGCAGATTTTCCACCATGACGATATATTCCCATTCCATTGCCATGATCCGGAATCCAGATTGTATTTTTTCAGCCATATATTCTTTCAGCGGCAACGGCAGAATCAATCTTTTAAGACTGGATTTTATGGCCATTTCCCATACGCTGGCGGCGCTTATAAACAATTCATTGGAAGAATCCTGCATGAAAGCCATGGCGCGCCGGCTTAAGCGGCTGTTTCCTGTTACAAACCATAAAAATGCGTGTGTGTCGAGCAGCGCCCTCATCGGATGTATTCTTTCATTTCCTCGATCGGCGCGTCAAAATCCCCGCTGATTATTACACGTTTCCGGTCACACCCGTAAACAGGCTGTCTGGCGTTGTGAGTAATCGGACGCAGTTCAGCCACCGGTTGGCCGCGTTTTGTGATAAAGAACGATTTGCCGTTGCGCACCTTTTCCAATAACGCAGAAAGATGAGTTTTAGCTTCAAATGCGCCTATTTCAGATGTTTTCATACAACTCGTCTATTATACTGGTTGTAAAAGTCAAGTTGATTTTTATCGGGAAAATCCTGCTTGCAATTATGGTTGAGTTGCCGGAATATCATAACGCGTGCCCAGGTATGATGCCTTGTGCGTGCCGATCACGATGGTGGAATAAGGCTGGCAGGGAAACGTGACGCTGTACCACTTGCTCTTGCGTTTATAAATCCGGGCCATGTCCCACCCGAAATACTGCTTGCCCTGCATGTCGAAGGCCGCCACGAAAGCGACGCTTAATTTTCGCCGGCGCGATTTGATATCCACCGTTATCCGGCCTGGCGCCGTCATCCGGCAAGGGTCTGACTCCCGCACGAGAAAAGTCAACCCTTCTTCGCGCTTATGATACTCCTTGACAATAATGAATTCCGGGGGCGGTATCGGTTCCTCCACCAGCGTTTCAACCTCGTCCCAACTGGCCGTCAGGAAAAAGCTGTCGTTGGTGTCATCGGGTTTCAGCAGGGCCTGGACATCGCCGTTCAAGGCCATCACCCCGAATTCTGCGTCGCCTTTGACGATGCAATTTGTAGGTATCGTATAGGTGGTTTGTGGCGCGGCAACGTATGACTGGTAAGGTTCATCGCCGGATTCGAATTTGCTTTCTCGGTCATAACTCAACAGATAACCCTGGCTTCCCGCGGCCGCAGTCCACGACACCGGCACCGGGTCGTGCGTCTGGAAAACGGTATCGGGCTGCGGCTCCAGCACGCGCACCTGCGCCGGCACGATGGTTGGTTGGGACTGGTACATCAAATGGCTGTTGGTGCGGACGGAAAACACGACGCTGTCGCCGGCATGGACGTTGGTCAATTCGGCGTAATAAAACGGCAAGGATATCTTGACGGTATGTCCGGTGCTGGTGTTGAAGGATAATTCATGTTTGAACTGCAGTATTTCGCCGTTAATGTCAACCAGGGCATTGGTGATATCGCCGATATCGTACACGGAAGCGGCGGCATAACAGCCGTTGGTATCCGCCCAGAGCATTCCGGCCACGCCGGTGGCGCGGTCCGAGCAAAGCGTCCAGGGACCGCGCCGTTCCCAGAAATGGCGCGCCAGAAACGTGCAATACCGGAACCTGCCGTCTTCGTGGTTCAGGGTCAGCGCTTCCATGGTGACGCACTGAGAATCCGAAAAATTGCCGAAAAGCGGAACGCCGCGGCACAGAACCGCGCCGTAGGTGTTGGTGTCGCTGCTGTTGATTTTGCGGCACTTGAGAATGGAACCGAACATGTAACCGTAATAATTATCCCGGCAGCTCAACGGTCCGTAATGCCGCCAATCGAAAGCTACCGGGATCGGGGGGGAGGAATAGGCCGGCCCGGGGTCGAAACCGTAAATGCGTTTGGCGTAATTAGATTTTGAGAGCCAGACGTGCCAGGTTTTATCTACCATCACGCACGGGTCGGAACAACGATCCTCATCGAAATCATGCAGGTAGGGCACGCCGTTAGACACGCCGCAGTTAATCGGCCCTTCCACCTCGTAATTGTTGGTTGCGCGCCAGAAAAACCAGTCCGACCCGGAAAGCATGGCCAGATCCGGCCGGCTGTCGTTGTCCAGGTCGCCCATGGCATAAAGACCGCCGGTTAGGAAATTCATGTCGAACGGCCCCTGCATCCGATGCCCGTTCCGGTCGGAAATCCATAAATACCATTCTCCGCGGTTGAACAGCGCCAGGTCGGAGCGGCCATCGTGATTGACATCGCCCGTGATGAATTGCCAACGGTCATCCTGCGCCCGGAGCGGAGACAGGCCTGAGATGATTGCCGTAAAACAGCACAACGCCAGAAGTTGCTTCTTCAATATCGTCATAGGATTCCCTCATGTTTGTTTATCCTGCAATGTTATGATGGACGGCCATGTTTGTCAAATGCAGACATCATTCAAAAAATAATATTTGACATGAAACCATTTGCGCGGTATTGTAGTATCCTAATTATTCGGTACTAGTCTGTTTTTAATAGGTGCCTGCCTTGACCAGAAGCGAATTAATCTATCTGGAAGTTTTGGAATCGCTGGCGTCCGGGATTTATGAAGTCGGCGACAAATTGCCGGCTGAATCGGTTTTCGTTAAAAAGTTGCGCGCCAGCAAATCCAGCGTCCACCAGGCTATTCGGAAACTGGAAGAGGATGGCATAGTTACCCGCAGCCGGCGCGGAACGATATTCGCCCGGGCGATGACGGAAGCGACCCATAATGACCTCGTCCGCAGTCTGTCGAAAAAGATTTGTGTCATATATACCAACAAAGAATCGTATGACAAGGTTCATTGGAGCGAGGTGGCGCTCAACGCATTAGAGCGGAAACTGGCGGGTGCAGGAATTACGGTGGTATTTCAACCGGTGGCGTCTGATATGTCCGAAAAAAAATTCAGCGCTTTCCTTCTGGAAATCATGCAAAGCCGTCCGGTCGGCATTGTGATTTCCATGGGAGGGGGGCATATCCACCGGCATTTGAAAAACATGCGCCATTTGATTATCAAACAAAATATACCGTTGTATTTGCATTATCGCGGCGGCGGGATAGCTGCCGATTTGCCCTGCCATAGCGTCTCCTTGGACGCCTTTGCCGACGGGGTCACCATCGGCGATATCATTCACAGCGCTGGGCGCCAGAATGTGCTTTTCCTGGGCAATACTTTTTCCGGTCTAACCCCATGGGGGCAGTTGCGTTGCGAAGGAGTTAAAACCGGTTTGAGCCTGGGCGAGGGGCCGGCCGATGATTTTGTTTTTTATGACTCGGCGCTGGATTTGTTCGATAAAATAAAAGACTCCGATACGCCGCCGGTAGTCGTGGCCGTCAACAATGAAGTGGCGGCCGATTTTATAGACAGAGCCAAAAGGCAGGATTTATGGGTGCCGCGTGATTACCAGTTGATTGCGTTTGACGATCACGCGGATTATTTTTCATACAACATCAGTTCCCTGCGTGTTCCGCAGGAAAAAATCGGGCGACTGTTCGGCGAATTGATTCTGTCGAAATCCGCCTTTACTGACGCCACTTATATCAATATCCGGGTGAAATCCGAATATGTAGAAAGGCAAACTTTCAAGTTGAAATCACGGCATTGATGGCCGTTAATCCGCTTAAAACCATCAATTTCAGCATGATTATAAAAACAATTCGTTTATGATGTTCAAGAATGGAATCATGTTTTGGCTTTTGCTGGGTGTGATCAGTACCGGTGTCGCGGGTGTATTTTTCGATCCTGAGCGCAACCTGATGATAGTCAGGGATTATCCGGCGGAACTCCCATGCACGCTTCCGGGTTTGGCGCGCTTTGACCGGCATTTTGGTTGGAACAAAGTGCAGTATGACGCCGCCGCCGACGCGTATACAATCCGCTGCCATCTATCCATTGGCAGCGCGGATGACGGTTCGGAAACGTATTTTCAGGTCGGTACGGCAGAGAAGGCGCGCGAAACATTGATCATGCACGGCAATATTTATGTGCAGCCATACTGGACGGAAGCCGGCGGCAAACACGGCCGCTGGTGGGATGCGCCGGCCCGAGTCAACCGTTTTGCCGTCGGATCTGCGGCAAATACCAATATCCGGGCCGTAGTGAAATTCGCGCCGGAAAACAACCTGACAACCGGCCGCACGATTGACGGTCAAGCCGGGCGCGGCGGACAGTTTTTGGTTTACAACGGACGCATCACGGCGCTGGACCCCGCCAAGGGATTCGGGATGAGCCGCGGTGCGCTAAGCCAGGTTGGCGGCGATGGCACGGTGTTGGTCAATGCGCGCATCGAGCATGCGCGCGGAAATCTTTTGTACGGCATGGCTCCCGGATGGCGCAAGTTGTTCCGGGTGGAAAAAACCGTTTTCAGCGATTTCGGATTCCTGGCGCCGGGAAAGGGGCGCTATGCGGAGTGCGTGTTTGAAGGCGCGGAAGACGCCGCCATCCGGGATTACGGCGGCATTGACCTGGAATTGGTCAATTGCAAATTCCGTGATAATGCGCGGAATTGGGTTTTGCTTTATTCCGATAAGGGGTTGACGCTGATTGATTGTGTATGGGATTCGCCGCGGTATGGCGACCAGTTTCGCTCCAGAACCATGCCTGACGGGACGAAAATATATCCGAAGCTGATTGTGCGCCGTCACGTGGTGGTGGAAACGGTAGACGCCGCCGGTTTGCCGGTGCAGGGCGCCACGGTGACTTTTCGTCCGGAACAAGAGGGGTGCGAATTGATCCGGAGCAAATTCACGACAGATATGCAGGGGCGCACTCCCGGTCCGGGAGAAACCAACGCCCTGCTGCTGACGGAATACATCAAAACGGCCACCGACGAGAACGATCAGCCTTCATCTACGATGTTTTCTTATACCTTGATCGCCGAAAAGGACAGGTTACGCGGTGAGACGTCAGGCGTGCGCGCGGATGAGATTTGGAAAACAGTCGCGATACGTCTGGGAGATTAGCGGACTGGCTGACGCCGGATTCCCGTCTGGTGTATGGATTTGTAGCTACAGGAGTATTGTACAGGACGGAATGATCGGCATAAAAAAGGGATCAACATGAATGGGGCAACATGGTTGTTACTGGCGCTTTTATCCGTGCATGGCGGCTGGTTGTCAGCCGCAGGTGCGCCTGCGGCGACGGCGCTGAAAATCACGGCCCATCCGCAGTTTGACGGGAAGTTGGACGAGACCTTCTGGCATGCAGCCGTACCGCTGAATCATTTTCATGTCTGGAAGGATCCCGGCGGGCGGCGCGTCAATGACACGCAACTGCGTCTGGCCTATGACGATACTTGGCTTTATGTGGGAGCGCAATGCGGGAATCCGCTCCAGAAACTGTTGCGTGAGCCAAAGGTCAATGAGCACGATGGCGGCGTCAACGAGGACGAGTCCATCGAACTGTTTTTTGTTTCTGCGCCTGACGGCAAGGTATATTATCATTTTATTTTAAGCTGTTTCAATGTCAGGGCCGAGCAGCGATTCATCAACGGCAATCGCGAGCGTCATAACTGGAATCTGCCCTGGCGTTCGGCAACGATGATCTCGGACACCGGATGGTCGGCGGAAATCGCGATCCCGCTTTTCCTGTTTATCGAACACGGCGATTTGGATCAAATACGCTTAAATGTCATGCGCAACCGGCGTGAGCCGTTCCAGGATGAGCAGATGGTGGTAAAACATGAGACATTGATACGAAGCGTGTGGCAACTTGTGGAAAACAGCTTCCACGAGTTGGAATCTTTCGGATCGCTGGCGCCGCTCGATCCTGGCGTGTTACAAATGCCGTTCCTGGTTTCGTTGGAACGGGTGGAAATCCAGCCGTATTTCATGCGGGATGGCGTAAACCATTATGGCGTGGAAGTGGAGGTGCGCGGCGCGAATATGCAGGCGGGCGACCTGGTGGTGGCAGTGACGGATCAACCGGCCGGCGGCGAGGCGCGGGTTGTCCGGCAGACTTTCCGCCAGAACGGCACATCCCTGTCGAGGTGGACGATGGCGGTGCCTGCGCCGGCGCCGAGCGAGCGGACGGTGGTTGTGGAACTTATGGACGCGGCGCTGAGTGAGGTCTTCCAAACGCGCAAGATCGAAAATCCGGCGGCGCTGCAGGTAATGGATGCCTACCTGGACCGCAATTATTATACGACGGAGGAGGATGCAACGGCGGTGGCGGCAATTGCGATGCCTCCCGAGGCAATCCGCGGCATGCTGGTTGCGGTGGAAATGGGCGGCCGGACGCTGGTCGCGGCGCCGGCGGCGGCAGAAACTATGGCGTCGTTTGCAATCAAAGAACTTGAGCCTGGCCGGCATCCGGTAACCATAGTTTTGCGCAGGGAAGATGGCGCGCGGTTTTATGCAATCAGCACTGACCTGGTCAAGCGCGCGCCGAACCCTGGCAGGGAATGGAAGATTGACCAGGTCAACCGGGTCATGCTCCGTCCCGACGGCAACCCGATCTTCCCCTTCGGTCCGGTTATGGGCGGCGTGGATGGGGCGGACAAAGCCGTATTTCAGGCCATAGCCAATGCCGGATGCAACACGTATATGCAATGGGGCGGCCGGGCCGATCAGCGCGAAGTGTTTGAGCCGGCTGCAAAACACGGTCTCTATGTTGTCTTCCGCTTATGCGCGGGCTCCTGGCTGCCTGTCAACGAGTTGGATTTAAAAAAACCGGGGCTCTTGATGAACGAAAACGATCTGGAAGGTTGGAAGGCGCGCCCTCAATGGAAAGGCGGTATGAAGCCTTTGCATGCCCTGCTGACATTTTATGCGCCCGCCGCATTGTCAGACGCCGGCAAACGCGCAATCTGCGGGGAATATTTTGAAAAAACAAAAGATTACGCCGCGGCCTACATCGAAAGCATAAAACATCACGAAAATCTTATGGCTTGGAATTCCATTGATGAGCCCTACGGCGATCCGGCATATGTCCCCCAATGCCTGGCTGACATTCGGAGCCTCACGCACCGCGTGGATGGTTACCGCCCTCTGATGCTTTTGTATTCCAGCAACATACCCAAAGGTGACGAGTGGGTTAAAGGCGCCACCGATATTCTCTGTACTGATCCATACTGGATTCCGGCCATGAATCCAGAAGAATACGGGCTGGCAACGCCGAATTACGTTTCCAAGATCACGCACTGGAACGATCAACGCGCAGCAAAATTCCGTCAGCCGGTCTGGAGCATGCCGGTGGGAGCATTGTGGAGCGGGATGGTCCGCGGCAAACGGATAATCTCAGGCCCGGAACAGCATTGCCAGAATTTTCTGGCGATCATTCATGGCGCCAGGGGGTTGTTCTGGTTTTCCTGGGATTTCATCCATCGTGACGCTTATGCCTGGTCCAGTTTGCGTGATTCCATCGCCATGGTTAAGGTTATTGGGCCGATGGCCGTGCAGAAAAAAGTCAGACAGCATATCCGTTATTTGCGCGCCAACGATCCGGAACCGGAATACAAGGCGGCTTATTTTATACCCGAACGTGATGAATATCCCGATGTGCAGGGGCGCTTATTCCGCGATCCGGAAAACGACGCCTTGGTTTTGGTCGCGGCCAACAGCCGGTATTATCCGGTTACGGCTACTTTCATAGTTGCCGGGTTGTCAGGATCTGCGCGGCGTGTGTTTGCGGATACAGTATTCCCGGTAACGAATGGAATGTTTATGGAAGACCTGGAGCCGTTTGCGGTGCGCGCCTATCGTCTGGGCGTGATCCGGGATGAGCCGGTGGAGTTGACGATTGGGGCTTTGCGCCCGGCGGCCGTCCCTCCGCGGGAACTGGCATTGCCCAATAATTGGCGGCCGAACCGGAAAAACGTAATGCCCAATCCAAGTTTTGAGGAGGAAACTATTCCTGGCCATGCCGATTACGCTTTCTATGACGCGCGCATTGATTCCAAGCCGGGCATGGCAAAATTCGGAGATAAATGCTTGAAACTGGCTGCGCCGGGCAATATATGGCCGCAGGTACGCTGGAACATCAGTCCGCAACATGATTCCGATACGCCTTATGTATGGTCGTTTTGGGCCAGGGGCAAAACGGGTGGCGAGAGGATACAACTGATGTCTCCCGGTCCGCGCAGGGAGATTGCGCTGGGATCCGAGTGGAAACGTTATGAATCGCCAATTGTGATTCCCAAACGAGCGGACAAAAACAGCCCCATCGTCTTCTGGATTTATTTATGCAATGGCATTGCCTGGTTCGACGGCATGCAATTGGAACAGGGCTACGAATCCACGGAGTATGAAGAGTAACAACCTGAATTTTGTACGAATATTGGTTTAGAAATGATTTAAAGCAATCATAGCGCGTGCAAAATAAATTTTGCACAGTTATCTGTTGTCACCCATATGGTTACACAAGCACAGTTTCCAGAGACACCAATATTCGCCGGCAGCTGGCCGCACGATTTTGACGCAGGGCTTTGTTGCGCGGGGATTTGCGGTATCTTTATACAGCGGCACCCCGCGCACTGCGCCAAACTTGTGCGGTGCAAAATCCAGGAACAAATACTCCGGCTTATGCGGAATCACGATGTAATTTAACCGGTTAACAGGAGGAATATAATGAAGAGTTCATTAATGCTGGTTGCGGTAATTCTGACGAACATCCTGACCGTTTCCGCCTTGGACACATACTACGTGGCGGAAGGCGGCGACGATTCCCGCACGGGCATAGGGCACTGGAGCAATGCCGTAGCCACAATCAGCAACGGCGTCCGGCTGGCTGCGCTCGCCGGCGACGGCAATGTTGTCTTGATCTCTAACGGTTTTTATCAACTCACAACCCAGGTCAGCCTGACTGCCAGCGTGAGTGTGCGCGGTTTTGGCAATCGTGAAAGCGTTATCGTGGACGGCGGCGACAGCACACGATGTTTCGATCTCAACCACGCCAACGCGTGTGTTTGCAACCTGACGATCACAAACGGGCGGGCCGGCGACGGCGGCGGTGTATACATTACCAGCGGCGCCGTCAGCAACTGCCTGATAACCGGCAACACGGCCACAAATTCGAATACGACCAGCGCCGGCGGCGGCGGGGTGTATTTGGGAACGTCAGGCCAGCTATATGACAGTTGGGTTATCGGCAATATTGTAACCAACCAGTCAGGTTATATCCGGGGAGGCGGAATATTCATTTCAGGCGCATCGGCTCTGGCCTCTAATTGCCTGATTGCCGGGAACAGTTCCTATGGGGCGACTGCCCAATACAGCGGCGGCGGCGGCGTCGGCATATACATGTTCGGAAGAGTAGAGAGGTGTGTGATCTCAAATAATTATTCCTCGTCCCACGGCGGGGGAATGCATTTTGCCACCAGGTTTGGGATTCAAATAGCAGCCTGCGACATTGTAGACAACATCACCCCCGGCTATGGAGGTGGGATATTTTTGAGACAACAGGTTGCGGGCGGTACGACCGTCATAACAAACTGCACAATCAGCAACAATACGGCCACTGGAGTAACATCTATCGGCGGAGGAGTTTATGCTAACGGGGATGTGGAGTGGACTGTTAAAAACTCGCGCATCGCCGATAATAGCTGCGGAAATGATGGTGGCGGGTTGTTTATCACGCGAGGAGCGATTGTGGACACTTGCTTGGTGCACGGCAATGTTGCTGACACAGTCGCCACCAACACCGGCGGGGGTGGAATTAAAATGCACGACGGATCGGTGGTGTTTAACACAATAATTGAAAATAATTACACCGAAAAAACAAGCGCCACGTGGGGCGGCGCCGGCGTTGTGATTCATGGCGGCATTTTATCCAATTGCGTGATCCAGGGCAACAGCGGAGCAGCCAGCCGAGGCAACGGGGCTTTGTTTTACGGCCCCGGACAGATGGTCAATTGCCTGGTAACAGGCAATATATCGGCTTCTTCCCTGGGAGCCGGAGGAATCATGTTTAGAACGGGATTGACCGGGTGTGTTGTCAAGAGTTGCACAGTCGTCAGCAATGTAAACGGCGGAATAGGCAGCAGTGATTTGAATGCCTCCAACATGGTTCTCAATACTGTAATTGCCGGCAACAGTCTATATGATGCGATGGCAACAGGCGCGGGCACGAATTCCTTCTGGTATTGTTGCATGACAAACGAGCTGGCGACAGGCCATAACAACATTACAAACCAGCCTTTGTTCATGAATGCCACGGGCGGGGATTACCGGCTCTCGGTCAATTCTCCTTGCGTCAACGCCGGCGCCACAGAGGAATGGATGGCCGGCGCCTTGGATCTGGATGGCCGGCCGCGCTTGGACCGTTTTACCAGGCGGGTGGACATGGGGTGTTACGAATGTATGCCGGCCGGCGTGATGTTTTCAATCCGTTAATGCTGGGATGCGGCGGGACCATGAAAACCATGGATGCCATATCAGTCAGGGATTACGGGGCCGTTGGCGACGGGCAATTGCCGATGGTTGGCGCAGGGCAATATCTGCGGAACCCGCGTTCGGGCATACAAGTCGGCGCGCACGAGTCAAACAAATTAGGAAGGTTTTGCTATGGAACCGTGTATTATGGTTGTAGGCGCCCACGCTGACGATGTCGAATTAAATACCGGCGGCACGTTGTTGAAATATCGCGCCCGTGGCTATCGGGTGATTTATGTGATGTCCACCAATAACATGTCGGGCATCCTCAGCGAACGCAGCCAGGATGGCGTGATCACCCAGACGCGTCTGGGAACTGTTCCCACAATGCAACGCCGTAAAAGCGAGTGTCAGGCGGCGGCGTCAGCCCTGGATGCCGTCCTGATTCATCTTGATCATCCGCAACGGCACTATAATACCGGCATCGGCCGTGAAGCGCTGGAATTGCGTTACGGCTGCGCTTTGCCGGAGGGCGTATTGCCGGATGTCCCTAGTATTTTGACGGCCAATGAAGACGAAAAAAGTTTGGACGCGCTTTCGGAGCTTATTGTCCGGCACGACCCGGAGTGCATTTTTACCCATGGAGTCGCTCAGCGTAACATAGAACATTACGCCACATCGCTGTTGACTGCGAATAGTTTTTGGCGCGCGGTTGAAAATGGATACCAGGGTGCATTGTTCCATTGGGTTGAAGGACATTCATTCCTTGGCGATCGCCATCTGCAATGGGAAACGCACGTTGATATCGGCGGGTGGATGGACAAGAAACTCGATTTGATCGCATTGCATCGCTGTCAAATGCCGGATCCCTACCGTCCTGATTTCCCCGTGACCGTGAGGAACAAAGCCTGGGGGACGGCCTGCGGCTGTGCAGCCGCGGAAGTGTTCACGGTGGTTCAGCGCGGCAGGAGGCGTACGAAATACGGATCAGTGTACGGGGCTTTGGAAATCGAGTTGATCAACAACATGAAACTGTGAGCGCTGCATGCATTTCGAAATTCACCGCAAAAGAACGCAAAGATCGCAAAAGAATGCCGGACGAGGAGAGGGGCAAAGGGGCAGAGCCACAAAGGGGCAAAGGATCAATGGCACATAGGCGCAAAGCGGCGGAGAGGCAGCGTCTTCCCGCTTTCGCGGTCTTTGCGATCTTTCGGGGTTAATTTATCCGTTCCGCTCCCCCCTCCGTTACCTTACGTTTAAATTCCTATTTCCCTTCGCGGTCTTCGCGATCTTTTGCGGTTAATTTATCCGTTCCGCTCCCCCCTCCGTTACCTTACGTTTAAATTCCTATTTCCCTTCGCGGTCTTCGCGATCTTTTGCGGTTAATTAAACCTTTGGCTGTGCGGAAAAGTATATCGGAACGCCGGAATAGGATACTGACAAGGCCGGGCGCATCTGGCAGAATAAAATTTATAGGAGCATTTACTTGCAAAGCGGGAGCGGGACATGGGAAAATATGTTATGAATAACGATTGGTTCAATAAACCGTTGCGTATTGCCGCGCTGCAATGCAATTACGAGCAGGGCGAAAATCTTAAGGCGCCGGCGCGCTGGCGCGCCATGGGCTTCAATTGCGAGCAATTGAAGCACATCATGGACGTGGGCGGTCGCATCACCAGCGATTTCGATCTGCGGAAGCATGGTGATTTGTTGCGCGATTATCTCAGGGAAACCCGGCGGAACCGGCTGAAGGTCATCCTGTACCTGAACGTCCACGTGTTCGCGCCGGATGAAAACGAACGCCGCCAGGCGTGGTCGCAGCAGGACGCCGCGGGGAATTATTATAAGAATTACGGCACCTGCAACTGCATTTGCGTCAACACCGCCTGGCGCAATCATTTTTTTAAATTGTTGAAACAACTGCAGGATTTTGACCTGGACGGAATATTCCTGGACGGTCCGATCATCATTCCCGGCGGATGTTTCTGCCCGGTCTGCCGCCGGCTATTCCAACGGCAGTATGGACGTTCGATGAACAAGGCTGGCGCAGCGGACATGTGGCGGTTTAATGCCGGCAGCCTGGACCGGTTCATGCGCGAAGCCCGCCGCCGGTTCAAGGCGGTCAAGCCCGCGGGCGTGTTTTACAACAACCTGGACGCCCTGCATCCCACGCCCAGCTATTACCTGATGCCGGCATCGCTGGAATATAACGACATCATCGGGACGGAAGGCGGGTTCTTCGGTTCGCCGCCGGGCAAGGCGGCGGATGCCTTCAAGCCGGCCGTGACCGCCCGGGTGCTGGAAGGGCTGGCGCCGGACAAGCCGCGGGTGAATTTCATGGCCGCCAACAATTATCCCTGGAGCTGGTATCCGCACGCTCCGGCGGAAACCATGCTCTGCATTGCCTCCACCGCGGCCAATGCCTGCAATATCTGGTACGGCTTGCATGGCTCCACGCGCTTGCTGGCGTCCCCTGGCGGTCAGGCGGCCGGCGCCATAATGCGCCGGCTCGCCCGGTACGATAAATATTTTGTCGGAACGCGTTCGGCAGCGCGGGTGGCCATGCTGTATTCTTTTGTTACCGAGCGGGTTTACCAGACCGCGCTGGCCGAAACCGACCTCTACGGCAAACGGCACGACGGAAAGGCTGCCGGCGGGAACTTCCGCCAGGCGGTCTTCGGTTTCGCCGACGCCTTGATCCGTTCCAATATCCCCTTCGATATCATCACGGATATCGGCCTGACCGGCAAAACATTGCAACGGTATGATTGCGTGATCCTGCCGGCTGACGCCTGCCTGACGGATGCCGACCTGGAATTGCTGCGCCAATATGCCGCCGCCGGCGGCAACTTGATTGCGGCTTTTGACGCGTCGCTTTATACTCCGGACGGCCAACAACGCCGGGATTTCGGCTTGAGCGACGTGTTCGGAGCGTCATTTCAGGGCGCGGTTACCGGCTATCAGAATTGGAATTATTTTTCCATGGCCGTGCCGGATCATCCCGCCTTCGCCGGGTTGAATCTGCCCTTGTATCCCGCGCCGGCCTTTGGCTTGAATGTCGCCGCGCGCGCCGGCGCCGAGGTGCTGGCGCGGTTCCACGGGGCGCTGGCCGGCCGCTACGATCCGGTGCAATCGCCTTCTGAACCGGCCATGATCTGGAACCGCCATGGCCGCGGGCAATGCCTTTACCTGCCCGGCACGTTCGGCGAGATGTGCTACAATTACAATCAGGAAGAATCCCGTTTGTTGCTGTGCAACGCCCTTGCGCAACTGGCGCGCAGGCCGGCGCTGCTGGAAGGCGATGCCGCCAATGTGGAATTGGTTGTGCGTACCCAGGGGCGGCGGATGATCGCGCATCTGGTGAATCACGATGGCGTTCCGCCGCGGCCTTACACGCAGGTCCACGCCAAGCGCGATTTGCGCCTGGTTCTGCCGGATATCAAAAACAAGCCTGCCCGGGTCACGGCGCTGATGGCGGATAAATCCTGCCGCTGCCAATCCGGCAAATCCGGCCTGACCGTGCATCTGCCGGAATTGAACGAGTATGAAGTTGTCGTGATTGAATGAACTACATGTTTCACGGTTTTGCCTTGAAAATACAGCGCCTCTTGGCGCAGCAGGCAGGGCGATTCTGCTTAAGAGCGGCAAAAAAGCCATGTCACGCTATATGCGTGATCCGGCGGAGCCGCTCTTTTCCGGCGCAAGCGCAACGCCTCCGATGGAGGATGAGGGGAGTATGGGGTAGACAGGGCTTCTCTGTGCCTCCTTGTCTCCGTGGTGAATCTGCTGCCGGTCAGCGGTGTGTTCGTTCGGATACCAATCAGTATATGAGTCGCTATTGTCGCAATAAGCTATACTGCAACATATTAAAGCATTCATGTTAGATTTGTCGCCCATAGATTATGCGGAGCAGCCATAAAAAACAATGTCAAAGGAGATTCATTAAAGCCCGTGCAACGTCAACAATTAATTCCCACGATGGCAGCGGTCGGCGTGATGGCGATGATCGCGGCATGTCCGGCGGCGGATATCGTCGAATCGCCCGTTCCGGAGATGCGCGTCACAACCTGTTCGCCGCCGCCGAATATGGACGGTGTTTTGACGGATGCCTGTTGGCAATCGGCGGCGGTAATTACGAATTTTAACGTGCTTGGGAAGCCCGGCGCTTCCCGGCCTGTCCGCGCCTGGGCGGCGCATGACGATGAGTGGTTGTACCTGGCGGTTGCGGTATCTCATCCGAAACCTGATGATATCAAGACCAGCGTGCGGCAACACGGCGGTTCGATTCATGCTGACGATTCAATTGAAATATTCATTGATCCGGGCACGGACGCCCGGCTGTATTTTCAGTTATTGTTGAATGCCGCCAATGTGAGCGCCGAGAAAATGGTGACAGGCGAAGCGGCGAAAACAAATCCGCTGATTCCATGGCGGTCGGGAACCGCGCGGACCGCGGCCGGGTGGAATGCCGAAATGGCCGTGCCCTTGTCATTTCTGTCATCATACGGGGATTTGTCCCGCATGCGCATGAATTTGAATTTAAATCTGATAACGACGGTATATGATCAGTATCATGCCAAACTTCGCGAGGAGCATGAATGGTCAAGTTGGGCGCCGGTGGCCAGGACTTTTCATGAACCGGAAAGATTCGGGTTTGTCAGAGGCTTGGAGTCCGTTCAAGTCCGCGCGCCATTTTTTCCTCAAATCCGGAACGTGAAAGTCGGCCGATACGTTGCCGGGGAGAATGGTTATGCCTATGAAATTACCGCTGAAGCGGGCAGTTATTTCCAGCAGCCGGGCAAAGCCGGAATTATGGTGGAAGATTTCCCCGTCAACGGCGGTTCCGAAACAACGGATGTATCGGTTGCCGTTGCGGGCGGCGGTTGGAGTCCGGTCTCAATCAAGGTGCCGGTAAAAAACCTTCAGGCGCGGACAGCGGTTGTTCATGTCCGCGATGCGGAACATAACGTGGTGATGCAGACGGTTTTATTGGGTGACAGCGCCATGGCGGAACTGGATTTGATGAGAGTTTATCTCAACCGGTCGTATTACACGACCGAAACCGGCGCTATGGTTATATGCCGGATATCGTTGCCCAACGAGGAATTGCGGCGCATGTCGCTGACCGCGTTCGGACGTGACAGCCAGGTGTTGGGCGCTCTGAAAGAGCCGACGCAGCATGCCGCGCTTCCCATTGCATTATCCGCCGTTGAACCCGGTTTACATCCGGTCCGCGTAGCGTTAAAAATGAACGATGGCGGGATCATTGTTGAAAAAAACCTGGATTTAATCAAACGCGCCGCGAAACAGGATTGCGAATGGAAGATTGACAGGGTGAATCGGACGCTGTTGTGCAACGGGCAACCATTTTTCGGATTCGGATTCGTGGTCAGCCATTTTACCGAGGCGAAGGCCCGAGATTTGTCTGCATCGGGGTTCAACACTGTCTGTGTTCTCAACACGAGACTGACGGTTGACGACGCCGCGCGGCACAAGGAACTGGCGGAGAAATATCGCTTGTGTTTGATTGATTACCTGGACGGTTATATCAATACCAACGCCCCGTTTTATTTCAAATACACGGTTATTGACCGGCAGTTGCCGGAGGCCGAACGCGAAGCGCAATTCAATGAAGCGTCCCGTGCCAAGCTGGAATTGGTTGATTCGGTCATCAACATCTGGAAAGACAGCCCCTGGTGCATGGGTTATTTCAGCATTGACGAACCGCCCGCGCAAAATGATGGCATGGACATCTGTAAACGGGGACGGATGCTGTATTCCCGGGCGCACCAGGCGGATGGATATCATCCCTTGTTCCTCAACTATTCATCTGGCATTCCCGACGGCGACCGGTTTGTTGATTGGACCGACGTGCTGGGCACGGATCCTTACTGGATACCGGCCGGCAACGTGTTTCGCGGCAACCCCAATTACGTGGCCAAAATCACCGCCTTAACCGATCGCCGCGCTACGCCGCGCCGCCAGCCGGTTTGGAGCATTCCCATGGCGGCGTTTTGGAGCGGATCGTATAAACGCTGGATTTATCCCCGCGAGCAATACTGCCAGACTTATCTCGCAATTATTTACGGCGCGAAAATTATAACTTACTATTTTTATCCGGTCCGGCATCAGGGGATTTATGACACCTTGAAGCAAATCGCCGCTGAAACAAAGATATTGGGGCCGATAATCACCGCGCCGCCGGTATTGCAAACGGTGCAGTACCATCCCGGCGCGTTTGTGCCGGAACAAAACCTGTATCCGGACGTGCATGCCGCGGTGTTCCGGAATCCCGCCGGTGGCGGTGTATTGTTATGCGCTAATGCCAGGCATTTTCCCGTGGATGCCGAATTCAGCTTGTCCTGGGAAGGGATTGAACAAATCCATTCCCTGTTTGATGATAAACGGTCATGGCCGGTCAAGGGAAGCATGTTCAGCGATCGCCTGGAACCGTTTGGTGTGCGCGCTTACGCCTGGGCGGCTCCCTTGCCGGAATCGGCAGCGCCGGTGAAGTTGACGGTAACAGCTGTGCCACACCCCGATCAGGCCGCGGCGGAACCGCCGGGTGTGCCGCGCAGCGGGCGGCCGGGCAAGAAAAATATTATGCCGAATCCGAGTTTTGAGGAGGCCAGTCTGCCCGGCTTGCCGGATTATTACGTGCCGGCCGGTATGCCGTTTGATGATGAAGGCCTGCGGATCGGACAGCCGGACGCTCCGGTCGGCATCGCTGCCGATCAGGCATTTCACGGAAAACAATGTTTGCGTATGCGGGCATATCGCGGATACAGTTCGCCGACGCAAATCCAGTTTTATATTGCGCCACAGGAACAGCAATCGTGCGACTATGTGCTGTCGGTGTATATGCGTTCGGATGCCGGCAATGTTGTCGGGTCTTTGCAAGCGCTGACTTTATCCAGGCAATGGTCACGCGCCAATGTCAAGCTGACTCAGGAATGGCAGCGTTTATCCATTCGCGGAACGATTCCGCCGAATCTGGCAGAACACAACAAGTTTATTATGTCGGTCAGCGGCGGCGCTGGCGATGACGTTTACGTGGATGCTGTTCAATTGGAACGCGGATCCAATCCCACGGATTTCGAGCCGTAAACAACAATTTTATGTGCTTTAATCCGGCATTTCTATTCTCGGCTCTTTTCCTGGCGGTTTTAACGCCCGTTGTCGCTGATATTGTGTATGATCCGATGGCGAAGGCGGTGCATGTCCGGCTGTTTCCCGAGTCCTGGCCGTGTACGCCGGCGCGATTGCTGGCCATGGATCGCGCGGGCGGGTGGGGGATAATGAAGTATGACAAAGCCGCGGACACATATCGGTTGGCGGCCGACCTCGTTGTCGGGGCAAACGACGGCAGCGACACCTTCTTCCAGTTGGGCAGCCGTGAACATCCCCGGGAAACACTGGTTGTGGATGGAAACGTTCGCGTGCACGCCTATTTCGTTCAGGGTGAAAATCCTGGAAGCTGGTGGACGGCTCAGCGCGCCGTGAATCGTTTGACTATCGGAGTTGCCGGCGATCCAGGGGTCCGCGCCGCGCTGAAAATCGTCAGCGAGCCGGATAATACGCGCGTCTTAACAATAGGCGCGGGGGGATTCGGCGGGCAATTATGCGTATATAACAGTCTGATAACATCCGCAATTCAGGATGTGGATCATCAGATTGCCTCGGCGGACGGCAAGCAGCGCATAGTGATGAACGGCGATCGAATTGTTTTGCGGCATGCAACCATGTCGTGGATTGCGGGCATGATGACTTACGCCGCCGCAACGCAGGGTGACGGCAAAATATTTGTGTGCGAGGATACACGGTTCGAACATGGCGGCACAGCGCTGATTGACGCCGGCGCCAATGCGACAATCCGGCGGTGCGTTTTTTCGAATCTGCAAACAGCCGTTCAGGATTGGGGCAGCTTGGACATGGTTCTGGTTGATTGTGTGTTTGAAAACAACCGGCGAAACTGGGCGTTAATCTACACCGACCACGGTTTGACTTGCATTGATTGCCAATTCGGAGATCCGTTAAAATGCGGGTTATACCGATCGAGGACAGACTCAAAGACCGGCGAAATCCGGCGGCCGAAATTTAAATCCCGGCGGCATGTTGTGGTTGAGGTGGTGGATGCTACCGGCCGGATTGTAACCAATGCCGTGGTTGAAGCAACCTGTAATCAGCTTGACCGGGATGCCGTGGATTATGGCCGGCAGACAGTTAACGCCGAAGGGCGGACCCCGGGAAGGGGTGAATCGAACGCCATGCTGTTGACCGATATATTGATTCAAGGCACGGACGATATTCGGGTGCCCGATGTGCGTGAATATTTTTACACAATCAGCGCCGCCGCTTCGGGTGGCGGAATTGTCGGCCATGTCGCTATGTTCCGTCCAACCAACAGTTGGGAAGTGATACGAATCAAGGTTGACGAATCCAAACCGCTGAAATGATTTAAATCTTCCCGGGGATTAACACAAGACGCAGCAAATCCGGTCCCGAGCGATGCGGCACATGGCGAAGACGGTAAATCACCGTGTGGCGCCCTTTGGGAACGCTTGCCTGGCCAACCCGGATGCGTAATGGCTGATCCCGCGAGCCGCCTTCCGTCATGGTTATGTTGAATAATTGTCTGGCGATGCGGACACTGAAAATGGCATCGCGCTTATGCGCCGGGGCGAACATGTCCGCGTAAAGCTCATAAACGTCCGGGCGATCGTTTGATAACCGCCAGGTTACCCGCCCATCATAACGATAAAAATTTGTTATCCAGACGGAGTGGTTGGTGAATTTGCTGATAGTGTGCCAGGGTACGCCATCTTCAGCGGTGAGTTCGGCCGCTTCCGCCGGCAGGACGGTTGGTTCATCATGCCGTAGTGGTATTATTTTGCGGCGATCCTGCCGCCATTGCCGATATTTGAAATGCCATGGTCCGCTGAAGCTTATCTTAATCACGGCCGGCATGGCATCGGGCATTGCCGCCGGCAAGCCGGTAATTTGCAAACCAGCCGGCGTCGAGGAAGCTTTTAAAGCGTTTGAATTGCCTAAAATATGGGCGTGTTTGACTGTGCCGGACACATGGGGTACAAGGAATTGATCGGCCAGCGGCCATTGATGCAGGTGGATATAAAGCGCCTTATCGCGACTGGTTGTCACCCCCGCGGGCGAATGACTTTCATCCAGCAAAGGGCCAGTTTGGCGAGTGGCCGTTTCCGCGGGGATGACCCGGCATCCGGAAGCGTCAAAAATGGCTTCCCCGTTAATTTTCAGCCACCGGCCGATGGCGCGCAGGCGTTCCGCGCATTCCGGGCGAATGCGTCCATCCGGCATGGGCTCGACATTCAAGAGGTAATTGGCGCCCATGCCGGCCGCGCGGCTGAGGCGCCGGATTAATTCCGCGGAGGACCAAAACCGTTCTTCGCGGTGATAACCCCATGATTTAAGGCCCATGGCATCGCAGATTTCCATCTGAACTTGGGGGTGTCCAAGCATTTGCGGGAAATAACGTTCCGGTGTCACAAAATCCGCAAGCGTGTTGACGTGATTGCGATTGAATCCGCGGTCATTGATAACGCAACTTGGCTGCCGGGTGCGGATTTCCCCCAAGACCTGCTTCATGAAGTGCTTGGGCAGGCGCGGATCGGAACCGTCAAACCAGAATTCGTCAATCCGTCCGTAATTGACGGTCAATTCGCGGATTTGAGCGGCGAAATATCCCGCAAATGTTTTGGCTTCCAGCGCGCCTTCGCCCGGCGGCGTATAATGGTAGTCGCCGCCCGTGCCGTAATATATTCCAAATCGCATTGAACGGCGCCGGCAGGCGGCAGCCAGTTCGCCCAGCAAATCGCGGCCAAACGGGGTGTTGGTGATCTTATAGGCGGTCAGACGGGTGTCCCACATGCAAAAGCCTTCGCCATGCTTGGCGGTCAGGATGATGTAACGGCAGCCGCCGGATTCAGCCATGCGCACCCATGCATCGGCGTCAAAATATTTTGGGTTGAAACGGTGGATCAGCCGCTCGTAATCCGTTTTTGAACGCCGGTAGTAATCGTTTTCATTGCCGCCAAGTAGTGAATACAGTCCAAAATGGACGAACATGCCGAACTTGGCATGGGGGAACCATGCGCGCGCGCCAATGAATTGATTGATGGTTGGTTTCATGCAATATTGGCCGTAAACTTAGTATTCTGAACGCGTGCCTGGTTCCATCTGAATTTCTTCCGCACGCAAGGGTTGTTTCTTTTCATAGGATAAATATAATAATAGCAAATTGGGCCGACATTGCAATCTTTACGCCTCCGGCCTGGCCATTTCGG
>CAYXEK010000019.1:0-41849 GCA_964463985.1 uncultured Verrucomicrobiota bacterium
TCGGCAAACCGGCAGGAAGTGGCGATGCAGGACAATTGAATGCCGCTGGCGCCGACCACCCGGCGGATTTCCCGGCGCTGTTGGGGCGCGGCTGCGGGTTCAATCCCGTGCCGGTGCTGGCTGTCCACCCGCGGTTCAATCCCGTCGTACCCGTACCGCCGCGCCAGGTCCAGCACCCCGCCCAGCTCCAGTTCCGGGCAGGAAAACGTCATGAAAGAAAATTTCACCGTCAACTCCTTGGGCGGTAGCCGGCCCTCACGTATGAGCGAAAAAGTTCCAGCGTCCCATTTCCTGCGGATTTCCGGGGTCGCCGTCCAGCAAATCCCGGTAATTCAACGCCGCTTTCTTGTAAGCGGCGGCAAACTGTTTGATCACGCCCGGGCTGTATTTCTTGAACCAGGGAATCGAGCAGACGCGGCCCATGATGGCTTCGCTGACCGGCAGCGAGCCGCGCGGCTGGCGCAGGTCGCGGTCGGCATTGGCGATGCGGGTGGGCTTGCCGTGGCCGTAAACATCGCAGGTATTGAACAGCGGATGCAGGTGAAGCGGGCGGTTGCAGCCGGGAGCGCAAACCGCGCCTTCCGCTTTCACCGCTTCAGCGAACCGGGTGATCGAAAGCCCGCCGAGTTCTTCCGGGCGGTACAGGCCGCGGGCGGAATACCAGCCGCCCATCGTGCTGCCGGAATCCCCCGCCGGCCGGTGGGCCTTGATCCCCGGCACGCCTTCCAGCAAGTCCCAGAAATAATTCATGGCCTTTTGAATTTCCGCGATGCGCGCATCGTAATGCTTCAACTGCACCCGCCCTACGGCGGCGCTCATCTGGTGCATGCGGTACTTGTATCCGCCCATCGGCAAGCCTTCAAACGGCTTCAGGTAGGGCGTCTGGAAATTTTCAAATCGTTCATAATGGCCCAGGGCCGTGGCGCGCTCGTAGATTTCCAGGTCGTCCGTGGTCAACATGCCGGCTTCGCCGGCCACCAGCGATTTGCCGCTCATCAGGGAATACCCGGCGACATCGCCGATCGTACCCACCTTGCGCCCCTTGTAAAGCCCGCCGTGGGCATGGGATACGTCCTCGATCACCTTGACATTGTGCCGGCGGGCGATGGCCATGATGGCGTCCATATCGGCGGGATGGCCCACGTAATGCACGACCACAATCGCCTTGGTGCGCGGGGTGATGCGGTGCTCGATATCGGCCGGATTGATGCACAGGGTGTCGGGATCAATGTCCGCGAAAACCACCGTGGCGCCCAGCGAATAAGCCTGGAGGCAGGAAGCCCAGTAAGTCACCGACGGACAGATGATTTCGTCCCCCACCCCGACCTTGCAGCCGAACATGGCGGCCTGCAGGGAAGCCGTGCCGCTGGAGAATCCCAGGGCATACCGCGCGCCTTCCCAGGCGGCAAATTCCTTTTCGAATTCCCTGGTGATTTCGCTGCCGGACATGGCGCCGCGGCGCAGCACGTCCAGCACGGCCTGCTCCTCCTCGCGCGTGACGATCGGCCAGGCGACAGCCTTCTGAATCATTTTCGCGTCCTTGGTCACCGCTTTCGGTCCGCCCAACAAAGCCAGTTTGCTGCTCATGTTTTTCTCCTGTTCAAGATGCCATGCTGTCGGCTGATCCGCAAAACGGCGAAAATCCTAGCACAAAGCGGCCGGCATGCAAGGTCAGATTCTGCAATCAGGATGCGCGTTCCTGCAATAAGCCGCCGGGGTCACGCCGGTCCACTGTTTGAATTTGCGATGGAATAATCCGTAATGATGGAAACCGACGCTCGCAGCCACGGCTGACGCCTTGACCCCGGGCGATTCCTCCAATTGCCGGCGGGCTTCGGCGATCCGCCGCTGGAAAAGATACTGCTTGATGCTGATCTGCATATGGCCTTTGAAGACGTGCGCCAGGTGGCTTTCCGAATAACCGAAGCGCCGCGCCAGGTCCGCCATGTCAAGCGGCCGGGCAAATTCCAGCTCCAAGTGCTCCGCAATCTGCTGGGCCAGGGGATGCGCCACCGGCGCCGGGGCCGGGCGGGCGCCGGCCCGCTGCAGCAGCCAGAGAAATTCACCCAGTTTCAGGCGCACGATCTCGCTCCAGTGTTGCGCCTGGCCGGTCAATTCATCGCGCATCTGGCGAAACAGCAGCGCCATGGCGGCGGTTTCCGTTTCCAGCAGCAGCGCCTGGGTCGGCGCCGCCAGGGCCAAGCGTTTCAACCGCCGATCTTTCAGGAAGGCCGGATCGAACATCAAACGCCATTTGGCATGCAGCCCGCCGGGCGCGGGCAGGTAGCAATGCGCCTGATTCGGACGGAAAGCCAGCGTCATATTGGGGCGAAGCGCATATTTTTTACCCCCAATCAGATAATCGCCGCGGCCCTTGAGAATCAATTGAAACTCGCAGGCGCGGTGATACGCCAGAGCCGTGCGGACCGGTTGGCCGGTCTGCTCTTCGACACGCACCGGACACCTGGCCGGCGCGCTAAAAATGGTTTCATGGCGCAAGTTTCGCTCCCGCGCGGCTCCGCCGCCCGCATCAGGCCGTACCTTTACCGGCGCAGCGCAGCATTTCCCGGGCATGCCTGAAAGCGATCGCGGTCATTTCGCTGCCGGCCAGCATTCGGGCCAGTTCTTCAACCCGCGCCTCAGGATCCAGTTTATGCACTTCCGTAGCAGCGCGCCGCGAATCAACGGTTTTACGCACGGCGAAGTGCGCGCCGCCGCATGCCGCCACCTGGGGCAGATGCGTAATGCACAAAACCTGGCGATGCCGGGCGAGTTCCCGCAATTTGCGTCCGACGACGCCGGCGGCGCGCCCGCCGAGGTTGACGTCAATCTCATCGAACACCAGCACCGGCACGCGGTCGTGGCGGGCCAGCACCGATTTCACCGCCAGCATTACCCGTGAAATCTCGCCGCTGGACGCCGCCTTGCGCAAATCCCGCGGCGGTTCGCCGGGATTGGCCGTAAACACGAATTCCGCCGCGTCCAACCCCGCCGGGCTTAACGGCGTTTCCGCAAGCCGCACTTCAAATTCCGCCTGCGCCAGTTCCAGGGCGCGAAGTTCGCGCTGCACCGCCGCGGCCAGGAGCGCGGCGGCTTTCCGGCGTCCCGCGCTCAACCGGGCGCCGGCTTCCAACGCCGCCTGCCGCGCCGTTGCCATCTGTTCCGCCAGGAGCGCCCGCCGTTCATCCCGCAGCCGCGCGCCATCCAAATCCGACCGCGCCGCCGCCAGCCTGGCCAGCGCCGCCGGCACCGAACCTCCATATTTGAGTTTAAGCTTCTGATACAAGGCCAGCCGTTGTTCAACCTGCGCCAATCGCCCGGGATCGCACTCCGCGCGCTGCGCGAAGGCGTCCAACTCCCGCGCCACTTCGCGCAGGCGGTCCAGGACGCCGCGCAATTCGTCCGCCCAGGCCGCGGGCGCCTCCGTCAAGCCGGCCATTGCTTCCAGCGCCTTCAACGCCGCCGCAGATGAATTAAACGCGCAAGCCTCGCCTTCCGTCAATTGCTGGCGGGCATCGTCCGCCAGCTCCAGGATGCGGTGCGCATTTCCCAGCAGGCGCTGATCGTCCAGCAAGGCTTTTTCTTCCGCCTCGCTCAAATCCGCCGCCGCCAATTCCCGGACCTGCTCCTCAAGCCAGGCGGGCGGCGGCGCCGCCGGCTGGCGTTCCAGTTCCTCCAATGCGCGGCGCGCCCCGTCAAACCTCTCAAAATCCACGGCATAAGCGGCGCGGCGCGCCGACAGCCGTCCGTAAGCGTCCAGCAGTTCCAGTTGCGCGCGCGGATCCAGCAGGGACTGGTGCTCGTGCGGCCCATGCATGTCGGCCAGGCAGTCGCCGACGCATTTCAGCGCCTGGAGTGTAACGGCGCTGTCGTTGACGAATTGACGTCCGGCGCCGCCGGCCGCGACCACCCGGCGCAAAATCGCTTCGCCCCCGTTGCACGGCGCCAAGCCGATTTCCGACAGCACGGCGTTCAAGGGCGCGGCGTCATCGAGTTGAAAGACCGCCTCGGCGGAACATTGCGCGGCGCCGGCGCGCACGATGCCGCGGTCGGCACGTTCGCCCAGGGCCAGGTTCAGCGCCCCCATCAGGAGCGATTTACCCGCGCCGGTTTCGCCGGTGATCACGTTCAGGCCCGGCTCAAACTCAACCCGCGCCGATTCCACCAGCGCCAGGTTGGCGACTTGCAGGTGCTTCAGCATTTTTCCGTTCAGTTCAGCCCAGCGGGCAACTGCCCGTCGGACAGGTTGGGCATGATCCCGTCGAACAGGAAGGCGCGCCGGGGCCGGAGACGCTGAAGGACGACAATTCCTTTTTCAAACGGCGCCCGCCGCAGTGCGGGCAAGTTTCCGGCGCATCGTCCTTCCGCCGCGCCAGGTATTCAAACCGTTTCCCGCATTTCGCGCACTGATATTCATGAATAGGCATAACGACCTCCTTTTGCCTGCGTTTATATTAAAGCCTGCGCCACCGCCGTCCGGCAGGGGCAATTTTCAAGCGTAATCCGCGGCAAAACCGCCGGGAGCAGCCGGTACAAGTTTGCCACGTTGTCCGCCATGGTTTTCAGCACCATTTCGATGGTAACGGTTGCCAGGCTGGCATGCCACGAATCGTAATCGGTGGCCATGGCCACCGCCGCGTAACACAGGCCCGCCTCGCGCGCCAGCACCGCTTCGGGCACGGTGCTCATGTTGATCACATCCCCGCCCCACTGGCGGAACAGGCGGCTTTCTGCCCGCGTGGAAAAACGCGGCCCTTCTATCGTCACCATCACGCCTTGCGGATGATGCGGAATCCCCAGCGCCGACGCCGCCTCGCATAGCGCCTGGCGGATATGCGGACAGAAGGGATCGCTCATGGGGATATGGCAAACCCGCGGGCCTTCGTAAAAGCTCTGGGCGCGCTTGGTGGTGCGGTCGATAAACTGGTCGATCATGACGAAATGCCCGGGGGCGATTTCCTCCCGCAAACTGCCGCAAGCCGTTGTGGCAATCACGTGGGTGACTCCCAGTTCCCGGAGCGCCCAGATGTTGGCGCGGTAATTTACCAGCGTGGGCATGATGCTGTGGCCCGGCCCGTGGCGCGCCAGCACCGCCACTTCCGCCGCCCCCATCCGTCCGGTTTTCACGGCGTCCGATGGGGGGCCGTAGGGTGTATGCACTTTATGGCTGCGCACTCCGTCCAACTGCAGCCGGTCATCCAGTCCCGAACCGCCGATAATGCCGATTTTTATCATCCAGGCCCCCCGTTGCCGTCGCCGCAGCGGCCGCTTTCCCGCCGGCAGCCGTCCGGCAAAAATTCATTTGAACTGCATTTCATGCAAGCGCCGGTAGGCGCCGCCGCCCGCCAGCAATTCGGCATGCGCGCCGATTTCCACGATCCGCCCCTGATCCAGCACTACTATCTTATCGCAATGGACGATGGTTGACAAGCGGTGCGCGATGGCGAAAACAGTGCGGCCGGCCATCACCTCGTCCAGCGCCGCCTGCACCAGCCTTTCCGATTCCGTATCCAGCGCGCTGGTGGCTTCGTCCAGGATCAGGATCGGCGGGTTGCGCAAAATGGCGCGGGCAATGGCCAGGCGCTGGCACTGGCCGCCGGACAGGCGCACGCCGCGCTCGCCGATCACGGTATCGTAGCCGGCGGGCATCTGCATGATGAAATCATGCGCATGGGCGCGGCGCGCGGCGGCCTCGATCTCTCCGCGCGGCAAAGCGGCGCTGCCGTAAGCGATATTGGCGGCAACCGTGTCGTTGAACAAAAACGTATCCTGCGTAACCAGGCCGATGCGGCTCCGCAAATCCGCCAGGCGCAGCTCACGCAAGTCGTTTCCGTTGAGCAGAATGCGCCCTGCGCTGACATCGTAAAAGCGCGGCAGGAGGTTGACCAGGGTGGTTTTGCCGGCGCCGGAAGCCCCCACCAGGGCAACCCGCTCTCCCGCGTTCACGGCAAAATCTATGCCGCGCAAAACCGGTTGACCGGGATCGTATTCGAAGGATACATTCTCGAAAACAATCTTCTGCAGAGGCAGGGTCAAAGAGCGGGTGGCGGGGGCATCGCGGATCAGCGGGGGAGTGTCCAGAATTTCGAAAATCCGGTCGGCGGCCGCGGAAGTCTGCTGGACGTGCATATGAATTTTGCTTAGTTTTTTGACGGGCTCGTACATCACCACCGCGGCCAGAGCAAAGGTTATGAAATCCTCCGCCGGCATCCTGGTCCAGCGGGCGTAAACCAGCACCAGCGCCAATCCCGCCATGGAAATGAACACAATCAGCGGTTCAATCGCGGCCTTGGCGATGGTCACGCGCATGATGCGGCTGAAAAACATCCGGCATTGACCGCGGAAACGTCCAATCTCGTAGGACTCCATGCCGAAAGCCTTGACGATCCGGATTCCCGAAAGGGTTTCCTGCATGATCGAAACCAGTTCCGCCAGCCGTTCCTGGCCATGCCGGGCATAGCGCCGCACCCGCCGGCCGAACAAGGCCACCGGCACGATGCAAATGGGGAAGACTACCAGCATGGCCAGCGTCAACCGGGCGTCCAGAAACAAAGCGTAACCCACCGCGCCGAGCAGAACGAAGGGCTGTTTTACCAGGTCGCCGAGCACGGAAGAAACAGCGCGCTCAATCATCATCGAATCGTTCAGGGTGCGGGAGATCAGTTCGCCGGTTTTGCGCTGGGAAAAGAAGCGGACGGACAGGTCCTGCAAGTGGGTGAAAGTCAACACCCTCAAATCCATCACCACGCGGTTGCCCACCCACTCGATTAAATAATCGCCGAAAAACTGGCCCACGCCCCGCAGCAAGCAGAAGGCCAGCAGAACGCCGAGCAAGGCCAGCAGGCCGCTGAAACTGGAAGTCTGAAACACCTGGCCCAGCATGGCCCCGGCCGCCTCCTCCTTGGGAAGTTCGCTTATACCTGCCCCCGCCGATGCCCGGAACACCTGGGCCAGCACGCCCCGGGCTACCGCCAGCATACCGGTCATCGAGCCGCCGAAAAGCGCGCCGCAGGCCGTACCGACGATAAGGCGCGGCAAATATGGCCGGGCGTAAAGCACCAGCCGCCTGTAAGTGTGCCACTGGATGGGTGGTTTTCGGTTTTTGCTCTGCATGGTTCAAAGAGCGGCCAGGCCAAGCGCCGGCGGCTGCCCGCCGCGCCCTGGCGCCGCCCCATCCTCCAGTACCTACTCTCCCAGATACCGCTCTACTTCCAGGGCCGCCATGCATCCCGAACCGGCGGCGGTCACCGCCTGGCGGTACCGGGAATCCGCCACATCCCCGGCCGCGAATACTCCGCGCGCGCTGGTCCGGGTGTTGGCGGCCAAAACATAACCATTGTCGTCCATCTTCAACTGGCCCGCAAAGGGCGCGGTATTGGGACGGTGGCCGATGGCGACGAACATGCCGGCCGCTTCCAATTCGGACAAGGCGCCGGTTTTGACGTTTTTCAGGCGCAGACCGGTCACTTCCCCGCGCGAGACATCCAGCACTTCCGCCACCACGGTGTCCCAGCAGATGTCTATCTTGGGATGCTGTTTGACGCGTTCGGCCATGATCCGCGAGGCGCGGAACTGGTCGCGCCGATGGATTACCGTGACACGCGAGGCAAACCTGGTGAGGAACAGAGCGTCTTCCATGGCCGTATCGCCGCCGCCGACCACGGCCACCGGGACGCCGCGGTAAAGCGCGCCGTCGCAGGTCGCGCAGCCCGAAACCCCCCGCCCAATCAACGCCTTCTCCGAATCCAGGCCAAGGTAAACGGCCGAAGCGCCCGTGGCAATGATCACGGCCCGGCCCGCCAGGGCCGCGCCGGTGTCCAGGCGGACCTGCAGCGGGTTTTGCCCGAAATCGCAGGATTCGACCGCGCCGCCCAGCACGCGCGTCCCAAAACGTTCGGCCTGGCGCCGCATCTGCTGCATCAACTGCGTACCGTTGACGGCTTCCGGGAAGCCGGGATAATTCTCGATATCCGTGGTGGTGGTCAACTGGCCTCCCGGCTGCGGCCCCTCGATCAACACCGGGTTCAGGCGGGCGCGGGCCGTGTAAACGGCTGCGGTCCAGCCCGCCGGCCCGGCGCCGATAATGATTACGTTTTCCGTTTTATCCATGGTGGTCTCCCTGCGCTGCTTATCCATAAGGTATCGTCCATACTACATGATCGGGCAAAATATTTCCATAACTTATTGACAAGCGCGGCAAATGTTTTTAGTGTGCTGCTTCGCCGTCCAGGTCAATTACATGGGGGAATTTATGGCCGACATGCTTGAGGAAATCTTCCGGCTGCAGGGTGAACTGAACCAGCGCATCGGGGTTGACACGCTCCATCTTCCGGAGGAGCAGCAGCCGCAATGGATTTTGAATTACTGCCGGGCGCTTTCGCAGGAAATCGCCGAATTGACCGACAGCGTGCCGTGGAAATGGTGGGCCAAGTATCAGAAATTCGACCGGCAAAACGCCCGGGTGGAAGTGGCGGACATGTTTCATTTCCTGGTCTCGCTCGCCCAGGTTCTGGGCATGTCGGCCCAGGATATTTACCAGGCTTACCGGCAGAAGCACCAGGTCAACCTGCAGCGCCAGGCGGGCGGGTACACCACGAAGGACGAAAACGACAGCCGGCATATCGGCGTCTGAACCCTGGCGCCCGCCCGGTTTGACGGATGTTCGAACTGCACCCTGCGCCCCAACGGCGCGGCCGCGCCGTTTGCGGGCGCATCAGGTGTACTTCAGCACTTCTTCCACGGTGGTGTAGCCGTCCAGGATGTTGCGGACCCCGTCATCGCGCAGCAGGCGCATCCCCATCTCCACGGCCTTGTTGCGCAGCACCATCGTCGGCTTGCGTTCGTTGATGAGCGCCCGGATGGCATCATTCACCGCCATGTATTCATACAATCCCTTCCGGCCGTGATAGCCGGTCTGATGGCATTCCTCGCAGCCCTTGCCGTAATAAAACGGCTTGCCGGCCACGTCCGCCGGCTTCAAGGAGAGTTGTTCCAGGATTGCCGCGTCCGGCTGGTAGGCCGTCTTGCACTTCTGGCAGATCGTGCGGACCAGCCGCTGGGCCAGCACCGACTCCAGGGTGGACGAAATCAAGTATGGCTCGACGTTCATGTCAATCAAACGGGTGATGGCGCCGGGCGCGTCGTTCGTATGCAGGGTGCTGAGCACGAGGTGGCCGGTCAGGGAAGCCTGGATGGCGATCTGCGCCGTTTCCAGGTCGCGGATTTCTCCGATCATGATGATGTCGGGATCCTGGCGCAGGAAAGCGCGCAGCACGCGCTGGAAATTGACGCCGATGGCTTCGTTGGCCTGCACCTGGATAATCCCCTCGATATCGTATTCCACCGGGTCCTCCACGGTCAGCAACTTGGACTCGATGATATTGATTTTGCGCAGGCCGGAATAAAGCGTTGTGGTCTTGCCGGAACCGGTGGGTCCGGTGACGATCACGATCCCGTTGGGTTTCTGGATATCGAGATTGAATGCATCGAACACATCCGGCGGCATGCCCAGGTTTTCCAGTTCCAGCGAAACCGTGGAGCGGTCGAGAATGCGCAACACCACGCTTTCGCCGAACTGGGTGGGCAGGGTGGAGACGCGGAAATCTATCTGGCGCCCCAGCATCGGCAATTGCAGGCGGCCGTCCTGCGGCAGCCGCCGTTCGGCGATGTTCAGGTTCGACATGACCTTGATGCGCGAAACCACAGGCAACGCCAGGCGCTTCGGCGGCGGAGACATTTCGTAGAGCGCGCCGTCCACCCGGTAGCGGATTTTGAATTCCTTTTCGAACGGTTCGAAATGAATATCAGAGGCTTTCGCCTGGACAGCTTCGTAAAGCACCAGGTTGACGAAACGCACAACCGGCGCGGCATTGGCGGCCTGCTCCAACCCCTGCAGGTCCTCCTTGTCCTCCGTCAGTTCCAGCATGCCGTCGGAGGCCAGGTCCGACTCCAGGGCGGAAAGCAGGTCGTTCACGGAAGCGTTATCCTCGCCGTACAGGCGGGCGATGAGATTGTGCACATCCGCCTCGCGGGCCAGCACGAAACTGACGTCGCGGGTCAGCACGAAACGGATTTCATCCATGGTTTCCGGCGGCACCAGTTCCGACGTGGCCATCGTCACGGATTGCTGGTCGGCGCTGACCGGCGCCATGTTGTACATGCGGGCCACGCTGGCGGGAATGGATTTGGCGGTTTCGGGAGGGATTTCCATTTCGGCCAGGTTGACCATGGTGCTGCCCATGTGGTTGGCGATCATCACCAGCAGGTCGTCTTCCGTCAGCGCCCCCATGTCCAGCACGATCTTGCGGATGGGCGTACCGGCGCGGCGCTGCTCCTCGAGCGCCTCCTCGACCTGCGCGTCGGTCAACGCGCCGGCTTCGGCCAGCAATTCCAACAAAGGATCGTTATGCGTGCTCACGGCCATGTTCCCTCGCTCTCAATGCTTGCGGGCGCCGCCCGCGCCCTGTAATTTAGCGGCGATGGCGGACGCATCCTGCGCCTTGGTAATCAACTCATCGTAACCGATCAAGCCGGCCTCGTACAAAACCATCAAATGCGCGTCAAGGGTGACCATGCCCCATTTCGCGCCGGTTTGAATGTCCGAAGGAATGCGGAAGGTTTTGTTGTCCCGGATCAGCTGCTGGATGGACGGGGTGGTGATCATGATTTCGAAAGCCGCGACGCGGCCGGGGCGATCCTGGCGCACCAGCAGCAGCTGCGAAACGACGGCAATGATGGTGGAAGCCAGCTGGGTGCGGATTTGCTCCTGCTGGTCGGTCGGAAAGGCGTCCACGATGCGGTCCACCGTGCGCGCGGCGCCGGTGGTGTGCAGGGTGGCCATGACCAGGTGGCCGGTTTCCGCGGCCGAAATCGCGGCCTCCATGGTTTCCAGGTCGCGCATTTCCCCCACGAGGATGACGTCGGGGTCCTGGCGCAGAGCGCGCCGCAGGGCTTCCTTGAAATTCGGCACATCCACGCCGATTTCGCGCTGGGTAATGACCGATTGCTTGTGCTCGTGGTAATACTCAATCGGGTCTTCGATGGTGATAATATGGCAGTCGCGTTCGGTGTTGATCACGTTGATCATGCTGGCCAGGGTTGAAGTCTTGCCCGAGCCCGTCGGGCCCGTCACCAGGATCAGGCCCCGCGGACGGAAAAGCAAGTCCTTGACCTGCGGCGGAAGGCCGATTTCCTCCAGCGTCATCAGCTTGGATGGAATCTGGCGCAGCACCATCCCCACATTGCCCTTGGATTTCAGCACGCTCACCCGGAAGCGCGCCGCCGCGCCGAAGCTGAACCCGAAATCAACCCCGCCGATTTCGCGGACCTTCTGCTGGTAATTATCCGAGGTGATGCTCTTCATCAGCCGCTCGGTATCTTCCGGCGCCAGGGGCGGACTGTCCAGCGGACGCAGCCCGCCATGCACGCGCAGCATCGGCGGCAGGCCGACGGCCAGGTGCAGGTCGGAGGCGCCTTCGTCCACCACCAACTGCAGCAAATCGGTCATGCCGACCTTGCCAGTATCGCTCATGTTTCATCTCCCATGGTGATGCCCAGCACCTCTTCCAGGGTGGTAATGCCCGCAATCACCTTCCGCAAGCCGTCCTCGCGCAGGGATCGCATGCCCAGCTCGCGGGCGCGCCGCCGCAAATCGTCGGCGGAAACCTTGTTGTAAATCATCGTGCGCACATCGTCATTCATGACAAATATCTCGTACAAGCCCTTGCGTCCGCGGTACCCTGTGTTTGAACAGGCGGCGCACCCCCGGCCTTTGAAAAGTTGCGCATTGCGCATCTGTTCCGCCGCGGGACCCAGCAGGCGCAACTCCTGATCGGTGGGCTTGTAAGGCTCCTTGCATTTTTCGCAAATAACGCGCACCAGCCGCTGTGCCATGGTAGCGCGGATGGAGGTCGCCAGCAGGAACGGCTTGACGCCGATATCCAGCAAACGGGTAATGGCGCTGGGGGCATCGTTGGTGTGCAGGGTGCTGAATACCAGGTGCCCGGTCAACGATGCGTTGATGGCTATTTCCGCCGTGTCATAATCGCGGATTTCGCCGACCATGATGATGTTCGGCGCCTGGCGCAGCATCGAACGCAGCACCGCCGGAAAATTCAGGCCGATATCCTCGCGGATTTGGACCTGGTTGATGCCGGCAATCTGATATTCCACCGGGTCCTCCGCCGTGATGATCTTGCGGTCCGGCCGGTTCAGGTGGTTCAAACAGGCGTAAAGGGTCGTCGTCTTGCCCGATCCCGTCGGCCCGGTGATCAGGAGGATGCCGTCCGGCAAGCCGATCAGGCGCTCAAACGTCTGCTGATCGTCGGCGAAAAAGCCCAGCTTGGGCAAACCCAGCGCCAGGTTCTGCTTGCTGAGAATACGCATGACTATGCTTTCGCCATGGGAAGCCGGCACCGTGGAAACGCGCAAATCCAGGTCTTCCCCGGCGACATTGATCTGGATGCGTCCGTCCTGCGGCACCCGTTTTTCGGCGATTTTCATCCCGGCCATCAGTTTCAAGCGGCTGAGAATCACCGCTTGCAGACGCTTGGGCGGACTTTCCACCTCGTGCAGCACTCCGTCAATGCGGTAGCGCACGCGGAAACGTTTTTCCAGCGGCTCCAGATGGATATCCGAAGCGCGGCTGCGCTGGGCTTCCAGGATGATCAAACTGACCAGCTTGATGATGGGGGCGTCGTTGTCGGTGGTGGAGGCATCGTCCGCCATCTCGCTCATGTTCACCGACATTTCCGTGCCGTCGCCCGATCCCTGCTCCAGCAATTCTTCGATGGACTTTTCCGCGCGGCCGTAATAATGGTCCAGGGCCACTTCGATTTCCTCGTCCGAGGCCACCACGCCTTCGACGTTCCGTTTTAAAATGTAGCGCAGGCTGTCCAGGGTTTCGATGTTGAGCGGATCGCTCAAGGCCACGGTCAAGGAATTGTCCGCGCTGTGCACCGGCACCACCTTGTAACGGCGGGCGATCTCCGCGGGCACCTGCTGGATGATTTCATTGGGAATGTCGTGGTCCGCCAGCACGATGACATCCATGCCCAGCTGCATGGCCACAGTCTTCAGCACCTCCATCTTGGAAAGCACGCCTTCATCCACCAGCACATCCACCGGGCTTTTGTGGTTCTGCTCCGCCTGGCGGCGCGCGTTTTCAATCTGGTCAGGCTTGACAAGGCCGACATCCCGCAGGATTTCAATGATATAATCGTCGTTGCCGGTCACAATGGTCTTCCTCGTTATTGCAGGCGTTTTTCCAACAATTCACGCGCCAGGCGGGGATTGGCCTTGCCCTTGCAATGGCGCATCACCTGGCCGATCAGAAACTGCAGCGCCGCGGCTTTGCCGGCGCGGAAAGCTTCAACAGATTTGGGCTGCTCCGCCAGCACCCGCTCCACCACCGGCATCAGGGCGCCGCCGTCGCTGATCTGCGCCAGTCCTTTTTCGGCCACAATCCGCGCCGGCATGCCGCCGCCTTCGCAGAGGGCGGCAAAGACGGTTTTGGCGGTCGGCATGTTGATGGTCTGGTTTTCCGCCAGGGCCGCCAATTCCGCCAGCGCCGCGGGCGTAACGGACGCGCGGTTGATTTCCAGGTCTTTTTCCGACAGGTACCGGAGCATTTCGGTCATCATCCAGTTCGCGACCGCCTTGGCGGAAGCCGGCGGACGGGCGGCGGCAGCCAGGCGGGCGGCCTTTTCGAAATAATCCGCCACATGCTTGTCCGCGGCCAGCACCCGGGCATCATAGGCGGTGATGCCATATTCGCGTTCCAGGCGCTCGCAGCGCTGCCGGGGCAATTCCGGCAGGGTTTTCGACCATTCCTCCAACTGCGCGGCGGATAATTCCACCGGCGGCAGGTCGGGATCCGGGAAATAACGGTAATCATGGGCGTCTTCCTTGGTGCGCATGGACGCGGTCGCGCCCTGTTCGCCCAGCCAACGCCGCGTCTCCTGCCGCACGGTCCCGCCGGAGGCCACGATTTCCATCTGGCGCGCGATCTCAAATTGCAGCGCCTGGCAAACGCCCTTGAAGGTGTTCATGTTTTTAATTTCGGTTTTAACGCCGAGTTTTTTTTGCCCGTCTGGACGGACGCTGCAATTGATGTCGCAGCGCAGGTTGCCTTCCTCCAGGTTGCACTGGCTGATGCCGCCGTAGGCCAGGATTTGCTTCAAGGCCAGCAGAAACGCGAAAGTCTCCTCCGGCGAATGCAGTTCCGGCTCCGTCACGATTTCCATCAACGGATGCCCGGCGCGGTTGAAATCCACGCGGCTGATCTCCCGGTAATGCATATTTTTCGCCACGTCTTCCTCGAGATGAATCCTGGTCAGCCGCACGGTTTTTGATTGCTCCCCGGCGGCGGCGCCGCCCGGCAGGGCGACGCCGGAATCCCGGCCCAGCGCGAAAGACAGCGAGCCGCCCAGGCACAGCGGCTGGTCATACTGGGAAATCTGGTAATTTTTGGGCATGTCGGGATAAAAATAATGCTTGCGGTCGAACTTGCTGCGGGGATTGATCCGGCAGCCCAGCATCATGCCGGCCAGCACCGTCAGGCGCACGGCCGCGGCGTTGATCACCGGCAGGGCGCCGGGATAACCCAGGCAAACCGGGCACACCAGCGTGTTGGGCGGCGCGCCGAAGTCCGTGCCGCAGGCGCAGAACATTTTTGAGCGCGTGTCCAACTGCACGTGGATTTCCAACCCGATATCGGCCGTCATGTTCATTGGCGTTTCCATGTCCGGTATTAACCCGATTTGGTTCTGCGGCGCGGCCAGGCGGCAGACTGTTCGTAAGCATGGCCGACGCGGAGGATTACGTCCTCCCTGAATGCCGGGCCGATGATCTGCAAGCCCACCGGCAGCCCGGCGGCGGTGAACCCGCAGGGCACGGACAAGGCGCAATTCCCCGCCAGATTGGCCGGCACGGTAAAAATATCGCCAAGATACATGTGCAGCGGATTGTCCAGCATCTCGCCCAGTTTATAGGGCGGGGTCGGCGTTACCGGCGCCAGGAGCGCGTCGCATTCCCTGAAAGCGCCGGCAAAATCGTCGCGGATCAGTGTCCGCGCCTTCTGGGCGCGGAGGTAGTAGGCGTCGTAATACCCGCTGCTAAGCACGTAAGCGCCCAGGATTATGCGCCGCTTGACCTCGGCGCCGAAGCCGGCGGCGCGGGTCCGGCAATACATCTCGTAAGGGTCGCCGGCATCTTCCGCCCGGCGGCCGTAGCGCACGCCGTCGAAACGCGCCAGGTTGGCGGAGGCTTCCGCGCAGGAAATGATGTAGTATACCGCCACGGCGTATCTGGTGGTGCTCAGGCTGACTTCCACCAGACGCGCGCCCAGCCGTTCGCACTGCCGGATCGCTTCCTGCAAGGCCCGCTCGACTTCCGGGTCCATGCCGCCGACAAAATATTCGCGCGGCAATCCCAGCCGCAAGCCCCGCAAATCACGCTGCCGCAAAGCCGTTGCCAGATCCGGCATGGGCCGATTCACGGCGGTGGAATCCAGGGGATCGCCGCCGCCCATTACTTCCAGGAGCAGGGCGGCATCGGCAACGGTCTTTGTCAACGGCCCGATCTGGTCCAGGGAAGAAGCAAAGGCGGTCAGCCCGTAGCGCGACACGCGGCCGTAAGAAGGTTTCAACCCGACGCAGCCGCAAAAGGCCGCCGGCTGGCGCACCGATCCGCCGGTATCCGAGCCCAGGGCGGCCAGGGCTTCATCCGCCGCCACCATCGCCGCCGACCCACCGCTGGAACCGCCCGGCACCCGGGACGGATCCCAGGGATTGCGCGTGATTTTTACCGCCGAGTTCTCCGTAGTCGAACCCATGGCGAACTCGTCCATGTTGGCCCGACCCAAAAAAACCGCGCCGGCCGCGCGCAGCCGGGCAATGGCCGTGGCGTCATAGGGCGACGTGTAACCTTCGAGAATGCGGGAAGCGCAGCCGCAAGGCTGGCCGGCGACGTTGATGACGTCCTTGACGGCAATGGGCACGCCCAGCAAGGGGGCAATTTTCCCGGCGCGTCGCTGCGCATCCGCCGCGCGCGCCTGGCGCAGGGCATCTTCTGCATCCAGATGAACATACGCGCCCAGTTCGCCGTCCCGGGCGCGGATGGTTTCCAGCAGATCGCCGACCAGCGCTTCGGAGCTGATGCCGCCCTGCCCCAGCAAATTCACGGCCTGCGCGACCGTCAGAGTGTTGAATTGCGGCATGGGCATCCTCAAACGATTTTCGGCACGATAAATTGCTCGTCGTCATGGCACGGAGCATTGTTCAGCACCGTTTCCCGAGGCAACCCCGGGCGGGGCTCGTCCGGTCGCAGCACATTGGACAGGGGAATGGTATGAGCCATCGGCTCGACATTGGCCACATCCAGCGCCGCCAACTCGCGCATGTAGCCCACCACCTGGCCCAGCTGCTGCTGGAACAGCCTGATTTCATCGGGCGTCAACGCCAGGCGCGCCAAGCGCGCCACATACGGCACATCAATTGCATCCTGCCCCGCCGGGGGGCTTTGATTGTCTTGCATGCATGATTTAATACCGTATTCCGGCAGGTTTGTCAATTGCCGGATGCAAAAAGCGCCGGGGCAAAACCCGCCGGGGCCGTCAGTTTTTTACAGGCAAGATGACCTTCGACTCTCCGAAAAACACGTCCCATCCGCGCGGGGCCGCCGCTCGTATGGGGCAAGCTTGACGTTTATCCCATCCGCTTCCTGCTTGACTTTTCTCAAATGTTGATTTAAAACTTCACGCATCAATTCAACGCCAAGCGCGCCTCTGTGCGCGCCGGCAACACCAGGGGTTAAACGGATGAACAAGATGCAGCAATGGAGCAGCGGTTTGATGGCGCTGGCGCTCGCCGCCGGCATGGTCGGCTTGTCCGGTTGCGCCATGTTCCGGATGAATGTGAGCGACACGGATGTGGAAGCCATGCCCACGCTGGACGCCCGCTACGGCGCCCAGGATTTGCGCAAATTGAGCCAGGAAGTAGCCGACGAACTGGCCGCCAGCAAGTTCATCCAGGATCAATCCGGCAATCCCGTCATGATCATTTACGGCATTCAGCCCCGCACCACCACGTTCGTGGATACCAAGGCGCTGACCGACCGGATCAAAACCACGCTCCTGCAAAACTCGAGCGTACAGTTCGTCAACGAATCCCAGCGCGACCAACTGCTCAAGGAACAGGGTTACCAGGCGGCGCAAGCCACCGACGAATCCCGCGTCGCCATCGGCCGGCAGACGGGCGCGAAATACATGCTGACCGGCGCGCTGGTGGAAATGGAAAAACGTTCCGGCAGGCAGGTGCGGGTTTCCAAAACCGAGTTGATGTACTACCAGTTGACCATTGACGTCACCGACCTGGAAACGGGCCTGATTGTCTGGTCCACCACCAAGGAATTCGCACGCCAGGCGCAGAAACCTTTGATCGGCTGGTGATTTCGGGGAATTTATGAAGCAGTTCCGCCAGGCGCACGGCCAGGCCGCGCCAGCCGGCGCGCGGCGCGCCGCCTGTTGCGGCCTGGCGCTCCTCAGCCTGCTGGCCGGCTGCAAGACTCCTCCCCTGCAACAGTCCCGCGCGGATTTCTACGCCGGCCAGACGGAGACCGCGGAACAGAAGCTGGCGGAAATCCCGGCAGAAAACAAAGACGAAGTGCTCTTCCTGATGGAACGGGGCATGATCCGCCACGTTCTGCGGAAGTACGATGCAAGTTCAGATGACTGGCGGCGCGCTGCCGACCGGTCCGACTGGCTCCAGACTTACAGCCTCAGCCAGGGCGCGGCCAGCCTGGTCAGCAACGACCGCGCGCTGGCCTTCCGCGGCGCTCCGTACGAAATGGCGCTGCTGTATTCCTTCCTCGCCAAGAATTACCTGGCGCAGCGGAACTGGGATTACGCCGCCATCTGTGCGCGCAACATTATTCAACTTCTTGAAAACCGGGACGGCTTCCCGGACATCGCTTACAGCCGCTACATCGCCGGTCTCTGCCTGGCCCTGATCAACGACACCGGCAACGCCGCCATCCAGTTCCGCGCCGCCAACGAACATCTGGAATCCTTTAAAGTGGATCCGGACAGCGGCCGGATCATCAGCGACACCAACGCCCCGCCGCCGGCGGCCGCCGGGATGGAACTGGTGGTCTTCGTGGCCATGGGACGCCTGCCGCCGGGAGACGCTTCCGACGCGGATGAAGGCGAGCCCGCGCCGGCCGCGGAAATCTTCGCCGGGGAGCGGCGCCTGGGCGCAGCCCGTGTTTTTAACAGCACCGCCCGGCTGCTGGAGGACACCAAGGCCCGCCTGGCTGCCATACAAATGGCCAAAGACGCCGCCCGCATCGCCGCGAAAGAAGCCATCGCCAGCACGCTGGAAAGTCAAAACGACGGCCTGGGCGATCTGGTGCGTTTCCTGTTGTTCGCCATGGAAGCGCCGGACAACCGCCGATGGGAAACCCTGCCGCGCTGGCTCGCCGTCGCGCGCGTCCCCTGCCCGGCCGGACTGGAGAATTACACGGTTGTTTTCAACAACGGCGCTCCGCCCAAAACCATCACGCAGCCGCTGGCGCGCCAGGGCAATCTTTTCATATCCTTCTGCCGCGACCTGTGACGCATGTCCCGCAGGCAGCCCCGGGCCGGAACCGCGGATTGGTCGCAGGAAACCCGGCAACGAATCGCGCGTTTTTCATTCCATGGGAATCGGTTCGACTTCCAGAATTTCCGCGGCGCGGAAGGTCTTAAAAATCCCCGGCTCGATTTCCAGCTTGATATCGCCGTTGCCGAATCGCTCCCGGATAACTCCCCGGAAAGTGAAAGCGGGCCCCTCGCCGGTCCGGATCACGTGCGTCGGCACAAATTCCACCGGGCGCAGCCGCATTTTTTCATGAATGATTTCCGTCTGGCCCGGCGCGATCATGCGGGTATGGGTGACGTCATAATAGCCCTGCCGCGCCAGTTGGAGGGTCTGCCGCCCCGTCGGAATAAAATCCAGCGCCATTTGCGCGGAAATGCGCTCCGCGCCCCGGGCTGCGGTGACGCCGCGGTTTTCGCCGTTCAGAAACACCGTCACTCCCGGCGGCTCGGTGGAAATCAGGATCGTGCCGCTGTTGCGTTCCAGCTTGAATTCCACCAGCAATTCCCCGCCCAGCGCCAGCGCGTTGGTGGAAACCGCCGGCGCATACCCGCGTAATTCGGCCCGCACCGTGTATTTCCCCGGCGGCAACCCGTTGACGGCAAAAGGCGAATCGCCGCGATATTGATCGTTCAGGAAAATCCGCGCTCCCGGAGGGTCGGTGTGCACCGCCAGGCTGCCGGGCAACGGCGTCAGGGTGACGTTGACCTTGTGTTCCACGCCGGCCTTGACTTCAAACTCCTCGCGATACGGATTGTATCCGGCCAGCGCCAGTTCCAGCACGTGCCGGCCCGCGGGCAGGCGCGGCTGCCGCAGGGGGGTTTTGCCCAGTTCCGCGCCGTTCAACAACACCTGCGCCCCAGCCGGCTTGGAATCCACGCTCAAACGCCCCGCATCCGAATCCAGGCGCGCCCGGGCCAGCACCGGGGTGCGGTCCGCCACTTCCACCTCCACCACCTTGGGCAGATAACCCGGGGCGCTGAACCGGATTTGATGCCGGCCCAGCGGAAAATTCGGCAGCAGCAGCGGAGTCTTGCCGTAATGCACGCTGTTCATTTCAACGTCGGCGCCATCAGGCTGGGAATGCACCAGCAGCAAGCCGCGCAGAGGTTCCAGTTTCAACTCCACGGGAATGCGTTCGCCGGCCCGCGCATTGATGGTAATCCGCGCCTCTTCATAGCCCGGCTTGCGCGCGGTCAGCAGATGTTCGCCGGGCCGGACCTGCAGGGTCACCGGCGCGGGCGACAAGCCGGCGCCATCCAGCGCCAGTGCCGCGCCGGCGGGATCGGAAGTGACGTAAATCTGACACGGACGCGCGTCTTCCAGCGGACGCGCCGGACGGCACCCGGCCAGGATACAGGCCAAGCCGAAGAACAGGATGAGCCGCGCCGCGGCCGGGGCGGAGTGCATTAAAGGCTTCATAAGCGAGTATTTTTCAAAAGTGTTCGGTTTCCGGCGCTCAGAATTTAAAACAACGCAACGTGTTGTTTTTGGGCTGTTTGCTGTCATTCTGAATTCTGACTACCGACTCCCGAATTCTTTCAAAACGTTCGTTTTGAAATTGGCTCAAGCGGCTTTTCACTTCCGGTTCAAGTTGCGTTCCACGTCAATCAGGCGGCGGCGCGCCCGCGCGTGGCGTTCATCCGCGCGATCGGGCAGGCGGTCGCAAATCGTGCGCAACTGGTTGGCCGCCTCGGCCCAGTCTTTAAGTTTGATCGCGCGGTCGGCCAGAAATTCATGGTTTTTGACGATCTCATCCAATTCGCGCTTCGCGGTTTCCAGCAAAGTCACGGCATCCGCATAAAAAGCCGGCTTCGGTTGGATGGTCTCCAGGTACCACTCCGTCTCCTGCAGCGCGCGGATAGCCAACGCCAGATTTTCATTTTTCACCAGGCGCTGGTCATACAGCCCGCGCCCCTGCAGAAATGCCGCCCGGGCCAGTTCCCCCAGTTTTTCGGGAGTCAGGGCCAGGGCCGCCAGGCCCAGCTCGTTCTGGCCGAACTCCTCCAGCAATTCCCGCAGGCGGCGGAAGGCTTCCGGTTCCAGAACGTTCAAAACCCGGACGCGCCCCGCGCGGCGGCCGAGGGTTATGCGCAAGTCCCACTGGTCCCAGACATTGGTGGAAAGCCCCTTGTATTCGTTCTGCATTTCAAAAAAACCGGAACGCCGTATCTCTTCCGCCAGGCGCCGGACGACTTCTGCGTCAATTTTTTTGCGCTGGGTGCCCGGCACATGCCGGTTGTTTTCCAGGTCGTCAATCTGCACCGACAATTCATGGTCGCACAACTGCATGGCGTAACGGAAAATGTTTTTCGGGCTGCCCTGCACTTTTTCATACATGACTTCCAGATCGCCGGCGCGGGCAGCGGCGCCGCCCGGCGCCAGGGACGGCGCGCCGCCGGACGGTCCCCGCGCGGCGCCGCCGAACCTGGCGTACAACAGCGCGACCGCCGCGGCCAACACCAGTAAAAAAACCACCAGGGCCGCTATTTTGCCGGCAGGCGCTGCTCCCGGGCCGCCGGCCGGAGCAACCGGCGCAGGCGGAACCGCAAACAGGTTCTGCGGCGCCATGTCCGATGGCTGGTCGTTGACCACCCTGATTTCCGTTGCGCCGATCGTTAATATGTCGCCAGTATGCAGGCGCGCCACGTGCAAGGGCTTCTGATTCAGCAGGGTCTGGTTGGCGCTGCCCAGATCTTCCGCCCAGAGTCCTTCGCCGGGCTTGAAAAAAAAGCGGCAATGGAAACGCGACATGGCGGGGTCCTGCAGGACAATGTCATTGCTGGAAGAGCGCCCCAGCCGCGCCGCGCCGCCGGACACCGCAAATTCACGCCCGGCATCGGGCCCCGCGACAATCAATAAATTGGCTGCCGGCTTATCCATAAAAATCAACACTGAACGCTGAACTTTTATTCCGCCGGCAATTCCAAATCCGCCGGTGGCAGGCCGCCGTCCTCCGCGGGAAACTCGGCTTCCGCCAGCGGCAGTTCCGACTGCCGGACGGCATAAGGATTGTAAGCGCGCTGCGTCGCGTTTACATCCGTCAGCGTAAGGTTATAACGCGCCGCCAGCCATTCCCATTCGCGCGGCGTAAAACGGCAGACCTCGTCCAGGCCGTTGAATAAATCCGCCGGTTGCAGGGTCGGGAAATGCAGCGCGCCTGGCGCCGCCGCGGCAACGGTGGCGGCAAGCGTCCCGGGCAGCACCCCGGGACCGCCTGCCACCGCTACCCGGGCGGAGCCCGGCAGCGACCGCAGGATTTCCTCGAATTCCACGCCGGCCAGCAACTGCCAGGCGCCGGCGTTCCATTGAAAAACATCCGGCGACAGACGGCCCGGGTCGGTCCGGTAAGCGAACAGGGCGGCGCCGCGCAATTGCCGCAAATCAAACGCCGCTTGCAATACGCGCATCCGCGCCGGCACAATCAGCGCCACGGGCGCAGGCCGCGGCGGGCGCGGCGCCATGGCCTGCGCCGTCCATACTCCGGCCGCGCATCCAGCCGCCATCAGCCAAATTCCGAATTTTTTCATGGATCACCCCCTGATTAATCCAGGCACAATCATTGCGTCAAGGCGCCTTTGCCGCCAGCCAGGCGCCCCCTGATACAGGACCGCCGGTGCAGTTTGCCAGCCATGGCCCGCTCGAAGCTGCCACTTGATCCAAATCGCACATTCCCGCGGGCGAATGCGCCGCATCAAATCGTTTTCAACTTAACAAAAACCGCCGGCAGGGTCAAGCGCTGTCGGCAGCTGCGGTCCGGTAGGCAGCCAGTGTGCGCCGCGCGGTTTCCGCCCACGTGCGTTGGCGGACACGCGCCAGGCCGCGGGCTGCCAGGTCTTCTGCCAGGGCCGTGTCGGAAAGCACGCGCAGCAAAGCCCGCCCCAGCGCGCCGTGATCCCGCGGATCAACCCGCAAGGCGGCATCGCCGGCCACCTCCGGCAATGAAGCGCAATCGGAGCATACCACCGGCGTGCCGCAGGCCATGGCTTCCAGCACCGGCAGACCAAATCCCTCATAAAGCGAAGGCAGCGCGAAAACATCCGCCTGGCGGTATTCCGCCAGCAACTGCGCGTCGGTTAAGTATCCCAACCAGGCCACGGCATCCGCCACCCCCAGTGTCTGCGCCAGGCGCGGCGCCTCGGGATAACGCGGATCCAGCGCGCCGGCCAGCCGTAATTCCACGGGAAACGCCGCCTGGCGGCGCACTTCGGCCAAGGCCCGCAGCAAACCGTCCAGGTTCTTGTAGGGATCGGGCCGGCCAACCCAGAATATTTTCCTGGCCGCGCCGGGCGCCGGACGGGCGCACGCCGGGGCCGGCGTAAACATGGGCGCCACCCCTTCCCCGATCACCGAAACCGCCGGCGGCCGGCGCAAACCGCGCAGCAGCGCGCGTTCAATATCCCGGCGGGATGATTCGCTGACGGTGACGATCAAGTCGGCGCGGCGCGCCACTTCCCGCATCAAGCGTTGATAAATCCAAAAAAGCTGCCGCTTGCGGGCCCGGGGCGCGTATTCCGGGAAAAGCAGGGGGATCAGATCGTGCAAGGTGATGACGCATTTGACATGTCCGGCGCGTCCCCGGGGAAATGCCCGCAACGGAATCATGTAATTTGGCGAATGGAACAGATCCAGGCGCAATGCCCGGATCCGGCGCGGCAAGTCCCATTGGCCGCGCGGCGAAAAAATCCCGTACGGCAGCAACTGCGCCGTGAAATTCGGCCGGCGGTCAAATCCGGTTTCGTCCGCCATGCGTTCCATGACCTGCGCATCATGAAAGAACAGGAAGAATTCATCGTCATGCGCCATGCGGACCAGCTGGCGCAGCAACTCGCGGGTATAGGCGCCGATGCCTGAAATTTCCGGAAAAATCCACCGCGCGTCCAGTCCGATTCTCATGGCGCCACCCCGCGATAAACCGCCCAGGTGCGGCGCGCCGTCTCAACCCAGTCATACCGCGCCGCCTGCATCCGCCCGCGCGCCTTCCATTCCGCGCGCAAGGCTGAATCGCACAGCAGACGTTTGGCCGACGCCGCCCACGCTTCCGCGTCAAACTCCGGCATGATCCACGCCCCGCCGCCCAGAATTTCCGGCAATGCGCCGCCGGCCGACGAAAGGACCGGAGTGCCGCAGGCCATGGCTTCCAGCGGCGGAAAGCCGAACCCTTCGTAAACCGAGGGAAACAGCAGCGCTTCCGCGCCGGCATACAGCAGCGGCAATTCCCCGTCCTCCGCGTCGGCCAGCCAGCGGATGCGCGCGGCGCGCGGCGAGGCGCGCATGCGCTCCAGAATCGGCTCGCACTTCCAGCCGCGCCGCCCGGCAATCACCAGTTCACCGTCAAAACCCGGCAATCGGTCAAAAACGTCAATCAGAAATTGATAATGCTTGCGCGGCTCAAGCGTGCCGACGGACAAAAGGTAAGGACGATCCAGGCCCCGCCGGGCGCGCCAGGCGGCGAGGGCCGCAGCCGGGGGCGCGGCAAATTCGGCGCCGATGCCCAGATGCACGGCGGTGGTCTTGCCGCGGCTGGCCGGCAGCAAGTCCTCGATCTCCGCGGCGCAAAACCCGGAATCGGTGATAATCGCATCGGCGCGCGCCACTGTCCGGTCCAGCCGCGCGCGCAGATAAGCCAGGTTGCGCGTCTCGGTGAAATCCGGATGGCGCAGAAAACTCAAATCGTGAATCGTCGCCACCGCCCGGCCCCGCCGCAGCGGCGGGATGATGAAATTCGGGAAGTGGTACACGTCGGCATATCCGGCCAGGCGGTCGAAAGGCGGCCAGTTCAGGCGTTTCCAGGACTGCTGCACCAGCCGGCCGGGCAGCCAGCGCACTGCCCGGCAGACGACGCCCGGCGGACAGGCGCCGGCGCCGCGGCGCCGGAAATCGAAATAAAAACAGCTGATTTCATCCGCGCCGCGCAGCCCCGGCAGGTTGGCGAGCAACATCCCGGTGTAACGGCCGATGCCCGCGCGCTGGGAGATGGCGGACTGTATATCAAGGCAGATATGCACTCAATTTTCCGTATTGAAAACGCCGGCGCGCTCGCGTATGATAAACAGGAAATGCATCGAAAAAAACAGTTTGAAAAATTCAGCGCCTCGGAACTGTACTGCCCCAAATGCGGCGTTTTACGACCCGTGCGCGAACGCCTGCTCCTGGTGCTGCCCCATGCGGAAATCTACGAATACCGGTGCGCCGTATGTTCCACCTCGCTCGGATCAAGGGAAGTGACCGGCGGATCGCCGCTCGTCGCACCGCCGTTTTCAGCAGGATAAAAGCAGCAGCAGCAGAATCATGGCGGCGGCCGCCGCCGCAATCCACACGGAACGGCGGGGCGGCAAACCGCCGCGATCCTCAGCTTCTTCCGCCGGATCGCGCCGGCGCATATAATCCCGATCAGCCAATCCCATTTTGCTCTCCCGAAAACTGGCGCGGCGCAGAAGTCAACGCGCGCCGCCGCGCTGTCCAACTCTCCCGGCCGGCAGCACCGCTTCCCGGCACCCGGTCAATACTGCCATATCTGCCGCATTAAACAAGCGTAAAATCGCGAGTTTGCGCTTGACAACCCGGCTGAATCCTGAACAGTATATTGCCGCACGGATGGAATTGACAAATAGTACAAGGCGGCCTGCGGCCACAATCCGGCAGCTGCCGGACGGCCGGACTGACGTCGAACAATGCCGTTTACGCCATGCGCAGCAAATCATCCATTTTAAAGCAAGCCGCTGCCGCGGCATCAGCCCTGCTGCCTGCCGTGCTGTACGGGATAGACGGCATTGTGATTACCTATCCCGACCGCGAGTTGAACTTGCCGGAAAGCGCTGAATTCGCCGGCATGGAAGCCGGCAAGGCATGGGACATGACGGAACTGTACGACATCACTTACCGCTACGGTTTTTATGAGCCATTTACGCCTCCCACCGGAGGAGTGTGGATGGGGACCGCCTACGATCTTGATTTGCCGGCCCATTTTCATCCCCTCTTCCGCGGCGTCGTATCCGATCCGGGTTACCTCCAGTATTTCACCCGCCATGACCCCGGCACGCCTTACGGTCCTTTGAACCCGGTCAACGCCGATAATTACCCGCGGCTTTCATTCCGGCACGCGCTGAACACCGCCGACCGTTCGTTTTGCCAGATTGTCTGGCACCATACCCTGCTGGAGAGCGAAAACAATTACCTGGTTTTCTTTGACGGCGATTACTCGCGGGCTTCGGGAACCAACCTCGAAATACCGGATCCCGGCGGATTCCGGATTTACGACCTGGACCTGGCCGGCGCCAGTTTCGGCGGCGATTGCCTGCCATACTGGGACAGGCCGACGGGCGGCGGCGCCTGGACCGGCGCCGTTTACGGATTTTATATCGTGCCGTCGCTGAACGCCCGCCGGGGCATGCCATACGCCCTGGACTGGATCCGCCTGTACCGGTCCGAAACCTCCGCCCGCATTCCCCTGGCCTGGACCGCTCCCGAACTGCACCCGGAAACCAACCGGGTTTCCCTGCAACTTTACGTCGCCACCAACAACCTCGACGATCCCGGCGACCTGTTCCTTACCGGCATCTACAATGACGGCGCCCTGGTGTTCCACACCGGCGCCCTGCCGCCGGGCGAATATTACCTTTACTTGAAGGCCGTGTTTGACACCGGCAGTGATTTTGAAGAACTGGCGCGCAGCGCCTACACGCCTCCAATCCGGATCAACGCGCGACCAACCTTCACCTTCACGGCGCCGTCGTTCACCAGCGGCATAGAATTCGCGGCCGCGGAACGCGGCAATCCATGGGACATGAACGATGCCGGGGATATTGACGCCGGCCGCACGACCGGCATCGCCGACCCGGCCATCAACAACGGCATGTTTTCCGCCGTCACCACCAACGGCGATCCGCAGATTGCTTTAAGCCTGCTGCGCCCCGGCGGCGCGGCGGCGCCGATCCCCACCGCCGGATACCGCTATCTGACGTTCCGCATGCAGTTTGATCCATCCGCTTACCCTTCATCCGACTACGATAATTTCCACGAACGCGCCCACATCCTGGGAGGCGTGGCGCGCTGGCAATGGGTATACACGGACTTTGCGGTGGATCAGTCCTACACCAAGGACCTGATCCTGCATGAAGGCTGGAACGATTACACCGTGGACTTGTGGGATCCCGCCCTGCTGGAAACCCGTAACGCGCCGCCGAGCGCCGGCTGGACCAATGTGCCTTATGTCAATTATTTCATCTTCCACCCGATGGAGCCTTCCGTGCCCATGCCGGTGCTCCTGGACTGGATCAAGCTCTGCGCGCCCAACTCGCCGTCGAACCACCGTTACGAAATCCGGTGGAACGCCGGCGACGCCGAAGGCGATGCGCTGGATATCACGCTCTTTTACGGACAGAACGCGGGCGGCGAATTCACCGGAACTGAAATTGCACGGCTGGAAGACCAGCCGCCCGGACCCGGGGCCTGCGCCTGGTACACCGGCGCCGTGCCGGCCGGCGAATACACCATCCGCGCCGTGGTTTCCGACGGCAGCAGCGAATTGACGCGCGATGCGCCGGCGCCGCTGTTCATTGGCCCGCCCGAGCCGCAACTCCCCGCGCCTGTCATCCGGGGCAACGGTGCGCGTGGCAGACTGGCGCTCACCTGCGGCGAATCGTTGAACGTGACGGTGGAACTGGCTGCCATGGATTATCCCGGCTTGGAAGCCGATTGGTGGGTTGTGGCCTGGGATGCCGGAGCAAACCTTTGGTATTACCTGGATGCCGCGCTGCTTTGGACGTCTTTCGACGGCGACCTGGCGTTCTGCCGGCCGGCTTATCAGGGACCGCTGTTTGACCTGCCGCCGACGGCGGTGCTGGCCAATTACACGCTGCCGGCAGGCAGCTATTATTTTTATTTCGCCGTGGACCAGCGGGATGGCATGCTGAACCATCCCGCCGGCCCGATTGCATACGACCAATTGAACATTACGGTTGCCAGATGAGGCGTTTCATCGTGTATTGCGGCTGGGCAGCCCTGCGACTCTGCCCCTGGTTAAAGCGCATCCTGCCCGACCCGTTCGCGCGCGAACGCATCGCGCGGCGCTACCTGTCCGGACAAGGCATCGAGATCGGCGCGCTGCACAATCCCCTCAAAATCCCGCCCGGCGCCCGCGTCCAATACGTTGACCGCCTGCCCCAGGAAGAACTCCGCCGCCAATATCCCGATTTCCGCCCGGGCCAATTCGCCCGGGTGGATATCATTGACGACGGCGAGACCCTGGCTTCGTTCCCCGACGGCAAGCTGAATTTCGTCATTGCCAATCATTTTCTCGAACACTGCCAGAATCCCATCGGCGCCCTGGCCAACATGCTGCGCGTGCTCCGTCCGGACGGGGTGCTTTTCCTCGCCGTGCCGGACATGCGCCACTCCTTCGACAAGGACCGGCCGGTGACGGCATTCGCGCATGTCGAACGGGATTTCCGGGAAGGGCCGGAATGGTCGCGCCGGCCGGCCGTCGAGGAATTCGTGCGGCTGGCGAACAGGATCACCGATCCGGAAGCGGTCCGGCGCGAGGTGGAATCCTACCTGCGCGCCAACTATGCCATTCATTACCACGCCTGGACCGAATGGGAAATCCTGGAAATTTTACTGTATTTGCGGCGCGGCTTGAACCTGCCGCTGCGGTTTGAACTGGCCTGCCATCGCGGATGGGAAGTCTTGTTTATCCTGCGCAAATTATCCGCTGCGCCGCGGGAATCCACCTCCGGCGCACTTCCAACGGGCCATCCGCCATGAACCATACGTCCGGATTGATATCCGTCATCATTCCCGCATATAACCACGAACAGTTCGTCGGCGCCGCCATCGCCAGCGTCTTGAACCAGACTCACGACGGCCTGGAATTGATCATTGTGGACGACGGGTCAACCGACGGCACGCCGGATGTGATCGCCGGTTTCCATGACACCCGCATCCGCGCCGTGCGGCAGTCCAACCAGGATGCCTACAACGCCCTCAACCGCGGCCTGGCCATGGCGCGGGGGGAAATGACCGCCATTTTGAATTCCGACGATGTGTTTCCCGCCGAACGGCTGGCGGTTCTGTCCGAACGGCGCGGACGGAGCGGCGCGGCCTGCCTGTTCACCAACGTGCGGCCCGTGGACGCCCGCGGCCAACCGCTGCCGGCGGACCATCCCTGGCGCGCCTGGCACGAACGCAACCGCCGGTTTTATTTCGAATGCGGAGATCTTTATACCGCGTTTTTGAAAGGCAACCTGATGGTCGGCACTTCCAATCTTTTCCTGAACACGGAACTGGCCCGCGCGGTGGGAGATTTTGCGCCGCTGCATTACCTCCACGATTACGATTATATTTTCCGTGTAATGCAGGCGGCGCCGGGGCGGGTGCGCTATCTGCACGACCGCGAACTGCTGGATTACCGCCTGCACGGCGCCAACACCATCAGCCGCGGCGCGGTAACCGCCCGCGAACAGGACCAGGCCCTGATCATGCGCTCCATGCTGGCCGGCCTGCCCGCAGACGTCCGCCCGCGCGCGGCTGCCGGCGCCGAACGGCTTTTGGAATTGGAGCGTGAACTGCAGGCCGAACGCTACCGGTTGCAGCATCCCTGGCGCCGTCAAATCGCCCAAATGCTGGCAAGGCTTAAGCGGTGATTCACCCTTCAGCCTTCAGCCTTTTCTTCCGGCGGCTGCGTGCGCCAGCGGCGATGCAGCCAGGTCCATTGTTCAGGATAATTGCGGATGACGTCTTCGATCACCCGGGTGTAGTTCTGGGTGGCTTCCCGAATGGTTTCCGGCTCGCAATCCGCGGGCGGCGGCAGCGGCGGAAACAGTTTCACGCGGTGGCGCCCATCCGGCCGGCGGAGCATGAAAACCGGCACCACCGGCGCCTGGCTGCGGGCGCTGAGGAATGCCAATCCCGGCGAAGTGCAGGCCGGGCGGCCGAAAAAATCCACGAAAATGCCGTGCTTGCGTTTCATGTTCTGGTCCAGGACAAATCCCAGCACTTCGTTGTTTTTCAGCACCTGCCGGCAGGCGCGGTAGGAATTCCGGGGAGGCAAGGTTTTGACGCCTAGCCGGCGCCGCGCCTGTTCCCAGTGCCGGTTCAAGGCGGCAGGCTTGATGGTTTTGGTTATGACCGTCAGGGGGACGCCGAACAGGGGCGCCATGGTGCAGAGCAGTTCGAAATTGCCGATGTGGGCGGTCAGCACCAGCGCGCCCCGTCCCTGCGCCAGCACCTGCGGCAAGCAGTTCTCGCCATCCAGTTCCACCAATTCACGCAGGCGTCCGCGGTCCGCCGCGCCGAACCGCAGCACTTCCACCAGCAGCAGGCCGAAATTGCGGTACATGCCGTCGGCAATGGCCCGGATTTCAGCCGCGGAGCGGTCAGGGAAGCAACGCGCGATGGTCTGCACAACTTCGCGGCGGCGCAGGCGCAGCACCGACCCCAGCAGCCGCCCCAGGGACGCCCCCCAACGCATGGCGCGCGCGCGCGGCATGCGCGCGAACGACTTTTCCAATTGCCTGACCGCCCAGACAATCATGATCCTGCCGCCGGCCCGGCACGCCGCTTGCGGGGGCGGACGGGCTGATTTTCCGGCGGAGCCGCCGGCGGCTCCGCAGTGGCCGCGGTTTTAAAAGCCAGGCGTTCGCCGTCGCGGACGACCTGCACCTGGGACGCATCGCTGATCCGGCCGGCCAGGATTTCCTCGGCCAGCGGATCCTGGAGGTACCTTTCCACGGCGCGCCGCAGGGGCCGCGCGCCGAATTTGTCGTCAAAACCTTTCTCGACCAGGAACGCCGCCGCGCTTTCGTCCAGCTTGATCTGAATATCGCGCGTGGCCACCCGGTTGCGCAATTTCGCCAGTTCCAGATCAAGAATGCGGGCGACATCCCCGCGCGTCAGCTGCCGGAAGACAATGATGTCGTCCACGCGGTTGACAAGTTCGGGCCGGAATACCTTGCGGGATTCATCCAGCATCATGGTTTTCAAGCGTTCGAAATCGGCCTGGCGGTCGGGTTGTCCGAACCCCAGCCCGCCGGCGCTTTTGATGAAGTCCGAACCGAGATTGGATGTCATGATGACGATGGTGTTGCGGAAACTTACCCGGCGGCCCAGACTGTCTGTCAGCATGCCTTCCTCGAGCACCTGCAGCAGCACGTGCATGACGTCCGGATGCGCCTTTTCCACCTCGTCGAACAAGACGACGGAATAAGGCCGGCGCCGGACTTTTTCCGTCAACTGGCCGCCTTCGTCATGTCCGACGTATCCCGGCGGGGATCCGACCATGCGGGAAACCATGAACTTGTCCATGTATTCCGACATGTCGATTTGAATCAAGGCGTCCGGATCGGAAAACATGTATTCTGCCAGCGCCCGCGCCAGCAGGGTTTTGCCCACGCCCGTAGGACCGAGGAAAATGAACGAGCCGATGGGGCGGCGCGGGTCCTTCAAATCGGCGCGCGAGCGGCGCAGAGCCTTGGAGATCGCCGAGACCGCCTCGCTCTGGCCGATGACTGTTTTTTCCAGTTCCTCTTCCATGTGCTGCAGGCGCACGGTTTCCTTGGGATCCATCTTTGCCAGGGGGACGCCCACCCACTTGGAGACCACGGACATGATTTCATTTTCCCGGATGACCGGCATCTTGCGTTCCTGGCTCTGGCGCCATTTTTCGCGCGCTTTTTCAAGTTTTTCGCGTTCCGCCCGCTCCTGATCGCGCCATTTGGCGGCCTCTTCGAATTGCTGGGACTCGATGGCCTTGTCCTTGGCGGCCTTCAATTCCACGATGTGTTTTTCCTGCTTGCGCAGGCTCGGCGGCCGTGACATCATCGTCAAACGGGTCTGGGCGCCAGCCTCGTCAAGTACGTCAATCGCCTTGTCCGGCAGGTAGCGCCCGGTGATGTAGCGGTCCGCCAGGCGCGCGGCGGTCTCCAGGGCCGCGTCGCTGAATTTGACCTTGTGGTGATCTTCGTAGCGCCCGCGCAAGCCCCGCATGATGGCGATGGTTTCAGGCACGGTCGGTTCATCCACCAGCACCGTCTGGAAACGGCGTTCCAACGCGGCGTCTTTTTCTATGTACTTGCGGTACTCGTTCATGGTGGTCGCGCCGACGCACTGCAGTTCGCCGCGCGACAGCGCCGGCTTAATGATATTGGAGGCGTCCATGGCGCCTTCCGCCGAGCCGGCGCCCACGATCGTATGCAGTTCGTCCATGAAGAGAATGACGTTTTTCGCGTGGCGGATTTCATCCATCACGGCCTTGATGCGTTCTTCAAACTGGCCGCGGTATTTCGTGCCCGCCACCATGAGGGCCATGTCCAGCGCGATCACCTGGCGGTCCATCAGCGGCTCGGGCACCTCCTGATCGGCAATCATCTGCGCCAGGCCTTCCACGATCGCCGTTTTGCCGACGCCGGCTTCGCCGATCAAAACCGGGTTGTTTTTGGTGCGCCGGCAAAGAATCTGGATCACGCGGCGCGTCTCCTCGGCGCGCCCGATCACCGGATCGAGTTCGCCTTTCCGCGCCATTTCCGTCAAATTGCGCCCGAAGGCGTTCAAGGCGGGCGTCTTGGTTTCGGCGCGCCGGCCGGCCGGCGCGCCGCCGGCCGGCGCCGCCGGCGTTTCCGCGGGATCGAAATTGGGATCCAATTCCTTGAGCACCTCGATCCGGGCGCGCTCTATGTCCACATTGAGATTTTTCAAAACGCGCGCCGCCACGCCTTCTTCCTCGCGCAGCAGCCCGAGCAGTATATGCTCCGTGCCGATGTAGTTGTGGTTCAAGGCGCCCGCCTCGCTCTTGGCCAGCGCCAGCACTTTTTTAGCGCGGGGCGTCAGGGGCAGCGCCCCGGCCACCTTGGTTTCCGGGCCCTGTCCGACGGACTTTTCCACCTCCAGCCGCAGGGCATCCATATCTACCCCCAGCCGTTCCAGCACGTTGACCGCCACGCCTTCGCCGAGGGCGATGAGACCGAGCAGCAGATGCTCCGTTCCGACGTACTGGTGGTTGAACTGCTCCGCTTCCTTGCGCGCCAGTTGGATCACCTGCTGCGCGCGCGGTGTAAAATCATTCATCATGCGTTCCGCCTTTCGCCGAAGATTGCTATTGCCGCAGCGCCAGCCGTTCCCGCACCAGCCGCGCGCGCGCCAGATCTCTTTTTTCAGAACCGATGTGCCGTCCGCCGAGTTTCTGCAGATGGCCGGGCTGGATCAGGAGAAACAATTCGTCCAGCACCGTTTTTCCCCAATTTACCACAAGGCCCATGTCAATGCCAAGCCGCAAAGCGGAAAGCAGGTCCAGGGTTTCCCGCGAATTAAGCAGAAAGGCGTGGGTCAGGATGCCCAGCGCCCGGCCGATGTGGTCGCGCAAGTTGTTTTCGCGTTTTTCCAGCAAGCGGGCGCGGGCATTTTTTTCATGCTCGGCAATCTCCAGCACGATCTGCTCCAGACGGCCGATTATGTTTCCCTCGCGCTCTCCCAGGGTCATCTGGTTGGAAATCTGGAACATGTTGCCCGAGGCGTCGGTGCCCTCGCCCCATAATCCGCGAACCGCCAGGCCGATTTTATTGACGCCCTTGATGATGCTGTTGATTTCATTCATCAAAACCAGCCCCGGCAGGTGCAGCATGACGCTGGCGCGCATGCCGGTGCCCACGTTGGTGGGGCAGGCGGTCAAATAACCCAGGCGCGGAGAATAGGCGTACCGCACCCGGTTTTCGATGGCGGTGTCAATGGCGTCAATCCGGCGCCACAGTTCGCGCAGCATCAGGCCGGGCGACATGGCCTGCAGCCGCAGATGATCTTCTTCGTTGACCATGATGGCGATGCTCTCGTCGCGCTGCAATACCAGGCCGCTCCCCTTCGCCTTGGCGGCCGAAAGATCGCGGCTGATCAGATGGCGTTCCACCAGGACGCCGCGGTCCACCCGGCTCAAGGCGGACATTTCCAGCACCATCGGCGCAGGATCACCCAGGACGCCGGGGAGCAGCGCGGACATTTCCTGCCACAACTGGACCGACATCACTTCGGGCGCCCATCCCGGGAAGGGGCGATGGGCCAGATTGCGCGCCAGACGCACGCGGCTGCTGACAATCACGGCATTGTCGCTGCCGACTTTCAGCCAGGCGCCGGGCTGTTTTAACAAATCGTCAATGGTAGGCATATGCTCACAATCCCAGCATCCGGTCCGGCGGCGCTCCGCGTCAATTCATGTACGGCGCATGCGCGCGCCGCCATTAAACGGCCGACGGCTCCGCGCCCGGGGCCGGCCGCCGCCCGGCGTTTTCCAAGTCGCGGATGCGGTCGCGTATGCGTGCGGCCGTTTCGTAATTTTCGGCCTTCACGGCCGCCTGCAATTCCTTGCGCAATTCCAGCAGGGAGGCGGCGGCCGGCGCCGTTCCCGCGCCGGCGGGCTGTTTGCCGACATGCTGGGCGCCGCGGTGCATGGCTTCCAGCAGCGGAGCGAGTTCCGCGGCAAAAGCTTCATAGCAATGCTGGCAGCCCAGCCGGGACGACTTGCGGAAATCTTCCAGGCGCATCCGGCAATGCGGGCAGGCCTTGTCGGCCAGTTCTTCCTTTTCCCCGGCGCCGCCCAGTCCCAGCAAAACATCCGTGATCGAGATGGCGCCGTTTACATCCAGTCCGTGCTCGGCGGCGCAAATCTCGCACAAATGCAACTTTTTGACTTCGTTGTTTACCATCTGGGTCAGATGCACCGTCGCCGGCCGTTTGCCGCAAGCTTCGCACATCATGGTACTATTCCCCCTGTCATCCACCGTCATGCAATCGGCACGCCATGCCCGGCGGCAAATTCGTGAAACCGCTCCGTCAACACGCCGGTCAGTTTGCCCGGCCGGCCGGCGCCGATTTTGCGGCGGTCCATTTCCACCACGCTGATGATTTCGGCCGCCGTTCCGGTCAGAAACATTTCATCGGCGTTATAAAGATCATACCGTGTCAGGGTCGTTTCGCGCACGTCCAATCCGTGCTCTCGCGCCAGGTCCATGACAACATTCCGCGTCACGCCTTCCAGCGCGCCCTCGCTGACCGGCGGCGTCAGCAGCCGTCCGTTCCGGATGATGAAAATGTTGTCGCCTGAAGCTTCGGCGACATAGCCCCGGGTGTTCAGCATCACCACCTCTTCCACGCCGGCGTTGATGGCTTCAATCTTGGCCAGAATGTTGTTGAGGTAATTCAAGCTCTTGATGTTGGGGTTGACGGATTCCGTATGGTTGCGCAGCGTGCCGCAAGTTACCACTTTCAATCCCCGGGCGTAGAGTTCCCGTGGATAAAGCTGGATGCCGGCGGCGATGATGATCACCTGCGGCCGGCGGCAACTGTACGGATTCAGCCCCAGCGTGCCCACTCCCCGCGTCACGACCAGGCGCACGTAACCGTTGGCCGTGCGGTTGGCCTTGCAGGTCTGCACCACGGCGCGCGCCATGGCGGCGCGGGTCATGGGGATCTCCATGGCAAGGGCATGGGCGGAACGGTACAATCGTTCCACGTGCTCCTCCAGCATGAACACCCGGTTGTTGTAAGTGCGGATACCCTCAAAGACGCCGTCGCCGTACAACAGGCCGTGATCAAAAACCGACACCTTCGCCGCCTTTTCGGGCACCAGTTTGCCGTTCATATAGATTTTCATACACTGTCATCCCATAGTTCTAATTTTCAACCAGAAAACATCAGTTTTCACTAATAATTTCAGCTATTGCGTTCCCGGCCAAACGGGGTTAAGTTCGGGTTTAGTGCGGGATCGAAATTGGTATCGGGACCGGTATCGTTCCCGATAGCGATCCCGATAGCGATAGCGATTCCGACGTTGTATTTTTGCTTTGTTACCTGTGGGATGCTAATGATTTTCATAATCTCTCCCGCTTGCGTCCGCCGGCCGCCCGCAGAGGGCCGAAGGTCTCTCTGTTAATGATTGTGCAATCCGTCCCGCGCCGGCCACAACCGGCCGTCCCGCAATTCCAAGACCCGCCCGCAACGCGCCGCCACGTCGGCATTGTGGGTCACCATGATCAGCGTCTGCTGTTCCCGGGCAACCAGTTCAAACAATCCGTCCAGCACGTGCCGGCCGGTGGCCGGATCAAGGTTTCCGGTCGGCTCGTCCGCCAGGACAATTGACGGCCGGTTCATCAGCGCGCGCGCCAAAGCCACCCGCTGCTGTTCACCGCCCGACAGTTCCATCGGCAGATGGGTCAAGCGCTTTTCCAGGCCCACCGCGGCCAGCAAGTCGCGGGCGCGGGCGGCGGCCGCTTCCGGCGCCAGGCGGCCGGCGGCCAGGGCGTTCATAGCCGGCAGGCAGACATTCTCCAGCACATCCAATTCCGGCAGCAGATGGTAAAACTGAAACACCAATCCGATCCGCGCCGCCCGCAGCATGTTTCGCCGGCGGGCGGACAATCCATACAAATCCTCCCCTTGAAAGCATACGCGGCCGCCCGAAGGCCGGTCCAACCCCCCCAGCAGGTGCAGCAGGGTGCTCTTGCCGGCGCCGCTGGCGCCGACTACCGCCACACTTTCGCCGCGCCGCAGTTCCAGGTTCACATCCTGCAGAACTTCGATCGTCGCGTGCCCCAGCGCGTAGGTTTTGCGCAGATGCTCCGCCGCCGCCAGGATTTCCCCCGCGCCGGCCGTCTTTTCCGTCCTTTTATTCATACCTTAAAGCGCGCGCGGGATCAAGCTTTGCCGCGCGCCAGGCGGGAATAAAACCCGCCAGCGTGCAGATAATCAGGGATAAAAACGCCACCGCTCCAACATCCACCAAGGTTACACGGGCGGGGATTTCGCTCAGGTGATACAATTCCTTGGGAAAAAGTTCCATGCTCAACATACCGGCCAGGCCGCGCATGATGGCATTGCGGAAACGCAGCACCAGCATCCCCAAGCCGATCCCCAGCCCGGTGCCCAGCACCCCCTGAATCCAGCCCTGCCAGAAAAAAACGGACATGATGGCGCCGGAGGAAAATCCCAGGGCCTTGAGCAGGCCGATTTCCTTGGTCTTCTGGACCACCTCCACGATCAGCGTATTGGTCAACCCGAAAGCCGCCACCAGCACGATGAAAATCAACAGAAAAAACATCATGTGTTTTTCCACGCGCAAGGCGTCAAAAAGCTGGCGGTTCAAATCCATCCAGGTGCGGCATTGCAACCCCGGGAAATCACGCTCCAGGCGCGCGGAGATACGCGCGGCGACGGCGCCGGCCTGGTAAGGGTCGCGCGCCATGACCCGCAGGGCGTGCACGCCCTGCTCCAGGCCGCACAATTCCCGCGCCGCGCCGAGCGGGGCCAGAACAAACCCGACATCGTATTCCCACATGCCGATTTCAAAAATACCCGCGACGGTCAGTTCGGCGGGCAGGCTGATTTCGTCCCGGCCGCTCGTGAAATGCTGCGGTGAATAAAGCAACATCCGGCTGCCGACCCGCAACCCCAGTCGCCGGGCCAGTTCCATGCCGATAATCACGTCTTCCGGCCCCAGGGCGAAAGCGCCGGAAACCATGCTTTGCGGCAGGCGGCTGACCTGTTTTTCGCGCTCCACGTCAATGCCGCGCAGCAGCGGGGTATGCACGCGGCCGGCATGCTGGACAAAAACCAGTCCCTGGACATACGGCGCCACGCCCGCCACGCCTGGAACGGCGCGCACGGCTTCGGCCACGGCCTCCGCGTCCTCGATTACTCCCGCCGGGCGCATCACGGTGACATGGGCGTCAAAGCCCAGGATTTTTTCACGCCACATATCGTCAAACCCGGCCATGACGGCGATGACAATCACCAGCACGGCCACGCCCAGCACCACCCCGATCATGGAAATCACCGAGATCACGGAAATGAAGGTGCGCTTGGGCTTGAGATACTTCAGCGCCAGAAACAATGAAAATGGGAGGTACATCGCAAACAGGTTCCGGGTTGCAGCCTGCCGGCAACGCATGGCCGGCGGCGGCGGGAAATGGAAACGCACAATTTCAAACGGGCGTTTCCAGCGTCCGCAACTGGGGGAAGAGAATCACATCCCTTATGGTTTCAGCCCCGGTCAACACCATCACCAGGCGGTCAATCCCCAGGCCTAATCCGCCGGCGGGCGGCATGCCGTATTCCAGGGCCGTCAAAAAATCCTCGTCTTTCTGCTGGGCGTCCGCGCCGGCTTGCTCGGCAAACCGGCGGCGCTGTTCCGCGGGATCGTTCAGTTCCGAGTATCCCGGAGCGATTTCCATGCCGTTGATCACCAGTTCAAACACATCCACCAGTTCCGGGTCGTCGGAACAGCAACGGGCCAGGGGCACCAATTGGCGCGGCAGGCGCGTCACAAAGGTCGGATTGATCAACGTGCGTTCAATCAATTTTTCATATACTTCGTGCGTGATCAGCAGGTGGTCCCAAGCCGGATCCACGGCCAATCCGCGCTGCTGCGCCCGCGTGCGCGCTTCTGCCGGCGGCAGGGCAAACCAATCATCGCCCATGCATTCGCGGACCAGGTCGCGGTAGGCGGCTTCACGCCACGTGCCGCTCAAATCCAGGGGATGCTCCGGGCTCCCGGCTTGCAGGCCGCCGCACACCTTCCGGGCCGCGGCCTGAATCATTTCCTGCGCCAGCCGCTGCACACCCCGGCGGTCCGACCAGGCCACGTAAGCCTCCAGCATTGTGAATTCCGGGTTATGATTGCGCGACAAGCCTTCGTTGCGAAAGTTTCGGTTCAATTCGAAGACCCGGGGCAAGCCGCCGACCAGCAGGCGTTTAAGATAGAGTTCCGGCGCAATCCTCAAAAACATGTCGGCGTTCAAGGCGGCGTAATGGGTCTGAAAAGGCCGCGCCGCGGCCCCTCCGGGCTGGGGCTGCATCATCGGGGTCTCGACTTCCATGAAACCACGGTCCCAGAGAAACGAACGCACCGCCCGTATGATTTCGGCGCGGCGGGCAAACACATCGCGCGCCCCGGCGTTGGCGATTAAATCAAGGTAGCGCTTCCGGTAGCGCAGTTCCACGTCGCGCAAGCCATGCCATTTTTCCGGCAAGGGACGAAGGGCCTTGGCCAGCAAGCGCCATTCATCCACCCTGATCGTCGGCTCGCCCATGCGCGTGGTGAACATTGTTCCCTGAACACCCAGCATGTCGCCGATGTCCAGCAGGCGGAATGCTTCAAACTGTTCCGGGGGCAGATTCGACCGGCCGACATAAATCTGCATGCGCCCGGTGGCATCCTGCAAATCGGCGAAAATGCTTTTGCCCATGTTGCGTATGGTCATCAGCCGCCCCGCCGCGCGCGCCGGCTGGTTTTCGGCAAAAGCCTCGCGCACTTCCCCTATCGCGCGGGGCGCGGCAAACTCAGCCGCGTACGTTTGGCATCCCGACGCCTGCAGGCGCCGCAGATTTTCCAACCGCTGGGCATCCACGCCTGCTCCGGCATCCGGCTGCAGATCTGAACTGGCTTCGGTCATTGATCAGCGAAAATATTGAGCTGCGGCATTATTTTTCCCGGATGGCTTCCACCGGGCATTCGCCGGCGCAGACTCCGCAACTGACGCATTTTTCCTCGTCAATCACAAAGCGTTTTTCGCCCTTGGAAATGGCTTCCACCGGGCAGACTTCCTGACATTTTCCGCAAGCTGTACATTTATCCGTGATTTCGTAGGCCATCCTGTTTCCCTTCCTTGCGACAATCTTGTGGTTAACGCCCGATTGCCAACCGGGCGGCCAGGCGTTCCGGCAGACCGGCGCGCCTGATTTTTGCCTGCGCCGCGGGGATATCGTATTCCACGCGCCGCAATTCAATTTCCTTCTTGTCCATGTGATAGACGGCATAGGCCGCCCGCGGATCGCCGTCCCGCGGCTGGCCGATGCTGCCGACATTGACAAAATATTTTTTGCCGAGATTGATTTTCAACCGCGTATAAGTGCCGCCCACAATTTCCGTTGATTTTTCAAAAGCCAGCGGCACATGGGTATGCCCGAAAAAGCAAACGGTCGTGGTCTGGTAATTGAAACTTGATTCCGCCTCCAGGCTTTCAAAGACATACCCCCACATCTCCGGCATGTCCAACGTGCTGTGCACAATGGTAAACCCGCCCACCCGCTGCACCAGCGGGAGGTCCGCCAGGTATTTCTGCTGATCGGCCGACAGTTGCCGGCGGGTCCAATCCACGGCATCGGCCGCCAAGGGATGAAAACCTGTCAAATCGTCGTCAAACGAACAATAGTGGTCATGATTGCCGCGCACCGCCGTGCAGTTCAACTCCCGGATTTTATCCAGGCATTCGGATGGATTCGCATTATAACCGACAATGTCCCCCACGCAGACAAAATCAGTCACTCCCACCTTGGCGGCATCCAGAAAAACCGCCGTCAGCGCTTCCCAGTTGCCATGGATATCGCTCAAAACCCCATAAATCTGGCCGCTCATCGACGGTTAATCCTTGCCTGCGCCTATAAACGCATCAATGCGGCAGCCAAAACCAGATCATCCGGAGTGGTAATCTTTATATTGGAAGAACTGGAATCTACAATCCGCACTGTTTTGGAAATCAATTCCACCGCTGAAGCCTCGTCGGTCACTTTCAAGCGCTTTTTATTGACAAATTCAAAGGACTTCACCAGCAAACTCCGCTGGAATGACTGGGGCGTCTGAACACGCCAGAGTTTGGTCCTGTCAATGGTTTTAGCAATAATCAAACCTCGCGGCACTTCCTTGACGGTGTCCGTGATCTTTACCGCCGCCACTCCGGAACCGTACTGCCGGGCAGATTTGATAGTGTCGGAAATCAAAGCCGGTGTGACGCAAGGCCGGGCGCCATCATGCACCGATACAATTTCCACATCTGCGCCCAATTCAACCAGGCCGTTCCAAACAGAAGCCTGCCGCTGTGAACCGCCGGCCACGATTTTCTTAACTTTCGTGCAGCCAAACATTTGCACAGCGCATCGCGCCGGTTCCACCCGCTCCTTCCGCACGACCAGAATGATTTCTTCTATATCGCGGCATTTTTCAAACGCCATTACGGCATGCACGAACACAGGCTTGGAACCGAGGCTTAAAAAAGCCTTATCCACGTTCGGCCCCATGCGCTCGCTCCGCCCCCCAGCCACTATTATCGCGCAATTCATATTAGTATCATAAAAGCGACATGCAACCACTGCAACATAAAGTTAACCGATTTAAACCTTAAAGTCAAATAATGTTTGCTATTATTTAAAAAACCTGTAAAAAATCGCGTGATATGAAATATATGCGCCAGATTTTTCGCACCATTGAGAAATGAGCCTTGATTTATTGATTACAAGCCTGCAGAATCCACGGATTAAACAAGCGGTTAAATTGCGTCAGCGTGCTTTCCGGGACGAAGCGGGACTGATGCTTGTGGAAGGGTACCGGGAAATACGGCGCGCGTTGGACAATCAATACCGGCCTGCAACCCTGTTCACCTGTCCAGCCTTTTATCTTGGCAAAAATGAACCTGCCCTGGCGGAGCAATGCCGCAGCGCCGGCGCGGAAATCATCGCCTGTTCCAAGCCGGTTTTTGAAAAAATCGCCTACCGTGAACGTCCGGAAGGATTGCTGGCAATCCTGCCCCGGATTCAAAGCCGCCTGGAGAAAATTGCGCCGGGCGCGCGCCCTTTAGTAGTTGTGGCGGAATCAATTGAAAAACCAGGCAACCTCGGCACAATTCTGCGTTCGGCGGATGCCGCGGGAGCGGACGCGGTGATTGTCTGCGACCCCCTGACGGATATTTGCAATCCCAACGTGGTGCGGGCAAGCATTGGCACGATTTTTTCCGTGCCGCTGGCGACGGCTACATTTGAAACCGCCAGCGCCTGGCTGCGCCAACACCGCATTCAAACCCTGGCAGCTACCCCGCACGCCCGGCAGATTTACACCGCACCCGACCTGACCGCCGGCGTCGCCATTGTGCTGGGCACGGAACAATACGGCCTGAGCGAACGTTGGCTGGCGGCCGCCGATTGGCAGGTGCGCATTCCCATGAGCGGTCAGGCTGATTCCCTCAATGTAGCCGCAGCCGCCACCATCCTGCTTTTTGAAGCCCGGCGCCAGCGGGATGCCGCAGCAGGCGGCGTCTGAGTGAAATAATCATCCGGCAGGCTTGCGCCAGTCAGCGTGATGTTTGCGCCAGAAGTCTTCACTGCATCCGCCGACACAAGCAAGCATTCATTTTTGAGCGGCCGGCGCATTCGTGGCGCCTGCGGCCGGCGCATTCGTGGCGCCTGCGGCCG
>CAYXEK010000019.1:41949-53660 GCA_964463985.1 uncultured Verrucomicrobiota bacterium
CCTGCGGCCGGCGCATTCGTGGCGCCTGCGGCCGCGGGTTTCTGTGATTTAGCGGCCTTGGCTTCGGCAGCCTTTTTCTCGCGGGCGGCTTTGGCTTCCGCCGCCTTCTTTTCCTTTGCGGCCTTGACGGCTGCCGCCTTGGCTTCCGCTTCCGCTTTGGCTTTCAAATCCGCCAGCATCGGCAGTTCGAACCGGTTGCGGGTTCCGGGCGAAAGGTATTTCCATGGATAAGTGATGCTGCCGCGCGCGGTTTGCATAATCAGCCCTTCCGGAACGGCTTGCGACACGGTTCCATCCAGTATCCTGCCGTTGGCCATGCGCGGCGGAGCATCCGGGAGCGCCTCAACTTCATCTGCCGCGTAAAGCGCCAGCCCCCACCAGCACGCCAATGCACAGCATAATAATTTCCGCATATTCAACCTCCCGCCACGCGTTGTTCGATGGGCACATAACGGCGTACGGCCGCGCCCTGGTAAATCTGGCGCGGGCGCGCAATTTTGAAGTTTTCGCCATGCACCATTTCCCGCCAATGCGCCAGCCAGCCGGGCACCCGCCCGATGGCGAACAAGACCGTGAACATGTTGTATGGGATCCCGACGGCTTTTAAAATTAATCCTGAATAAAAATCAACGTTGGGATACAGATTGCGCTCCAGGAAATAACTGTCGGACAATGCGGCTTCCTCCAGCCGCAGGGCAATGTCAAACAGCGGGCTGCAGCAGCCCGGTTTATTGAGGAGTTTATGGCAGGCCCCCTTGAGGATTTTGGCGCGAGGATCGAAATTCTTGTAGATTCGGTGGCCGAACCCCATCAGGCGCACCTTGCTGTCGCGCCGCTTGGCCTGCTCGATAAACTTGCGGCCATCGCCGCCGGAAGCCAGGATATGCTCAAGCATGTTGATGACTTCCTGGTTCGCGCCGCCGTGCCGCGGCCCCCACAGCGCGGAAATGCCGGCGGAAATGACCGAGTAGATGTTAGCCATGCTGGATCCGGCCAACCGCACCGTGGAAGTGCTGCAATTCTGCTCATGATCGGCGTGCAGAATCAAAAACAATTCCACGGCGCGGACGATGTCTTCGTCCTGGTGATAATCACGCACCGGCGAAGCATACATCATGTTGAGAAAATTCTGCACGTAACGCAGCTTGATGGAGGGATACATCACCGGTTCGCCTATGGATTTCTTGTAGGAAAACGCAGCAATCGTGCGCACCTGCGAAATCAAGTTGGCCATAAACTGTTCTTCGGCGTCCTGATCCAGCGCGTCGGGCAGCGGATAAAACGTGGACAGCGAAGCCACCATGGTGGAGAGGATGCCCATCGGATGGGCATGGTTGGGAAAGGCCAGGAAGAAATGGCGCATGTCTTCGTGGATCAGGGAGGACACGTTCAGGCGGTGGGAAAACACCGCCAATTCATCGGCCGTCGGCAATTCGCCGTGAATCAGCAGATACGCCGTTTCCACGAAAGTCGAACGCGCGGCCAATTCTTCGATGGGATAGCCGCGGTAAAGCAACACGCCCTTTTCCCCGTCAATGTAAGTTATGGAACTGCGGCAACTTCCGGTGTTGGCCAGTCCGGGATCCATGGTGATCAATCCCGTCCGGCTGCGCAAAGCGGCAATATCTATGGCGCGTTCGCCCGTGACAGCGGTCACCAACGGCAAAACATATTCCCGCCCGTCAACCACCAGTTTGACCTCGTCGCTCATCCATCCCCCCGTATTATCCTTTGCGAAAATTGCTTCTTAATGAATTCGGGCGGAAATGTCAAGGATGGAGCACATTTTATCGTTCGCGCTTGACATTCCCGGCGTCATTCCCCATTATTTGCGCATTTATCAACCATTGCCAGGAGACGCGCATGTCACGGGTTTGTGAAATCTGCCACAAGGGAGCATTAACCGGCAACCGCATCGTCCGCCACGGCTTGCCTAAGGCCAAGGGCGGCATCGGCTTGCATACCACGGGCATCACCCGCCGGAAATTCCTGCCGAATCTGCAAAAAATCCGCGTTATGGAAAACGGCGGGATCAAGGTGCGCAAAGTCTGCGCCAATTGCATTAAATCCGGCAAAATCAGCAAGGCGTAGGCGCAGGAGGATGCGGACCCGATTTCAGCGGTTGCCGGCGGCGCTAACCTTCCAGCAATCATTGAAAGTGATATAACCTTGAGCCATTTTCTATCCGGGAGGTCGCGATGAAGTTCTGGTTGATCCTGCTCGCTGTAATCGTGCTGGCGGGGCTGGCCGCGGCCGGCATTTACAATAAACTGGTCGCCCTGCGCAACCGTTTTAAAAATGCTTTCGCGCAGATTGACGTGCAACTGAAACGCCGCTATGATTTGATTCCCAACCTGGTGGAAACCGCCAGAAAATACATGCAGCACGAGCGGGAAACCCTGGAAGCGGTAATCAGCGCCCGCAACCAGGCGGCTTCCGCGCAGCAGGCCGCCGCAGCCGCTCCCGGCAACCCCGCGGCCATGAAAAGCCTGCTGGGCGCCGAGGCTGCCCTTACCGGCAGCGTCGGCAGGTTTTTCGCGTTGATGGAAAACTATCCCGACCTGAAGGCCAGCCAGAACATGTCGCAACTGATGGAAGAGCTCACTTCGACGGAAAACAAAATTGCTTTCGCCCGCCAGTCCTACAATGACGCGGTCATGTCATACAACACCGCGCGCGAAACTTTCCCGAACGTGCTGATCGCCGGCCCGTTCGGCTTCGGCGAAGCAGCCCTTTTTGAAGTAACCGATGCCGCGGAACGCCAAGCGCAAAAAGTAAAATTTTAGCGCCTTATGGATTTTTTCGAGCATCAGGAGCGCGCCCGCCGCAACACCAGCCGGCTGGTTTTTTTCTACGGCCTGGCGGTGGCTTTGATCGTCTGCGCCGTTTATTGCGCTCTGGCATTCACCCTGAACCTCGCCCAACCGGAATCCGCGGGGGCCGCAACAGCGGGCTGGCTGCGGGTTCTCTGGAATCCCGGCCTGTTTGCGCTGGCTTCCGCCGGGACCTTGGCGGTCGTGCTGGGCGGCAGCGCTTATAAAGTAATGGGCCTGGCCCGGGGCGGCCGCGCAGTGGCAACCCTGCTGGGCGGACGCCCGATTCCGCGCAACACCGCCGACCTGAACGAACGCCGGACGTTAAACGTTGTCGAGGAAATGGCGATCGCCGCCGGCATCCCCGTGCCGCCGGTATACCTGCTGGAAAACGAACCCGGCATTAACGCCTTCGCGGCCGGTTTTAATCCGGCAGACGCGGTGATCGGCATTACGCGGGGAGCCGTCCGGCAACTTTCGCGGGATGAACTACAGGGCGTGGTCGCCCATGAATTCAGCCACATATTCAACGGCGACATGCGCTTGAATATCCGCCTGATGGGCGTATTGCACGGCATTCTGCTCATCGGGTTGATCGGTTACTGGTTGTTGCGCAGTTCGATGTATTCCGGCAGATACCGCTCATCCCGGAAGGGCAAAGGCAATTCCGGCGCGCAACTCGCGCTGCTGGGCCTGGCGCTGTCGGCCATCGGTTTCATCGGGGTGTTTTTCGCTAAATTGATCAAAAGCGCCGTTTCGCGCCAGCGCGAATTCCTGGCCGATGCCGCGGCGGTTCAATTCACCCGGAATCCGGACGGCATAGCCGGCGCCCTGAAAAAAATCGGCGGCCTGTATGACGGCTCCAGAATCCGCGAGATCCACGCCGAGGAAGCCAGCCATTTTTTCTTTGCCAACGGTTTGAGTTCGGCCTGGTTTTCCCTGATGGCGACCCATCCGCCCCTGGCGGAACGCATCCGCCGGATTGATCCTTCTTTCAACGGTGTTTTTCCAGCGCTGCCGGCGGAACCCCAACCGGCGGAACCCGCCGCCGCCGCTACCCGCACGACAGGGCTGCCTGTCAGCGCCATGGCGGCCGGCGCGGCGGGCCGTAAGGTGCGCATCAACCCCCGGACAGCAGTGACATCCGTAGGCGCCCCCGGGGAGGCGCACCTGCGTTACTCTCAGGGCATCCTGGCATCCTTGCCCCCCAAGCTGGAGACCGCCGTCCGCGACACAACCGGCGCGCAGGCTGTCGTCTTCAATTTGCTGCTCAGTTCCGCCACTGCAACCCGCGCCCGGCAACAGCAGATTCTGCGGCAAACCGCCGGAACCGCCGTTGAGCAGGCCGCCGGTGCGCTGGCCGATCCGGTGCGCGAACTTCCGCTGGAATTGCGCCTGCCTTTGGCTGACATGGCCATCGCCACCCTCAAGGAATTGCCGGCCGGCCAGTTCGTCGGCTTCCGCGCCGGCGTGGAACAAATGATCGCGGCGGACGAGCGGGTGGACTTGTTTGAATACGCCTTGTACCGCATGCTTTTGCGGCATCTGATCCCTTATTTCGAGCAACCCCGCCCAACTCCCGTCAGGTATTACAGTCTCAAACCTTTGATTCCGGCATGCATAGACTTGCTTTCCTGCCTGGCGTACCGGGGCGATTCCGGCGGAGCGGCCGTGCAGCGGCATTTTGAAGCCGGCTGGGCGCGGCTGCCGGTATCCCCCGGCGCTGACGCCCCGGATATGCGCCCCCGCCCTGACTGCGGCGTGAGCGCCCTGGATGCGGCCCTGGAAAAACTGGCCGAGTCCGAACCAGCCCTGAAAAAACAGATCATGGACGCCTGTGTCGCCTGCGTTGCCGCCGACGGCACAATTAACGCCGCCGAAGCCCAGGTATTGCGCGCCGTCGGCGATGCCCTGAACTGTCCGGTGCCTCCGCTCATGGCCGGCGCGGAAGCCGCCTGAAACAAAGTTTGCGGGGATAGCGCGGTCGGGTTATGCGCAATCCCGGGATTACCGCCCCGCCTGCGTCTCTACGCGCAGATAATGCGGACCGAAAACCGCCGTCACTAATCGGTTGTCCAGCCTTAACTTTACCCGCAAACGTTCCTCCCCTTCCCGCTCCGCGGCCAATGTTTGCAGATCAGCGGCGGCGCCGGCGGGCGCCGGCGCCGCCGCCGCGGCAAACCAGACTGCCCGGCCTTCCCGGCCGGCCAGCAGCAAAGGCACGCGGTCCGACAGCGATCGGCCCGGCCCGTCGCCTGTCATTACGCGGGTTGCCAAACCGCCGGCCAGCATTAAATCCAACCGCAGCCCGCCGCCGCGGAAAATCGCCCGCAAAGGCTGATCCGTGATTCCCCGGCGGCAATTTTCGATGTAGCCAGCGCCGGCAATGTCCGCCGGCGGCGGCGCCGGCGCATGGGCGGCGGCGCATTCCACCGTGTCCGCCCTGTGATGGTAAAGCCAGTCAAACCGCGCCGGACCGGGCGCCGACAGATCATCCGCGACCAACAAGCATTCATCCGTCAACAGCAACAGGCGCCGGTGCCTGACGCCCGGCCAGGGGCATGCCGATGCCACCGCCGCCGCGAATTCCGTTTGGCGCTCGAAGCACTCCCATTCGCCGCTGCAAGGCCGCTGTGATTTGCCGTTAACGATTACGGTGTTATGGCTGAGCGTTGCCTTGTACCATTGCTTGTGTATCGGCAAGCGATAAGCCTGGCTGGCGGCGCGGCCTGGATCCACGGCCAGTTCCCGCCCGTAACCGTAAAACACGAAACTTAATTTATCCAAATGTCCATGCGCGCCGCCATAGGGCCCGAACACCAGCAGCGCCGTCAGGCCGGCGGGCCCGCCGCGGCGCAAGATCGCGTGCCCAGCCGCCTGGAATAACCGGCTGTCCAAAACCGGGCCGGCCGCCGGCGTCATTTCCGGCTGCCGGCCGTACAACACCGTTTCCCAGACCGGCCGCGCGGGCAGAGCCGCGCGCAGAATCCCGGTCGCCGCAACCGCACCGGCCGGGCGCGTATCTTCCCCGGCGGAGACGGACCAGTTAAAAAATGCCGCCTCCATCAGCGCGGGATGCTTGTTTGGAGCCGAGCCGACATCATCTCCCAGGCGCGGCATTTGCCCGTCCGGCATCAGGTAATCAAACGGCGCGCGGAACATCGCCTGCAACGCGGGAACCGACCACAGGTCCAACCCGGCCCGCCGCGCGCCTTCCGCCTGAGTTGCCAATGCCTGCAGGGCATAAAAATGATATCCCCATGAACTCTCGTGCCACATCCCGTCGGCCGTCACGGCCCGGTCCATCTGGAAATAAAAGCCATTCTGCGGGTCGTAAAGGGACCTTGCCATCCACGCCGGGTCGCCCAGCACCGCCCCGCCCCAGAACATGGCGGCGTTGTGCCAGGCTTGCCAGTTGCAAGCGCCGCTGTTCCACCAGTTGCGTCCGATATTCTTCAGCATGGGGCGGATCAACTGCCCGCGGATCCGCCGGTCCATGTCCGGAGTGACTGCGCCGGAATTCCGTATCAGGTCGTACGCCGGCGCAATATATCCCGCCAATGCGCTCGCTTCCGAAAGAGTCTGGTCGTACAGACGCCCGCCGGTGATAAAATTATACGGCCAGTGCCAGGCTGACGTGCCGCGGCGGGGATATTTAAGGTACCGCACGGCGTACCCGTCCAACAGGAGCGAGGATTTTTCAGCATATGTGCGGCTGCCTGTGACGGCATAAGCCCAGGCGCAGTCCAGCATGTCCCGCAAATTGGCGCCGTGGCGCCGGCCGAAAGCCACGTCGTCATAGGGTTCGCCAACATATCGCTTGCCGCACCGCGGACATTGATGCGAACCGTCCGGCTGTTCCACGAGCGCAGTCTGGCAGGCCCGGCACTGCCGCCACTGGTTATGACGCGCGCCGCGCGGCGGAAAATCCAGCGGCCGCCGCACGGCCGCGTCAGCGCACCGCAGGCGCGCGGCTACCGGCGCCGCGTCGGCGCCGGCGGACTGCCAAGCCGCGCGCAGCCGCGCCAGTTCCGCGGCCGTGCAGGCCACGCGCGGATGGGGCGCGGCGCAAATTGCGTCCCAGCCGGGCCTGGACGGCATTTCAGGCGCGGCCGCGCCGGCCGCCAGGCCGGCCAGTATCCCGACGGACGTTAAAATGATAAGCTTGCAGCGCATGGCGTTCCGGCAGGATTGATTCAGGCCATGATTCTGGCACGAAAGCCGAAACCGGGGCAAGCCTGAATTTAACCAACCGCTCCTCTGCCTGGATGCCCCGCCGGACGGCCACCGCGAGTGTTTTGCCCGGCAGGACATCGCGTATTTGCGGACAGTCCTTACGTATATCGGCGCCGCCGCCGCTAAAGCTATGGCGGACGCAGACCGCCGACGGGGTTAAATCAAGATTGCGCCTGGTGGGGCGCATCTACGATTCGTTGCAGGCTTCGGAAATGAGGTCGGCCCAAACTGTGCTGCGGCTGTTTCTGTGTCTGGACGCTCCATGTTGTAACTGGTCGCAGATGCGCCCGCCTGGTGTGGGAAATGAATATTGCGCTTGCAGTGCGTCATATTCAGGTATAATCTGAATTCCAAAAATGATTAACAATTCATAAAAAGGGAAAAGCGATGAAACCATCCAGAATGTTCTTTGCCTTTTCAGGCGTGCTGTTGATTTGCGCCGCCGTGGTTTTTGCCGGCGCGGCGCCGGAGGACGCCCCGGATATCAGCCTGGCGGACCTGAAACAGGCCATGACCGACAAACAGGTCTGCCTGATTGACTGCAACGGCAGCGCGTCATATGCCAGCGGACACATTCCCGGCGCGATTGATTTTGAAGCCAATAAAACGGACCTGCAAAAAATGTTGCCGGCCGACAAGTCATCCCTGCTGGTAGCCTACTGCGGCGGTCCGAAATGCCTGGCTTACCGGGCCGGGGCAGCGGCCGCCGCCAGGCTCGGCTATACCAATATCCGGCATTTTTCCGGCGGCTTGTCCGGTTGGGAAAAAGCCGGCGGCAAACTGGAGCCGGCGCCTCCAGCCGCAAACCGCCAATCAAAGGAGCAAGCATCGCCATGAGCCAAAAATTCCCTAGAATCGCAATCATCACCGGCGCCACATCCGGCATCGGCGAAGCTGTCGCCGGGAAATTCGCCGCCGCCGGGTTCGGCGTTGTCGGCAACGGCCGCAACGCGGCCAAGCTGGCCGCCATGGAAAAGGAATTGGGGCGGCTGTTCCATGGCGTGGCGGGCGATGCCGCCGATGCCGCGGTGATTAAAAAACTTTTCGCCGCCGCCGAACGCTTCGGCCGCCCGGCGGATATCGTGGTAGCCAACGCCGGCAGGGGCCTGGGCGGCTCGGTGAAAGACGCCGATTTGTCCCAATTCGATGACCGGTTGAAACTTAACGTGGCGGCCGTCCTGGCCATCCTCCAGCCGGCGGCGCGCCAAATGGCCGCGCGGCAAGCGCAAGTCTTCCCGCGCGAAGCGGCCGACATCGTGGTCGTCGGTTCGGTGGTAGGGCGCAATATTTCACCTTTCAGCGCGGTTTACGGCGCAACCAAGTTCGCCGTGCACGCGCTGACAGAGGGATTGCGGCGCGAAATCGGCCCCAAGGGCGTTCGTGTCTCGCTGGTGGAGCCGGGTATCGTCCTCAGCGGCTTTCAAGCCGCGGCAGGTTACAGCGAAGAGATGCAGCGCGGGTTCCATGATAAATTCGGGCCATTGCTCGTCGGACGCGATGTGGCCGAAGCCGTTCATTACATTGTAACGCAGCCGCCCCATGTACACATAAGCGATGTGGTTGTGCGCCCCACGCGCCAGGATTATCCATAAACACAAGGGCTTCATCCATGAAGCAAATTCTGATCGGCAAGGAACATCCTGGCAGCCGACCGGTTGATTCTGCGGCCGCGTTTGTATTCCAGCCTGCTGCTCTGGCTGCTTTCCGAGTTGTTTGAAAACCTGCCGGAAGTGGGCGATCCGGAGCAACCCCGGCTGGTGTTTTTTTTCGACGAAGCCCATCTTTTGTTTGATGACACTCCCGCCATGCTGCGCCAACGCGTCGAACAGGTTGTGCGCATCATCCGTTCCAAGGGCGTGGGGATATATTTCTGTTCGCAATTGCCGGATGACGTTCCGGCGGAAATCCTGGGCCAACTCGGCAACCGGATTCAACATGCTCTGCGCGCTTTCACGCCGCGCGATCTGAAAGGCGTCAAAACCGCGGCTGAAACCTTCGCTGTTAATCCAAAACTGGAGGTCGCGGCGGCCATCTCCCAGCTTGGCGTCGGCGAGGCCCTGGTTTCCACGCTCCAGGACAAAGGCATCCCCCTGCCGGTGGAACGCGCATTGATCAGTCCGCCGCGCTGCCGCATGGGCGCCATCACGCCGGAAGAGCGCGCGGCCATCCGCGCCCGCAGTCCGGTGGGCGCCAAATATGACCGGCCCGTCAACCGGGAATCGGCCTACGAAATCCTGGCCCGACGGGCCCGGCAAGGCGCCCCCGCGGCGCCCGCACAAAGCCCGCCGGCGCCGCGTGATCGCAGCGCGCCTGTCCGGCCGGACCGCGGCAGAAGCAGGCTTGGGGAAATGCTCTGGGGCACCAGGCGCCGCCAGGGCATGGCGGCGACGCTGGCCAAACAGACGGCGCGCACCGTGGGCAGCCGGCTGGGCCGTCAAATTCTGCGCGGACTGCTGGGCGGCATACTGGGCGGATCGCGCCGCCGTTAGCGCCGTCGAGTTTAAGATTGCAAAAAGCAGCGGCTTCAGATAATTTTAAACCATCGCCGGCAATAGCCGTTTTGCTTAATTGGATTCAGCCGGGAGCAAGATCACCATGAAAAAACAACCTGAAATCCCGCCGCCCGAATGGGAACTGGGCGACTGGGAGGCGGCCTTGACCATCAATGTCGGCACGGCTTATGTCTGCCGCCAATGCGGGAACCTGGTCATGGTCACCCGCGGCGGCGTCGGCACGCTGGACCTGGTCTGCTGCGGCCGCCCCATGGAAAAGATAGAAAAACCGACGGCGGGAGGGACCGCCTGATGCCTGCCGCCAAACCCAGGGGAGCAATCTACGTCTGCCCGGTCTGCGGCGCCGAAATCGTCGTGCTGACTCCTTGCCGCGGCTGTTTTGTCCCGCGCTGCTGCAACCAGCCGATGACCCTCCGCCCGCGGCGCGTCCGGTTTTACGTCTGCCCGGTCTGCGGCGCCGAAATCGCGGCGCTGCGCCAGGCGGACTCCGTGAATTTCACCCCGCGCTGCTGCGGACAGGACATGCGGCCGGCAGTTTGATTGCCGCGCCGGTACAGGCATGCAGGCGCCGAGGGCTATTCCACCGTCGCGGACACACTGAAAACGCCGCCGGGTACGGAACCGCCTGCCTGGCGGTAAAGCATGACAATTTCCGTGTGACCGGCCTGATCGCCCCGGAAAACCGTGTAATACCGGCCGCCGGTGCCGACCTTTCCCCCGCTGCCGTCGGCAACATAGCTTGGCCCCTCCACGCAGGTTAACACCGCCGCATCATAGCCGCCAATTTCCCATCGGTAACCTGTGGTGGGATTGCCGTTCAAACATATTTCCAATGTTTCGCCCCGGTCCAGGCGCACCGCGGCGCCATTGTCCGCCTCCGTCAAAAACTTCCCGCCGCTGCTGGATTCGCACCCGCCGGCCAACCAAGCCAGCATCAAAGCCGCCAACGCGCCGCCCCAAACCGCCGATCTCCATGCATGCATACCGTCTCCCTTGTTACTGGATTAATCTGACGCTCCATTGTTGACCGGCAGGCACATCGTCAAGCGCCAGCCGCGCGCCGCCGCCGGGAATTGCCGGCTTGACTCGCATATGCTTTTCCGGTAAAAGTTACAAAAGGGCAGAAAGCCATTTTCAGGCGAATTATGAATATCAAGCCACACGACTTCTGGTATGCGGTAAACAATACCGAAATCGTGGTCATGCCGAACAGTCCTCTCGAGACGTTCGGCGTCACCAACCTGCGCTACCATATGGTCAGCGAATTGATGGATACCGTCAACCAGGTGCGGGTGCGGGAAGGCACCATTCAATCGCATCGGCCGCAAATTATTACGCCGGCTTATTACGAGTCGGAGGTCGCCGAAGGTTTCGGCGAACAAGCCAAGCAATACGTTGAATGGCTGCGCCAGCACGCCCGCGACCTGCGCATCCTCCAATACGGCTTCAAAGTCCAGAAAACCGAGTTAAATGAACATATCGTCTCCGCCTCCCCGCCCGAGGTTATCGAACAGATCAAAAAACGCATCGCTGAAAAAGACGACAAACTGGCCGGCGTGATTTACGGAGTTGACCAGCCATGGGATGTCTGCCTGATAAAATTCATGGTGGACGTCATCCGCCATTCGGCGCCGGTGAATTTCCAGGAACTGCGCCAACGCCATCTGCTGGACGATGCCAATGGGGTGCCGCAAGCCGTCCGGCAGGAAATTGAGCAGCTCTTCCTGGTTGCCAGCCGCGATTCATCGCAAATCAAGCCCCTGGGCAATTTCCTCCGCCGACACGGACTGTTTGGCGAGTACGAAGACCGGTTTTTTGCCCTCCTGCAGCAGGGACGGTAAGCGGAACGGTCATCTTCCGGCGCCCCAGCCGACCATGAACCCCAGCGCGCCCCAGATCAGCGGAGCCAGATATGGATTGCCGGTCAAAGGGCAGCCTCCACCCCGGCAACCGACGAACCGATACAAGGCCCATCCCAGCAAAACTCCCGCCACTCCGCCGATCACTGCGCGGACCCAAGCATGTTGCATGGCTCCCCCTCCTTTCCCGAAGCATAATCTCTGCCCGAAGTAAAAACAATTCTATTTTTACAGGCGAGCCAATTTCAAAAGTCTCGGACGACGTGGAAGTCGTCCCTCCAAAATGGAAA
>CAYXEK010000020.1:0-48114 GCA_964463985.1 uncultured Verrucomicrobiota bacterium
GCCGGCGGGGAAGGTTTTGTTGACAATGCGTTCCCGCAGGTGCTCGTACACCCGCACGGTCAGCAGCGAATGGTCAATGACGCTCATGATTGGATACTGTATACAATATTCAGAATTATGCAAGCACAAACCGCAAATATTCATGCGTTTTGAAAGGCATTGTTCCTTTTGTGGCGGCGCCGCTATGCGGTGGAATCTGGAAGCCGAACGCTGCTTGTCACCCCAGAAGACAGTCAACGCGTCGTGCTGTTGCGCCGGCGATACTCGGCGGGAGTGATGCCCGCATATTGTCGGAAAATACCGCCCAGGTATTGAGAAGAAGAATATCCCGTGCGGTTGGCGATCTCCTTTATCGGCACATTGGTGCGGGCGAGCAGCTCCTGCACTTTGCGCAGACGGCATGTGACTATCAATTCATGCGTTGTCAGATTGATCAGCTTTTTCGCTTGTTTATCGAGCGTAGCGCGCGATATAGCCATTTGTCCGGCGATATCTTCCGGTTGCACCCTGTCCAATCGCTTTTCAATAATGCCCAAAATTTGACGTAATGCTGGATGGGCGATGGCCAGCAAGTCGGTGGAACGTCGGATTGCTATGCCGCGCGGAGGAATGCGTACGACGCTTTTGACGGTTTGTCCATGCATCAAGCGTTTCAATGTGCGCGCGGCTTCATACCCCATGCGGTCGGTGTCCTGTATGACACTGGTCAGCGGGGGGGCGGTGAACTCGCAAATGGCTTCATCATCATCCACGCCGACCACCAGCAGATCGTCGGGCGATTTCATGCCGTTCAGGCGGCAAGCTTCCAACAGCAACCGGGCGGAGCCGTCATTGGCGGCCATGACGCCGATGGGCGGCGGCATGGTTTTAAGCCAACGGCCGATATGTAAATACAGTTGATGTGGCGCCGTCTCATGCATGGGCGGCATGAATTCGCGCGTCTGCCGGGGATGTCCATCTTGTAGCAGATGCTGTAGAAACGCCGCGCGGCGTTCGGCTCTCCATGCTATTTTTGGAATGGCGCCGAAAAAGGCGAATGATTTACAGCAGCGATGCAGCAAATGGTCAGCGGCCGTCTTGGCGATCAGGTTGTTGTCCGGCTCGATCCGCGGAATGGCTCCGGATGCTCCCAGGCAGCAGTCGCCAATTATAACGGATGGTTTGCCTAGCGCCGCAAGCTTGGCGGCCATTTTCGGAGTGTCTATAAGTGTAATTATGCCTTGCGCGTGGCGTTGCCGGGATTTGACGGCGGCATCGGCGGAAGTATAGAACTCGAAAATCCAGTTGGTGCGGAGATGGGCGTATTGCGCCAGGCCGAGAATAATTTTACGGTGCAGCAAAATTTCGCTGTTGGTAAAAACGGAAATCACGGCGTCATTCGCGCGGCTGAAAGCTTTGACGGGTATGCTAGGAACTTTTAAGATGTTCAATAGTTCATTGGCCATACGAAATATTATACAAAAAACAAAATTATTGACAATATACAAACAGGAGGGATTGTTATACAATCAAGGCGCGGATTAATTTTTGACGGCGGATTATGCGGAATATGGTTTTGGGCTGGGATGCCGTTTCCGGCGGCCGCCTGGCTCGCGGCGCGCGTCTGGGATACGTGTAAATTTATTCGCGGCGGCAGGCTCTAAAAGGAGGTGTCGGTGAAAGCATTTGCTCAATCTTGTTGCAAAGCACGGCGGTGTCAAATTAATCTGTGTGCCCTGGTGGCGCGGCTTGGTTTGGCGTTCGCGGCGTGCGGACTTCCCGTCACGCATGGCGCTACGCGCTATGTGTCTCCGTCCGGAACCAATGACGCGGCCAGCGGCTACAATACTTTGGCGGGCGCGGCGACGAATATACTGGATGTGCTCGTGCCACTGGCGCACAATGATACCGTGCTGGTGGATGACGGCAGGTATGTTTTGACTAGCCAAATTGCCATCAGCAGAACCAACGTGATGTTCAAAAGCATCAACGGACGCGATAAGGTTATCATTAACGGCAATTACCCCAACACTACCAATCGTTGCTTTTCGCTGGTTGGCAACGGTTGCGTGCTTGATGGCTTTACTATTTTCAACGGCTATGCCAATACTAACACGTATGGCATCTATGCCGGCGGGGGTGGCGTCATCGTCAATCCCTACCGCATGGAACCGCATAATGCCGTCATTAGAAATTGCGTAATCGTCTCGAATTACGCGGAAAACGGGAATAACTACGGCGGTTCCGGCGGCGGCGTGTGGGCGTTGTATATCCGCCCGCTTTCCAATCACGCTGTAATCTCAAATTGCGTGATCAGTTTTAATATGGGCTTGACCAACAACTTGTTGGCAGGCTCAGAGTCTCACGGCGGCGGTGTCGCCGGTTATGTAGAGATGTATGATTGCAGGATCACTGACAATACCGTGACGCACAAGGGCGCCGGAGTTTTTGGCGGCGGCGTGTTTGTCAATTGCGATATTTCCCGCAATAAGGGGCTGGTTGTCAGCAGCACTCAAGTTGGCGGCGGCGGGGCGTATTTGCTGAGCAACGCATTTTTTACTAATTGCCTGGTTGCGAATAATTCCGCCAAATTTTGCGGCGGCTTAGATTTCAGATTTGGCGATGCGAATCAAACCGGCGGCGTGATAAGCGCTTGCACGGTCGTCAGCAATTATGGGTCTTTAGCCACATACGGCGGCGGGATATGGATTCGCGGGAGTTATCCGAAGCCGATTGATATTTGCAACAGCATTGTTTTCAGCAACAAGGCCGGCGCGGTAGCGGATGATATTTCATATGCCGCCACATCTGGCGCCGACACCTTGCGGTATTCCTGCGTTTCCACGACTAATGGCGTAAATTACCCGGTCGCGGTAAACTGCATTACCAACCCGCCGGTATTCGTGGATAGCGCGGGAGGAAATTATCGGTTGACGCGGGAATCTCCTTGTGTCAATGCCGGCATCAATGAAAACTGGATGATCAGCGCGATGGATTTGGATGGCCGGCAGCGGATTGACTATTTCGGCAAATGTGTTGACATGGGCTGTTACGAGTTTAAGCCCCTAGGGACGATGATCGGCATCAGATAATCAACCGCCGGAATTTAAGCATCCGTAACTTCAGCGGCGGCGGACGGATTAAATTCAACACGCCTCCACTCAAAGATAGCAAGCATTAATTGGATTGTGTGTATTGCCCGACTTGGGAGACATGTTAAGATGTGGTGGATGCGCGGATTGATATTAAGTTTGTGCCTTCCGGCATATGCAACGTCGCCATTGCCTGATAAGGCCGAATTAATTTATGAGGATAATTTCGATCATCTCGCCGTCCGTGAGGCGTGGTTGCTTAAAACCGGCAAGTGGGAAGTGCGTGATGGCGCGCTTTATGGCGAGAACGGCGCATATCTTGTGCTGAAAAAGGATGTCGGATCGGATATGCGCGTGGAATACACCACTTGGAGTGCGGCCCCGGATGATTTGAGCGTATGTTTGGGATGTGATCTCGAAAAGTCCGCTCCAAATGGCGTGTATTTTCAATGCGGGGTGAACCAGAACGGCGAAACTTGGATCAAAAACACCAAAACCACGCGTGTGCTTTGGAAATCGGAAGCCGATAATCCTCTCCAAACTGGCGTGCGACATCGTATAGTTTGTCAGATAATCGGCGACAACATCTGGTTTTGGGTTGACGATAAATTGCTGTATTTCGGCGCCGATCCGCAATTGCGCGAGGCGGTCGCTGGTTTTACGGTGGGATTTTTTATTGGCGCCGCGGGCTATATTGACAATGTGCGGATATATCGTTTGTCTGCCGATATTCCCGAGCCGGCGCTGGAGGTCAGCGACTGGCGGAATTTCGACGATGGCAAAACGCGCGATTTGCCGCCGGGCTTCTCGCTGTTGCGCGGCGATCCCGGCTCGGTGACCGTCGTTAACTTCCCGGATTATGTTAGTGAGTACAAGACTCCATATTGGTCCGAAACGCATTGGGCGCGGAATGGTTGTCTGCGTTTATTGGCATCGGCGGACGGGGCGGCGACACGGCCGGCGGTGCAATATGCCTTCAAACCTTTGCGGAACGGCCTGATAGAGGTAGAATTGCTTTGTCTTCCAGATTCGGGCGACGTGGCGGGCGCATTTGAAATTGATCTGTTGGACGAATCCGGCGCCATAGCGGGGAGCTTTATGACTGACGCTCAAGCCTGTTTTATCTTTCGCGATCGGGCCGGCGCCGATACGGAATTAAAAAAAGAGCTTCAGATTGAACCAGTGCGCCGAAAGCGGCTGTGCAATTTCAAGGCGCGGCGGTGGTTGCGTTTCCGCATTCATTTCGACCTTGATCGAAATCAATGTTCCGCCGCTCTCGTGCAGTTGTATACTTCAACCAAGCCCGCCCGCAAGCCGGCTGAAAACCCCGGTTTTCCCCGGCCGGTATCCGATTGGCTGGAGTTGGGCGCCGGGCTGCCGTTGTCCGTGGGTGCCGGCGGGCGGTTGGTCGGGCTCAGTTTGTCCGCCGTCAGTCCGGGTGAATTGTTCGCCGACAACCTCTACGTCGTAGGTCCGGTCAATGGTTATTTTGTGGGTGGTCAAGATCAGCGTTTGCCAGCTCGACAGTTATTGCAATCTTCCGAAAACCCCAGGAATGATCCGCCCGACAACAAGATTTACAGTTTACGCCGGCCATGGTCATTTCCGTATCCGAAGGAGGTAGACGATGTCATCCGAACCAATCTGCCGTTTGCCGATGCTTCCGATGTCTTGAAGGCCGCCGGTCTGTACAATGCGTTGCTTGTCGATCTGGCGTATCTGGAGATTGACGCGCGCCGGATTGAACGCGGATTGGCTTATATAAATAATGGCAATGTTCCCTTGCCGGTGGATGTTGCGCAACGCGCCCGAATGGTACAATCGGATGTTGCGAGCCTTGATCAGGCGGTCAACGGTTTATACAAGATGTATGTCTCCGCTTATGTGGACGGCTTAAACGAAACTATATTACGGAATGAATTCATGCCAATGGCGGAATATATCCGGCGCAACACGGCGCGCATCAGGGCGGATGTCCGCCAGGCGCTTTCCGCTATGGGTGTGGATGTTAACGCCGACGAAGAACCAAGATCGCTAGTTATGGCGGGGGAGGCGACCGGCAAGGATTGGCGGCGCAGCTTGGTATTTGCCCAGAATGGATGCTGTTTCTGGCCTGAACAGGACCGCCTGCTCAAATTGGGAAATTACGACACATTCAAGGCGCAAATCGGCAGTTGGTCAAGTCCGGATGATGGGCGCTATTTCAAATGCGTGGATATTTCGCAAGACATGTTTTTCGATAAGCGGCCAGAGGTTGGCCTGTTCATCCCGCTCATTTTCGGCCTGCATTTCTGTTATACCGCAGTGCCGTTATGGTGGCTGGAACAACACGCGGAAGATGATGACGTCTTCTTTTGCGAGGCGGATGGCAGCCTGCCGTCATATAATGGTAAACGTTGGCGCGGGTATTTTGGAAAAATGGGACGCGCGCAGTTGAATTTTTGGAATACGGATGTCCAACAGATGTCTCGTGACAGCGCTTTGGAACTGGCGGGGAGTCTGGCGAACCGTTATCCCGGCAAGACGCTGGCGTTGCAACTCATGGCGGAGGCGAAGAACAGCTTGGGAAAATCGTTTACCGGGCACAACCGGAGCGCGGCCGAGGCTTTCCGCCGGAAACTGCGCGCGCAATATGGCGTAATTGAAAAGCTTAATCAGATATGGGGAAGCGATTATACTGCATTTGACGCCATCATCCCGCCAATGGATTTTTCAGCGACGCCGCGTCCATATCCTTCCGGGTTGGGGTATGAATGGGAGTTGTTTAGGCAGGAAGGATATCGCAACTGGATGCGGATTATCATTCAAGCCTTGAAGGAAAAGCTGCCGGATGTGCCGGTCGCGACCGGATTGGATGGCACGGGAGGCGTCTCGCCGCATCATGGTTTCGACCTTTCCGGCTTATTGGCGGAATTCGATGTGTATGATCTGCACACATCACGCGGTGAAAAACGCCGTTACCCGAGCCGTATTTTGAGCAGTCTGAAGCGAGCGCTGGGTGGGCGCGCCGGCATTTTGGAATGGTCCCCGCTGACTCCGGGCGACCGCTTTGACGAAGTGGCCGGCCGGCGCATCGGCGAAATGGAGTTTTTCCGCCTGGCGGCGGATGGCCGGTCGTTTTTCCGAATCTGGTACGGCGTCATGCCTGGCTGGGATGATAACGCCAATTGGCCGGATATCCGCTGGGGGTACACCACCTTGCGCTACAGCGCCATGAGCATTCCCGTGAGCATCACCAGATTGCGTAATTATGAGCGATATTTAATGCTGCCATTGGTGGCGCCGAACATAAATATTATGGAATCAACCGCCTCGTTTTTGAACGCCTATCCACATGACGGCGTGCGTTCGCAGATGTCGCTTTACGCGGATTTGCTTGATCAACAAGGTCTGGATTATGGCATATTGTGGGAAAACTTGATTTTAGGCGGCAAACAGATGCTGGCGCATTCGGCAGTTGTGCTCTTGCCCAATGCAATATGTTTGCCGGATGCCATGCAACAGAAGCTGCTGGATTGGATGCGGGATGGCGGAGTGCTGATAGCATTCGGTGCGCCCGGAGTGTTCGATCCATGGGGAAAACGCTCAGGATCGTTGCTTAAAGCCGCTTTCGACGGGGCGGAATGGTGTGGTGACAGCCAGAATGGGTGGATGCCTGATAGGGATTTGGCGGAATATCAAATGGGGAAATACGCGCCGTCCGGCCTGATTTATCAGGCGTCCGTCGGTAAAGGAAAACTTGTGTTTTTCAGCCAGTTGATGGATGCAAAAAATCCGGGGCAGGCGGAGGAGCGGATGCTTCAATATGTTCGCGATAATGCCGCGCCGCGATTTTATTGCCGGAATAACAAAATCGAACTGACCTTGCGCAACGATGCGTTGCATGGCCGGTGGTATATGACCGCGCTTAATGCCGAACGTTTCCCGGAAGAATGGGAGACGGTTGAGGATGAAATATTGGTCCGCGGATCAGAGATGATTGTGTGCGATGTGGAATTGCCCGGCATCCCCGTGCCGACTCGCATGGAAGGTAATGCGACCGTTTTCAAGGTGAAACTGGCTGCGGGCGAGGGGATTATCCTGGAAATGTCTCCGCCCAATAAGAAACAAACATCTATGACTGGCGCGGGGGCAGGCGATGAGCCAGACAGCATGAAAGGCCGGCTGTAAAATGGGGCTAATCAATTGGTTGATCGTGGTTGTCCCCGTGCTTTTTGTCATTGGCGTCGGGCTCTACGCCAGAAAATATATCCACGGCGTCGCCGACTTTTTGGCGGCTGGCCGGGTGTGCGGCCGCTACGTCATCTGCGTTGGCGATATCGCCAACGCGCTTTCCATCATCGGCCTGGTGGCCTATGTCGAGGTGCACTATAAGACCGGTTTTGCGTTAGTGTTTTGGCAGCATATAACCGGCCCGTTGGGCATCGTGATGGGGTTGCTCGGTTATTGCACTTACCGCTTTCGTGAGACCAAAGCCATGTCTCTCGGACAGTTCCTGGAAATGCGCTACAATCGCTCGTTCCGCATTTTTGCCGCCGGGTTGCGCAGTCTTTCCGAAATGCTGGCAAATATGATCATGCCGGCGATTGCCGCGCGGTTTTTCATCTACTTTCTTGACCTGCCGCACACCGTTCACATTTTTAACTTGGAAGCGCCGACTTTTACGTTGATTGTGGCGCTTTGCCTGACGGTGGCCATTGGAATCATCTGTATGGGCGGGACACTGACGTTGGTTATCACCGACGCCGTTCAAGGGATGTTCTGCTTTCTGCTGATTGCTATCTTTATGGTGTTCATACTTTATAAATTCAGCTGGTCGAACGAGATTATTCCCGTGATGATGGACCGGGCTCAGGGCGAAAGCTTCCTGAACCCATACGATCTCTCGAACCTGCGTGATTTCAATCTTTTTCTGGTGGTGGTCGCTGTTTTCACCTCAGTTTTACATCGCGCCAGTTGGATTGGCGCCGGCACCAGTACCGCCGCCAAGAGCCCGCATGAACAGAAAATGGCCGGATTGCTTGGCGCCTGGCGCGGAACGGTTACTTCGATTCTCTACGTGTTTATCGCGGTTGCCATTATTACGTTGATGAACCATCGTAATTGGGCTCCGCAAGCCAAGAGCGTGCGGGATCATGTTTCCGCCCGCATTGCCGATGAGCTGGCGCTTGGCGGCGCCCAGCGCGCGATTTTTAACACGCGGGTCAGGGCTGTCCCGGCGCAATCCCATCAAATCGGCGTTGATCAGCCGCTTTCCCAGAACGCCAATCTTGACACGCCTTTACTGGATGCCGCGCATAAAACTTTCAAAGAATTTGAGGGGGAAAGTGCCGGCAACGATAAATTCCAACAATTTCGGACGCTTTATCACCAGATGATGTTTGGCGCCTCAATGCGAAAAATGTTACCGCATGGCCTCATGGGTCTTTTTTGTCTCTTAATGGTGCTGGCGATGATTTCTACCGATGACACACGCATCTACAGCTCAGCAATTACGCTTACACAGGACGTGGTTCTGCCGCTGCGGAAAAAACCATTGACCCCAAAACAGCATGTTTGGGCCTTACGCCTGGTGTCCATCGGGATCGGCGTCTTTTTCTTCTGCGGTTCTTTCTTCATGGCGCAACTTGACTATATTAATATGTTTGTCACGCTTATGTGCATCATGTGGCAGGGCGGTTGCGGACCGGTAATTATATTCGGTCTTTACAGCCGATTCGGCACAACCGCCGGCGCCTTTACATCGCTGATTACCGGCATGGTGATATCGTTCGCCGGAATTTTGATCCAACGCAACTGGGCGGACACGGTTTATCCTTGGCTGGCAAAAACGGGGTGGGTGGAACCGGTCGGAAATTTTCTCGATACGATTTCAAAACCGTTTAATCCATACATAGTCTGGAAAATGGATCCGGTTAAATTCCCCGTCAATAGCTATGAGTTGTATTTTATCACCATGCTGGTCACGCTTGTCCTTTACTGCGTGGTTTCTTGTCTGACCATGAAGGAGCCCTTCAACCTTGACCGGATGCTCCATCGCGGTATCTATAATCTCGATGGCGACAAAAAAGAGCGGCTGCGGTGGTCTTTCCGGACGGTCTTCAGCAAGTTACTCGGCATCACCAAGGAATACTCCCCTGGTGACAAGTTAATTGCTTGGGGTTTCTTCTTGTATAGTTTTGTTTACAATTTAGTCATTGCGTTCGTTGGGGTTGTCATCTGGAACTTATTCATGCCATGGCCGATCGAGTGGTGGGGCAAGTACTTCTTTGTCGTTTACCTTTTGATCCCTGGAATCATGGCGGCGTTTTCGACGTTCTGGTTCGGTATCGGCGGATTCATTGATCTATTCCGACTCTTTCGCGACTTGGAAGCGCGCGTGGCCAATCATCTTGACAACGGACAGGTGGAGGGGCATGTTTCACTCGCGGACAAGGCTAAATTCGATGAATTAGAGGAAATGGATTCAGCGGATCGGACGGAAAACTGAATTATCAGCATGCCATGCCCCGGCGGTTGTTACGGCGGATCTGCGGTAGCGACCGGCTGGCCGTGGGTTTGATGTCGGCGGCGGTCTGGGCATTCAGTCCGCCGCCGGCTCCAGCTTGAAATCGTCAAACCATGAGACGCCGCGTCCTTCATGCCAGAGGACCGGCTGTATGGCGCAGATGCATAAATCGTATTCGAAACATCCGCCATACCGGCTGCACTCTAATACGGGAGTCACCAGTTCGACCCGTTGCCAGTCAGATGTGCCGCGAATCCGGCGGGGGGCGAACAGCGGAATGCGTTCATATTGCTTGCTCGGCTCGGTCAGAACCCAGGGATGGCGATAGGGATCAATCAGGCAGGCCATGGTTGCCCCGGGCCCGCGCAAGGCGCGCGTCTTAATCCAAACCGACAACCGGTACCGCCGCCCCGGCGCCACTTGCAGCGCCTCGAACAAGGGCAGGCTCCAGCCGGCCACCGCCGGAGAAGTTGTCGCCGCGCGCAAGGAAGATGAACCGGCGCGGCCGGTGTGACGATCCCAGACGCAGCGCGCCGCGGGATTGGTGAATGCCTTGTCAAACAGCGCATGCCGCACGCCATCTCCGTGCAGACGCACATCGGTCAAACCAAAATTGACGTAAAGCGGATGGTCATGGAAAGGGCGCCAGATTTTCGAATGATCTCCCCGGGTCAGGGAGATTGGGCGTTCAAACCCATTAGCCCGGCGGGGAATGTACCGGGGATATGTCTTGGCCTCGCGCTCAGCCTTCGGCAGAATGGGAACCTGCGCCTGTTCGAGAATCAAGCGGCTGTGCTCGGCGTTAAAATTGACAATCCGGAACCGGACACTCACGGAGAATCCGCGCGGCGGCGGCGCCTGAACGAAACTCAGATCATGATTGAAATGCAGATCATAAAACCAGTTGCAAGTGTCAATCCGGCTGACGGCGGCGGCATCGCCCACCAGTTGCACCATGGGGTTGCCCGCCGGATTATGCATCATGCCGACAAATCCGTCCCGCCGCACCCGCACGTTGTTCTGCGCCGAGGTAATCAGATGGTTAAGCGGCGCCTTGACCCAGTACCGGTTGCATTGGTAAACGTCTATGTCCTTGTCGTAAACCAGCCAGTCCCACAACGGTCCCGGCCTGGGGACATGTTTGCCGTCCCTGAAAAATTGCAGGGCCGTGTTGTTGACCAGCATCCCGTTGGTGTACAAATCGAAGTACTCAAACTCATGCGGATTGTAGTTTGCCGGGTCGGGGCGCTTCACCACCGTGCCGGCAGTGGCGACATCATACACATAGCTGCGAAAGCCGGCGTCATAGGTTACATCCATGCGCCAGTCGCTTTCCAGCACACATTCCTTTGCCCGGGTAACCACACGGAAGGATGCCTTGCGGCGACCGCAGGCGGCCTTGAAAAGGCGCAGTTCCCTTTTGACTTTCATGGTGTTGGCCCAGAACGGCTTTAACATTCCGCCGCCGGACCAATGCATTCCCGGACGCGGAAACATTTCCATGCCGCCGGGCTCCAACCGGCCGTGTCCGAAGATAGACTGATCGGCATCAAAACACAAAACTGGCTGGTCGCGGTCATACAACCAGGTTAAAGAATTATTACGTTTCAAATTAAAACAAGGATTATATGCCATGGTACACTTCCAAATGCGGGGATTTTATCTCTTGGCCATTAGCCGGCGCCAGGCTTCCGCCAGACAGAGGAAATCGTATCCTGTTGCCCAGGAGGAGCGGCTTCTCTTCAATTTACCGGTTGATATCCCGGCCAACGCCCTAGTCAGGCCGAAAACGGCCTCCTTGACGTCCAGGCCGGTATGGGCGTCAACCATTAAAAGCGCGTGCAAGACATGGGGATCAACCAATAGATTCCGGGCGCCGGCGTAGGGATTGCCGGGGTTACGGGATGCTTCCCATTCTCCCGGATCGAAGCAGGAAAGAACCGATCCGTTTCCCCGGAAGATCGCCAGGATATGATTGCATGCTGCCGTCAACCGCCGGTCGAGTTCGGGCAGGGCGAAATGGTCCGCGGGCAGGACGGACCGCAGGACCGCGAGGCCTCTGACGATTATCGCATGATAAAACGACCAGGAATTATGCCCCGCCCAGCCGCCATAGCTCAATTGCCCGGGATATACGCCGCCGAATGTAAGATCAATCGCCGCCTTGAGCAATCCCGGTTCCGGGCGCTGGCGGTAATGCAGGCAAATCTGCTCCGCCGCCAGGGAGTTGTAATTTGCGTTGGAAGATATTCCAAAACGCGCCGCCCAACGGGCAATGCGCTCCGACGATTCGAGGTACGCCGTGCTCTTTGTGAGCGCGTACGCGCAGGTCATGGCGATCCCGGTGAATCCGCACAAGGCGAGCGTATGATGCGTATCCGGATGCCCGTCGTTGTCGGTTTCAGCCTGCTTATACCACCACAGGAAACTCCCGTCGCCTTCCTGCTCGGACAGCAGATAATCGGCGCCTTCCACCGCGCGCTGCCTGTAAATCGGCTTGTCTTCCAGCATTGCCAGGTTGCAATACGCCACAACCCGGTTGGCGGTGTTTCGATAAGCAGGAGGGAAATATTCACCTTGCCGCGCCGCACTGTTCCAGACCCCGCCGCCGGCGTAAAACGACTCCGAATCACGGTGTAATGCCATGATTGCTTTTCTGATTTCCGCCATGTCCGGTTTCCGGAAATTGAACGGACACTCCTCAATCCCGTGGGGATTTCTTAAAATCAGGTTTATTTCAAACCGGTTAAGTTTATCAATTTTAAGTTCGGCGGAATAAAACACATCTGGCAAATCCCTGCGCCAGGTCCGGTAAACCACGCGGGGTGAGTTCATCAATTCGCCCAAAGTCATTGCGCGCGATTGAACAACGGTGTTTTTCCTCGTTTTCAGTGTGAAAACGATTTGCTGATCGGATAATGACAATGGATAGCCGAAATTCAAGGGCAGCCGGAGCGATAACTGTCCTTTGCCGTAATACGCATTGTTGTCCAGCGCCGTTTTCCAGCGGTCCGCCAGAAGCGGGTAAAAGAGAGATTTAACCTCCTGTTCCTTCCAAGCGCCGGACAAGCGGACGAACGGCTTGCCTTTTTTGAGTTTCGGAAGTCCGACCTGCAACCGGAACAGCCACGGCGCCCGGCGGTTTTCCACTTTGACGAGGATATTATTCATGCCCTTTACCAGATCGGCGTAGAAACTCATCCGCGCGGTTGGCCGGAGGACCCGTTCCTGCGTGAAATTTTCGTAAATCCTGCCGTTAACCATGATTTTGATATCCGCTCGGTCGCATAAACTGAACCCCGCCCTGACGTTTTCAGGGACATACAAGCGGCAGAAAAGATATGCTATTGCCCAGTCCCGGGCGGCAAGTTCCCGGCGCAGATCTACCGCGCCGTCGGGTCTTGATGGAGCGGCGGCCAGGAATTTTGCTTCCCATTCCGGCATTCCCCGGATTGCGCCGGGTTGCATCGGGCCGCGGCGTGGGCAGGCTTGGGCTTCGCCGCCCAGTCCGGCAAGAAAATCATGTTCAAATCCCCAGGTTGTCGAATGAACCCGCGGAAACGGACCATCCCGGCCTTTTTCAAAACTGGGCAATGGCGCGCACACCAGCCAGCTGGTTATCTCGCCGTTCAATGCGAGCGCGCAATCCAGATTGTTGATATTTTTACCCATGGATTTATTATTATGTCCAACAGTCCATTTTAATTGCCGCAAGATGCTAATGTATCGTTATGATGGTTCCCCGCATCAGCGTTTCGTAAGCTCCCATATCCACGGTGTTATGTCTGATTCGAGGTTGGCCGGCCAAATCCACTGCGCCAATCATCCATCCCTGGTTCAGGCCGGCGTTTATACATGGAGAAGCGTCCCGAATCCGGAAATCAAAGGCATTATAATCCGAAAACAAAGGATCCGATTCGATATTGCCGGAACCCGGCAGTCCCGCGACTGGCAGAGTACAGCAGTTACTGTAGGTCATGGTTGCGCCGGAGTTGGTCCAGTTCTGGTAAGCGGGATCGCCCAGGAGCGCCTGGTTGGTGTAAATGATGCAATTAACCAACTGCCCGCCGGTACTCATTACCCCGCCGCCGCCATTGGTGGCCACATTACCCACCACGGTGCAATTCACCGCCGTGCCGGCCGCCCCGATGTACATTCCCGCCCCATTGGTTGCCGTATTGCCCGTGATCAGGCAATTCCGGACCAACCCATCGGCAGCGGCCCAGTGGACGCCGCCGGCATAGGAGGAAGCTTTGTTGCTGATGATCAGGCAATTCTGCACGAGCGGGTGGGTGTTTGCCTGGAAAAAACGAACGCCACCGCCCGTGCCGGCCGGACCGGCGTCATTGCCGATGATGCGGCAATTCGCCACTACCCCGCCATTGTGATAAACACCGCCGCCGCCGTGATTCGCGCCGATCAGCACGGCATTATTCCGGATCAGGCAATTGGTGATAATGCCGGGGGCTGTTTGGTATAAACCGCCGCCCCGGCCGTTGGCCAGGTTGTTGACAATCTCGCAATTCCTGACCAGTCCGCCTTGATCCGCATACAAACCGCCGCCTTTGGCGTCGGCATGCACCGTCGCTTGGTTGTTGCTGATCAGACAATCGAACACATTGCCAAGTATATAGCAATATATTCCACCCCCGCGCGCATCAGTAAGATTGGAGGATATGTTGCCGGTGATGGCGCAATTAGTCGCTGTCCCGCCGCGATACAGGTAAATTCCGCCGCCGTGATTGGTGGCGGTATTGCCGGTAATCAGGCAATTTCTGACGCTGCCATTGGTGTTGATATATACGCCGCCACCCTTGGCGCTGTAAGGGATTTCAGTGTCTGTCGCAAAACCGTTGGCGATGGTGAGATCGGCCACTTCCGCGCCGGCGCGGGCCAGATAAAAACAGCGGTTGGTCGTCGCCGGAAAATTGCCGTTGACGATGACATTCTCCCGGTTGGTGGTCATCCCGCGCACCGTGATGGCGTTGGTAATGACAATCTGGCCGGACAGGTAATGCACGCCATTGGACAGGATGACCTGATCGCTGACGCCGGTGGCCATGGCCACCGCGTTGCTGATGGTCAAGAGCGCGTTTGCCCAGTTGTCGCCCAAGGCAAGGTCGTTTCCATTGGTGGCAACATAATAGGTGTTCGCGGACCACCCCAACATGGTTGCCAGGCGGAAGACAAACAGGCATGCAAACGCTTTTGATGCCAGCCCGTGGTGGTTTACGATGAAATTATTCATGCACTCCTCCTTAATTAATTGAATAGGAATTTATCATAATAGCTGCCGGCGTCGCGTAAAAGGAAAATCGCGAGACTGCATCCAACCCGCATTGCACACGTGCATTGCACCACACAATCCAATCAATCATGCACCTTGCCCCGGACCAGTTTGCATGTAATGCCCAAAACCGTCATCTGCCCGCTGCCGGTTGCGACCAGGTCCAGAGATTTGATTTTTCGGTGGGGGTAGGGATTGTCCCAAACCGCCAGATACGCGCCATTTCCGGCGAAGATTGCGTTGGGCAACTCCGCCGCCTCGTTGCAGGGTAAAATGTTCACCCCGCCTGTAATGGCGTACTCCGCCTGGTTCCCGTCCGTGTATGTCAGGATGTATCTGCCCGCCAACTCCCCGCCCCGCACCCGGTTGCAGGCGTGCAGGAAATAGAATTTTTCGATGAAATCAGACTGTAAACCGCCCAGATCATGATGCGCGTCCTTGAAGTTTTTCTCGACGGCGGCGTCATACAGCTTCGCTTCGATCACCGGCACATCCGCCAGTTTTCCGGAGCGGTCCAGAGGCTTGCCTTCCCGGGGGATATCGAAAGCCACGCCATGATATTCCTGGCGCCCGGTCCTGACATCTCCCAGCCATGCGAGGGCGCCTTTGCCGAAGGCATTCATGCCAAAACGGTTCAGATCCACCAGCGCGCACTGGTGCATATCCGTCTCTCCCAGCGCGAAGGTTGCAAGCGGCGCGGAAAAAGTCGTGTCGTCCGACACGATATATTCCAGCGCGTTTTGGATGAAACGGGTGGCAACCGCATCGCGGCCGTAACGCCGGGTTGCCTCCAATTGGACCAGCAAGGCCATGCCTTTGCCGATCTGCACGTCTGCCACTGTCATCCGGATGGCCTTGGTGGTGTTGCGCGGCACATCCATACAGCCGGTGGCCACCGCGGCTTCATTCAAAGGGCTGATCGTGCTGACAAAGACGGCGCCCGGACAACCCGGCGCCTCCGGCAGCGTGCCGTTCCAGCGGTCCAGCATGGCTGGCGTCATGCCCTTGAACACGGGATGCTCAATCAACACCATTTCTGAAAGGATATTGGGATAATTCCGGATGATTTGAAGCTGTGGCAGGAACGGGATCGCGCCCCCCATGAATTGCTCGAATTGCAGCAAGCGCCCGCCGGCCGCGATCCATTGCCGGATGCGATCTCCCTGGCTGGCGAAATGGGGGTCCAGGCTGCCGGCGCCAACGATCAATACCTGGTAGGCGTCAAGTTCCGTAAAATCGGCGATGCGGTCCGCCGGTAATCGGAGTCCGGCCAGCACGTCGGCGGTCGTCGTTGCTCCCGGCTGATAAATTTGCCGGCCTTGGTCATACAGCGCGACTTTTTTGGAAGTGGCGACGCTGGTGGCCATATCCTCCCGCCCGAGCACATAAAACGGATAGCTGTTGTCGGAAATCACCCGGTCGTTTTCATACAGATAAAGCTCCACGCGATAAAAGCCGGTGTCAAGTTCCGCCGGCGCCGCCCAATCATATGGGAACACAACCCGCTTGAACGAGACGACCCGGCCGATTTCGCACAGCCGGTCGTCAAGCAGTCGCTCATCCGGCGCCCGTACCCGCATGCGCACGCGCCAGTCAGAGGAATCCGATTGCGTGTCGTTCATGGCGTACACCCGCGCCTGCAAGGCGCCGCCCGCGAAAACGTGATGATCGAAAACATCCAGACATACGAACACGGGGTTATAAACCCGCCGCATGTCGGCATATGCTTCCGCAGCCGCAAATACGCGTTCCGCCAGGTTGCCATCCAGCCGGCCGCGGGCATATTCCCGGTTGTTGAGCAGCTTGCCGTCAACCAGCACTTCGGTGATCTCAAAACCGTCCAGATACGGCGCCACGCCCTGCAGCAGATCCCCGCACCGGCGCACTTCCTCCAGGGCGTTTTTGATGATGCGCTGCTGGGTGGTCACACCATAGCGTTCCCATAAGTCATTGCCCTCCAAATACAGCCGCAGACCGTTTAATCCGGTCAGCGCCCTGGTCCAGGCTTCCCCCGCCGGCGGCTTTTCGACCAATTCGATGAAGGCTTGCCGGTTCCAGTTACCTTGGGCGGACAAGCCGGCTTTCCGCGCGGCCGCCTCCTCCGGATATAGCGTGCGGCCCAAGGCGTTGAATTCAAATTGAATCAAGGGCATTTCCCGTCCATACATGGTCAGCATGGCGTCCCATACATTGCCCACCACCGCTGCCTCTTCGGTCCAGGATCCGTTGATTCCGCCGGGATAGAAGTGCAAATCGCAGAAATCGGTCTTGCCGCCCTGAATCCAGAGATGCCGTCCGGAAGACACGCACAAAGGACGGTTTTGTATGTCAAGCGCCTTGACCCGGTCATACAAAGGGTCCAGATATTCCTTATAGGTTTTGACCGCGGGCGGCTTGTAATGCTCGAAAAGTTCCCCGCCCAGCGACCGCATCACGATGCTGGGATGGTTATGGTGCAGGTAAACCCAGGCGTCGATTTCGCCCAGGTCCGGCTCGCTGAGAATCGGCGTGTTCACGGGGGCCCGGCTGCCGGCGCAGACCCATTCGTCGTAAATCATAATCCCCAACTCGTCGCACAGGTCGTAGAACAAACGGGGCGAAACGACGGCCAGGGCGTAGATCATGTTGACATTATAACTCTTCATGGCCATCAAGTAGCGCTTCATGAAATCCGCCTGGTCGTAGATGACGATGTCCGGCCGCAGATCGAATACCCGTAAATGGTGGTATTGCAGGGCGCGCAACCATTCCCGCCGCCCATTTAAAAGAAAATAAGATTGCTCGGTTTTAAATTCCCGGAACCCAAACCGCGTTTTACCGGCGGACTGATCGCCAACCTTCAGTTCCAACACGTACAGGAAGGGGTTGGTTGTGGACCAGCGCACTGGATCGCGCATTGGAACCGTGAACCGGCGCCGGTTCACCCCGGGGTCGAAATCCACGCTGCCCAACGGCATCAGTTCGTCATATCGCGGCCCCTTGGCCCAGGGCGTCGGATATGAGTGAATCCGCGCCGCAACCTGGGCCGTCACGGACGAAGAACCGGGGTTGACCAGCCATGTGTCCACGACCACATTGGACGCCGCGATCTGCGGCGCCAGCAGCATGCGCCGGGCATGGATTTTGGGGTTGACCGTCAGATAGCATTCGTTCCAGGCGCCGCCCAGTTCGTACATGGTCCGGGTTTCCGCGTCGAACACCCGCATGGCCAGCAAGTTCGGCGCGGCGGGCTTGACGGAGTCGGTTACGTCGAACGCAAACGGAACATGTCCGCCGCAATGCCGCCCGACTTCCCGGCCGTTGACCCAAATCGCGCTTTCATCCGCCACGCCTTCGCAATGCAGCACAACCCGTTCTGCAGGCGCCAGCGCGGGGATGTTGAACGTCCGCCGATACCACCCGACGCCGGTGAACTGGTTGGCGCCGCTCCGGCTCTTGCTGACGCCGCCTTTGCCCTCCGGCTCATGAATATCCGCGTCGTCCCAGGAGCCCGGCACCGGCCTGACCCGCCAGTCGGCATCGTCGTATTCCGTCCGCCAATATCCCGCTTGCGTTCCTTCGTCCGCCGGCGGATTGGTCGCCGTCCCCGGAAGTTTCCGGACGCGCCACAGCCCGGCCAGATCGATTCGCCGCCATCCGTCCGGCAGGGGGTTGTAATGCGGGAATGCCAGGTATTCCCGGTTCATCGCGATGGGTGTGCCGGGCGCCACGCGTTCCACGGCCACGTCCGGCATGGCCGTTGCGGCATGCCATGTGGAAGTCATGCAGACGGTTGAGCGATCCCTTATTTCACTGGTGACGCTTATTTTTTCGCCCTGGGTCAGTTCCACGTCGTCAATATAGAGCGCGGTGTTCAGCGGCAGCAGCTTTTGTTTGTCATTGCCGGAGAACTGCCATCCCAGAGCGATTCTTGCCGTGTCCGGCCGCGTTGCAAATTGTCCTTCGTAGCGGACCCAGGTGCTGGTTGGCACAATCCGACGCAATGATGTTTCCGTCGTCTTTCTGTCCGACGCTCCGCCATCCGCCGGCCATTCGAAGACCATGACCTTGACGGAGGGGAAGTCGCCTTTGATCCAAAATGAAAAATGATACATTGTTCCCGGTTGCGCGCGGCAGGCATTCTTGCCGGTATAGCCGTCGGATTCGCCGGCCAGCAAAGCGCCGCCCACTTGGTTGATGCCGCTTCCGGAAAAACGATACCCGGCGACCTTGATGCCGGCGGACAGCGTGCCGGTATGCGCGGCGTTGGTGTGCGCGCCGAATTCCAGTTTGCCGATGCTCAAATAATAACCCCAGTGCGCCGGCTTGCCGTTTTCCAAAACCTCGCAGGACGGGTTCAAGATCAGGTTCCGCGGGGGTAAAACATCGCCCTTGGCCATTTTTTCCGCCATGGCGCCGCCCGGCGGTTCCGGCATGCCGCCGGCCAGCCACCAGATGGAATTGATCAGCAATGCTTTTTCCCCGGCTTCCGGCGGGACCGGCTGATTCCGGGCGTCCAGGCCGCTGAACATGCCGTTTGCCACATAGCGCCCCCGGCCGATCGTTCCGCAAACCACGATCGGATCGTTCACCACGCCGCCCTTGGGAATGGGCGCCACGCTCCGCACAACCGGAACACCGTCCGGCCCGGCCTTGAGGGCGATGTAATCGAAATATGATAATACAAACCGATCCCCAATCTGCAGTCCCTGCGTCACCGGATGCGCGCGGGTCACCACGCATTCCCGCGCATAGCCTGCTTGGTCCGGAAACGGATTGGCAATGCCTTCCGCCACCTCCGGGTAGACCGGCGCGGACTGGTGCCGCGCAAACCCTACACTGTCGTTGTAGCACAATAATCCCCCGCCGTCGTAAACCCATTTCTCGATCAGTGATTTCCGGCCGGCGTCAATCCCGGCGGCATTGCGCGCGGTTGTGCCCGGATCATATTTCAGTAGCGAGACCACCAGCACATCCGTGTTGGCCAGTAGTTCCGGCGTTACGTCCGACCTATAGGCTGGCGCAAATCCCCGGACTTTAACCAACACGTCATGCAGGCCCCCCCAGACCTTCTCGTCAGGCCTAACTTTTGCATCATGCAGGATGGAAATACGAATATCCGCGGCGTGCAGCCCGCCTCCGTAAAACAGGAGGGACAACATCAAGGCGGGGTGGCGCCAGGCATATGCGGACCGCAAGCGCATACCAAGCAACTTTTTTTGAAGCTTGTATTTATTCATACCATTAACAAAACCATGTCGTTAATCATATAGGCAAGCGCCATAACCACGAATCCTGTTTTATTTGGAGAACATTATTGAATGAGAATTGACAGTCAAGCAAAAATGCGTAAACTAAATCATGTATTTAATCAGACCAATTTAATATTAATAATTTTTATGTTTAATCAGCCGGATATCTCTGGCGCCGGCTTGCCGTCGGGCTGCCAACCCATTGAAACCAAGGTGGTACGCCTGAAACGCCGGCTGGCCGAGGCGATTGAAGGCGGACTGTATCCGCCCGGCGGCCGCTTACCGCCGGAGCGGGATCTGGTGTGCCTGTATCGGGTCAGCCGCACAACCGTTCGTTGCGCTCTTCGTGAATTGGAGACGGCGGGGGTGCTGCAGCGCAAGCAAGGCAGCGGCACCTGCATCTGTCGGCGTCCGGACCACACGCTCCTGCGTCCCGCCGCTCGTCCCACACTGCGGGTGGGGTTTATTTTGCGGGCAAATCGTGCGAATAACCCTTTTATACAAAAGTTGCTGGAAGTATTTTGCGCCAGCGTGGCACAATCCGTTGCGACACAGATTTACTTTCACAATCTACCCAAGCCGCATGTTTATCGGCATGACCGATTGCAATTCCTGGTTGTTGACGGCGGGCTGGAGGATGGGCATTTTGCAACCATTGCGCGCATCGGTATTCCCATGATTATCATCCTGAGGGAATGGAAGGCGGGAAACTATATTTGCACCAATAACTTCAAAGGCGGCTATATGATGATGGAATACCTGGCGCGCCATGGGCACCGCCAGATCATTGGCTTGGGCGCCACCCCCGCGGATGTGAGCACGCCATTTGATGAAATGGAACAACGTCGCCGCGGCGCCGCCAAGGCGGCGATTGACCTTGGCCTTAATCTGGTCTGGCCGTCCGGCGGCAGTTTGCAGGATACCACGAGCTTTCATCAACTGGTTAATCATTTATTCACAGCGGGCCATCAATGCACCGCGGTGGCTGCCATTCACTCCCGCTTTGCCGTGCGACTTTATGATGTCTTCGAGGACAATGGCATTAATATACCAGCCGAGGTCAGCGTCATCGCCTACGATGCCCCCTATTATCATGACCATCTCGCGCCACCGCTCACCGTGGTGCGCCAACCTTTCGAGCAGATTGCGCGGCAACTGGCCCACAGCGTGACCGGTTTTAACACCGAAAAGCCGTTGAAAATCCGTCTTAAAATTCCGCCGGCCATTATCGAGCGGGCCAGCGTCAGCATGCTGGCACAGCCGCATATGCCATAGCGCCGCGGGCGCGCTCAGCCCTGGTATTCTTCCGGCGCGGTCGGTTGGGCGGGCGGGAGTTCGTCGTCAAGCGCGGTTTGATCCTCGGGCGCCGGCGGGGGGCCGGCCGCAGGCGGCGCGTCGAGCATGACTTCGCGAGTCAAGTCCTGGGAAGTGCGCCGGAGTTCGCCGAGGGCCCGGCCCAGCGCGCGCGCCAGTTCCGGCAGGCGGCGCGCGCCGAAGAGCAGCAGGAGCACCAGCAGGACCAGCAATATCTCGCCCGCGCCGGCGCCGCCGAAAAAGGCGAGGGGCGGTAGGGCGGCCGGCGCGGAATGGAAACAGGAGATCATGTTGAAGCCGTCATGCATGTTGCAGCGGCGTCCAGCCGTTCGGGCAAAAAAAAAGGGAGAAACCGGCGGGTGCGCCGGCTTCTCCCCTTTCGGCGACATCAATAGTTATAGAACACGAATTCCACGCGGCGGTTCTGCGCCCAGGAGGCTTCGTCGTTGCCGGGGGCCAGCGGTTTTTCTTCGCCGTAGCTCTTGGTCTGGATGATGGCTCCGTCAATGCCCAGGCCGATCAGGTAAGCCCGTACGGCCAGCGCGCGCCTTTCGCCCAGGGCCATGTTGTATTCCAGGCTGCCGCGTTCGTCGCAGTGACCTTCCGCGATGACGCCGACCTTGGGGTTGGCGCGCAGGTACTCCGCCACAGCCTCGATTTTGCCGCGCTCGCTCTCGCTGATCTGGGTGCTGTCGTATTCAAACTGCACGGTTTCGAACTTCAGGCCGGAGATCAGTTCCATGTTTTCCGGCCGCCCGGCATCCCAGCCTTCGGCGGACAGGTCAGCCGCGCCGGTCACGCCGGCAATGCTGTCGGCGTCGCCGGCCCCGCCAGCCAGGCCGCCCTTTTTGCGCCGGCAGCCCGTATTCAAACACATCATTCCCGCCATCAACAGCACCGTCATTGTAAACAACCGGTTCTTCACAAATGCTTCCTCCAACAAAGTTGCCGCCATTCCGCAGAAATTACCGCCGCTGCGCCGCCCCGTGATTTTCACTTCGGGGACCAAGCCGGCGCAAACCACTCCCCGGCTTCAGAATCCGGGAGCAAACTTATACAAGAAGCGCTCATGCTGTCAAGCACGAAAAGGCGCGAGATGTGGTTGCGGGTGCGGGTGCAGACGATATGCCGTCCGTCGGGCGCCCAGGAAGGATCTTCATAATCGCCGTCGCCGTCGCTGATCTGGCGGAAAGCCAGTGTTTCCGGATTGAGCACGCAGATTTGATAGCCGCGGCCGACGCGGCTGGAGTAGGCGATGAAGCCGTTGCGGCCCCAGTCGGGATCAACGTTTTCGGCGCCGCTGCTGGTAATGCGCCGGGCTTCACCGCCACCGCGGTCAATCAGGTAAAGCTGCGGGGCTCCCGGTGCGTCGGACACATAAACAATGCGGCTTCCGTCGGGTGCCCAGGCCGGGCTGGCCTCCGCCGCCCGGCTGGTATGCGTCAGGCGGGTCAGCCGGCCTGAGCGCAAATCCTTGATGAACAGGTCCGGATTGCCGTCCTTGGACAGGGTCAGGGCGAGTTCGCCGCCGCCGGGCGCGATAGCCGCGCAGGTATTCAAGCCGGGGTAATTGGCCACGCGCCGCCGCGCGCCGGACTCCAGCGTCACCAGATACACATCGGGGAAATATGACAGGAAGGATGTGTATACGATTTGTTTGGCGTCCGGGCTCCATTTGGGCGACAGGCTCAGGCTCCGGTCGCGCGTGAGCTGGCGCAGGTTTTCGCCGTCGGAGTCGCAGATGTAAAGTTCCTTGTGGCCGGTGCGGTTGCCGACCATGATGATGCGGGTGGCGGACATGCCGGGCTGGCCCGTGAGCGCCTGGATGATATCGTCGGCCACCTGGTGCGCCATGCGGCGCGCGTCCCGCGCGGGCATGCGGTACACCTTGCCCAGGTAGCGTTCGCGGGTGATGACGTTGTAGGCTTCGCAGCGCGCCGCCAGGTTGCCGCCCGCCGGTTCCACCGTACCGGTGACGGTGAATTCCGCGCGTCCGGCGGCGATGATTTCAAACCAGCCGGAGCGCGCCAGGTCGGCTTCCAGGGTGCGGTAGAAAAGTTCCGCGGCCCCGCCGGAATATTTCAGGCCCGAGATGTCCAACAGCGAGGCGGCGGTCATGGTTTTGGTCACCCGGACCTGCGCCGGCGCGCCGGCGGCGAGGAGCAGCATCAAGATCAATCCATGCCAGGTTAAAGTTCTTTTCACGATGTCTCCTGAGTCTCTTTCAAAAGTGTTCAATGTTCAGGGTTGCCGGAGGTTGCATCAGGTTCAACGGTTGTTTGAGGTTGGAGGTTGGCTTACTCTTGAACATCACTATTGATGCGGGATCGATATCGGGATCGGTATCGAAATCGGCTTTCGACTCCGATACCGACTCCGATACCGATAGCGATTTCGAACCCAATGTTATATTTTTGGCTGCTCCGCATAACCTCCATGGTTCCATTAACCGCTGCCCCCTGAACCTCCATCAACCGCTGAACCTTGAACCTCTCTTAACCGTTAAAGTCTTAAAACCTTCAAAACGTGAGTTTTGAAATTGTGAAATTTGCTCCAGTATAATCATCCCGGGCCGGTCGGCAAGCATTTAACGCTGGCCAAGCGCAGAAAATTTGTTATCATGCCTCGATTTTTATGAATCTGTGTCATTCCAAAAGCTTATGCCGGACGGGGCGCGGCCGCGCTGTGCTGGCCGCCCTCCTGGCCGCGCTGGCGGCGGGCCCGGCTCGGAGCGGGGAGGATGAATACACCGCCGCCGTGCGCCGGCGGTTCAAACCGCAAAAGCCGGCGGTGCGCATGGATTATTCCGTGGCTTACCGTCTGCTGGGCCTGGAACTCAAGCAGCTTGCCAATGCCCATGTCACCGCCGTGGAGGGCCGCTGGCCGGATTCGGCCGGCGGCGCCGCCCAGCCCGCCTGCCTGGTGGAATTCGTCTTGAGCACGGGCGACGAAGGCGCGGAAGCCCAGCGCGGCATGGTGCAGATTTACAACCGCATCACGGCGGTGCTGACCATGCCCGACCTCAACGCCGTTTTGTTCATCAAGCGTTCGAAGCAGCGGATCAGCCTTTTGTGCCGCCGGAAATTCGTGGATAACCTGGAAATATACAACGTCGAAACCGGGGCGCTGGCTTACGTCTGCCATGATTACCTGTTCAATACCGTCAGCACCAACCTGGTCGGCGCGGATGACCTGGCGCGGCAGGGGCGCGAGGTGTCGCGGTTCCTGAAAATTCTGTATGCCAATTATCATGACGAACAATCGCTGGCTGAATTCGATCCGGATAAGCCGGTGTATATCTACACCGAAGGCGACCTGGTGCCTTTCCGGCTGAATTTCAGCCGGGAGCGCGACGCCGTGCCGGCGCTGGGCGATGAAATTCCAGCGCTGTATTTCTCCGCGCGCCCCCATCGCGAAGCCCGGGGGCGCGGCCGCAATTTCGATATGTGGGCGGCTTCCTTCCTGGATGTTTCCCTGAAGTCCGAGCAGCCCGAGTTGATCAGCCTGGCGCGCAGCAGCCTGCCCTGGAGCATGGTGCCGCTGCGGACGGACCTCGGCTTGCCCCTGGGCGCCATCCGCTGCTTTTTAACCGGCATTCGCGCCGTGCCGCCGGATGACATGCAGGCCGCCGGCCTGCATGCCGGCGCGAGGCCTTCCGGCGGGACATGAGCCTATATCCGGCAGATGAGTCGTCCCCTGCCGTCTTGCGTGGCATAACAGAAGGCACAAAGGGGCAAAGGCACAAAGCCGGAGCAGATAATCTCACACAAAGACACTAAGCCACGAAGAGCGAGAGATTCTTCCTTGGCGCCTTGGTGTCTGCGTGTGGGAATTTCCCGTATAACACCGAACACTGAACACCGAACACTTTCCGCATATGACCGACGCCGGACATATTCACGTTCTGCCGGACCATGTGATCAACCAGATCGCCGCCGGCGAAGTTGTTGAGCGCCCGGCTTCCGTGTTGAAGGAACTGCTGGAAAACGCCCTGGATGCCGGCGCCACGCAGATTGACGTGGAAGTCGCCGATGGAGGCCGCGCCCTGGTGCGGGTGTCTGACAATGGCGGCGGCATGACCCGGGACGACGCGCTGCTGGCAATCGAACGCCATGCCACCAGCAAGATTCAGGATGCGGCCGATATCGAGCGCATCCGGACCATGGGCTTCCGCGGCGAGGCCCTGGCGGCCATTGCCGCCGTTTCACGCTTCCGCCTGCAAACCCAGCCGTCCGCCGGGGCGGCGGGCACGGAAATCACCATGACCGGCGGCAAGATCCAGGATGTCAGGGAAACCGGCGGTGCGCCCGGCACGGTAATCGAAGTCCGCAACCTCTTTTTCAACGTGCCCGCCCGCCGTAAGTTTCTGCGATCGGCGCCGACGGAAAACGACCATGTGCGCCGCACTTTCATCACGGCGGCCCTGGCGCGGCCGGATGCGGGATTTTCCCTGATCGCGGACCGCCGCCGGGTTTACGCTTTGCCGGCGCAATCGGAACTGGCGGAACGGCTGCGGGAGCTGTTTCCCGCGCTGCCGTTTGAAAACCTGCGGCCGGTGCGCTATCGCCGGCCGGATCTTTTCATCACGGGTTATACGGGATTGCCGGCTGCCGGCCGCGGCGATCGCGGGGAGCAGTACCTGTATGTCAACGGCCGGCCCGCCGGCGCGCCGGTTTTGTATTCCGCCATCCGTGCCGGCTATCAGGGGGTGCTGCCGCCCGACCGGCATCCGGTGTTGTTCTTGTTCCTTGAACTGGATCCCGGCATGGTGGATGTCAACGTGCATCCCACCAAGAAAGAGGTGCGGTTCCGCGATTCCGCCGCGGCGCGCAATGGCGTGGTCGCCGCGCTAACCGAAGCTTTAAGGGCCGAGACGGCCGGTATGCCTCCGTCGGACGGCCGGGCGCTGTTCCATGGGAGCGAACAGGATCGGCCCGGCGTTGACCTGCCGGCCATGGACCAGTTTCTGCGCGCCATGCAGTCGCGTCACTGGCCGGGCGCATCGGCGGCCGGCGCGCCGCCCCGTCCGATAGCTTTGCCGCTGACGGCGATTGGCGGGGTTACTCCCTGCCCGGGCAAATCCGCCGCGCCGCCGGACGGGGGCGTTCCGGCGGCCGCCGGTTCTGTGCGCGGTTCAACGAAAGATGCCGCCGCCGGGGCGCCTTGGCCGTGGTACCGTCTGCTGGGTTTTGTCGGCAACCGCTATGCCGTGCTGGAAACTGACGACGGGCTGGCGCTGCTGGACCCGCATGCGGCGCACGAGCGGGTGTTGTACGAGCGGTTCCGCCGCGAATACCAGGAGCAGAAATTGGCGGTGCAGCCCTTGCTGGCCGCGGTTACAGTGGAATTGCCGCCGACGGATGCGGCGCGCGTCCGCCGCTATCTGGCATTGCTGCAGCGGATCGGGTTCGGCATCGAGGAATTCGGCGGGAATGCATTTGTCATTGACGCCGCGCCGGCCTGCCTGGAAACCGGCGCGCCGGAGGCCATCATCGCGGAAATCGCCGCGCGCCTGGATGAAGCCGGCAGCCCTTCCGGCGCCGCCGCCCTGGCGGACGCCAGGCGGGCGCCGCGCGAGGAACAGGCAATGCGCGCCGCCTGCCATGCGGCGGTGAAGGCGTCGCGTCCGTTGGACGCCATGCAACTGGATGCCCTGCTGGAGCAGTTGATTCGGACGGCCATGCCCTACACCTGTCCCCACGGGCGTCCGACCTTGATCCACATTTCGCTTCAGGAATTGAACAGGAAATTCGGCCGGGAATGAGTCCGGCAATGGTGCTCCAGCTCCGCGCAATGTTCGCGGAGGCCGGCCAGCGCGGCCCCATGGCGCGCGGTGTCGCCGGCGTCCATCTGCGCGGTTATCGCCTGGCGCAAGTCGCGCAAAGGCTCGTGGGCCATGTCGAACAGGTGGGCCACATCCTGCAGCAGTTGTTCGCTGCTGCGCGTAAATTTCCGGGCTTCCGCCGCGCCGGTCTTGCGATTCAAAAACTGCCAAAGCTGGCTGCCGGTGTCCTTGAGTTCCTCCTCGTTTTCCAGGAGTGCGCCCGCCGAACGCAGGTGGCAGAGCACCAGTTGCAGAAAACGCACAAAGGCTTTTTCCTGCGGGCTGGCGCGCGATGACTTGGAGGCCAGGGTGGCGTGTTCCAGCGCCGATTGCAGGAAATAGATGGCGGTATCCATGTGGGCCTTGCGCCGGCGCCCGGCATGTTCCTTGATGCATTCCTGAACGCGCGCCACGGATAAGTCGAAAAACACCTCGCACCGCGCCAGATGCACCGCCCTGTTTGAATCGTAAGTGGTTTGTTCCATGATCAGCCGCCTGCGGACTTGCATATTTAGCGTGTTCATGCCATATTATCCAAGAGTTTTCAAGAAAATTATGCGGCGGCAGGGAGGATGATCATGCTGGATCTGAAACAGATTCGTGAAAATACCGCGGCTGTCGAGGCGGCCCTTAAAAAACGCGGCCCGGCGGATTTTCTCGGGCCGCTGCGCCGCCTGGATGAAGAGCGGCGCCGGCTGGTGACGGCGGTGGATGAACTCAAGCGCCAGCGCAATGCGGCTTCCGAGGAAATCGGCCGCCGCAAAAAAGCCGGCCAGGACACTGCCGGCAGCCAGCAGGAAGTGAAGGTTTTGGGCCGGCAAATTGCCGAAAGCGACTGCGAATTGCGCCGGTTGGAAACCGATTTGCGCGCCGCCCTGCTGGCCATCCCCAACACCCCGCATGCCGGCGTGCCGGTGGGCGCGGATGCCTCGGGCAATGTCGTGGTACGCGCGTGGGGCGCGCCCCGCGAGTTTGCCTTTGCGCCGCGGCCGCACCTGGCCCTGGGCGAAAACCTGGGTCTCCTGGATTTCGGCCGCGCCGCGCGGTTGAGCGGGGCGGGATTCCCCATGCTGGTTGGCGCCGGCGCGCGGCTGGAGCGCGCCCTGATCCGGTTCATGCTGGATTTGCATACCCGCGAGCATGGCTACCTGGAAGTCGCTCCGCCGTATCTGTGCAATGTCGCCGCCATGACCGGCACCGGGCAATTGCCCAAGATGGCCGAGGATATGTATTACCTGCCGGCGGACGAACTGTATCTCGCTCCCACCGCCGAGGTGCCGGTGACCAATATCTACCGCGAGGAGATTCTGGAACGCGACCTGCCGGTCCGCCTGGTGGCATATTCGCCCTGTTTCCGCCGCGAAGCCGGCGCCGCCGGCCGCGAAACCCGGGGCTTGATCCGCGTCCACCAGTTCGACAAGGTGGAAATGGTGAAATTCGCGGCGCCGGACCAGTCCTACGCGGAACTGGAAACTCTGACCGCCAATGCCGAGGATGTGTTGCAGCGGCTGGAATTGCCCTACCGCGTCGTGGCGCTCTGCGCCGGGGACTTGAGTTTTGCCGCCGCCAAGTGCTATGACATCGAACTGTGGGCGCCCGGCCAGAATGCCTGGCTGGAAGTGTCTTCCTGCAGCAATTTCGAGGCGTTCCAGGCGCGCCGGGCCAACATCCGTTACCGGAATGCCGCCGGCAAGCTGGAATTTGTCCACACCCTCAACGGTTCGGGCGTGGCGCTGCCGCGGCTCATGGTGGCGTTGCTGGAGAACGGCCAGCAGGCCGACGGCACGGTGGCGCTCCCCCCGGCGCTCGCATCCTACATGGATGGCGAAACCGTGCTGCGCCCGGCGGAAAAACAGCAGCGGCTTTGAAGTAGTGTTTCATTCGGATATATAATGCGATCTGAGTATATCCGTCAGCTTTTCTTTAAATGGTTCTTCACGGCTGATTTTTAGAGTGCCGATCAGGTGAAGGGCGCGATCGTGAAGGCGCTAGATGCTATGAACTATCGTATGATTCAGCACCAGATATCTGGTAACCCGTCTTTTCGCGAAAATCGTGTTCATTAATGTTGTTGACGACGAAATGCGGCCGGACTGACGCCACGCAATTTATGGAAAGTGTACGAAAAATGATAGCGGTCGCAAAATCCCATGGCAGAGGCGATTTGTTTGATGCTAAGGTCGGAATAATGCAATAGCAAACAGGCTCGTTCAATCCGTTTGATCATGCCGAAAGTTTGCGGCGAGATTCCCATGGCTTGGTGAAAACACCGGCTAAATGCCGACGGATTCATTCTGAATTGCGTTGCTAATTCATTGTTGCCAACCGGTTGCCAGTCTTTGCTTTCCCACCATTGCAACAATTTGTTGATTCGTAAATCTCTTTCGTTGGCCGATAATTGGGTGGCCGGCAGAATGGTCAGCGCATACCAACACGCTTGCATGGCCGTGGCGACGGAAAGCAGATATGGTGGTGCGGGAGCACCCCGGCGCGGAAATGCCTTGTGAATAGCATTCAGCAGCGGCGCTAGTGCTGGAATTTTATACACTTGATTCTGGAATCTGGCAATAGGCATACCCGTGATGAAGTGCACATAAAAATGGTCCACTGGCCGCGTCAGTTCCTGTGACAAGACCGTATTAGGTGCCACCAACGTAAAATGGTCCGGCGTGATTGCATGCCGGGTTCCATCCGTAGCCAGCAACCACGCTCCGCTACGGTTATTCCAATACAGCCGCCAGTAAGGCACGTTGACCTCCTTCGTCTTCCATATCCGCAAAGTCAAACGCTCACAGCAAAATACGGATAACTGCGGCGTGAAAGCAATGTTAATCACTCCCCAGAAGATAGACATTGATACGGTCCCTTTTTTAAATGCCGATGAATTAAAGAAATATGGCGTAATACCGGTGCAAAAAATACATACAAATTAGTCAATCACATCAATTGTCAGATAAACATAATTATTATAGCTTCTTGCCGCTTTAGATAAAGAAAAACTTTCTGCGAGCTGCCATAATGCCATAACGCATTATTTTAACATCTTAGTTGTGTTCACAGGTTTAATACAGCGGGAAAAAACGTATTTATGAATTGGAGTGTAATAAATCGAAACGGAACTATTACATGCGCGGGGCCGGGCGTTGCCGAAATTTAAACGAATTTATATAACGGAAACAAAGGAGCCGTCATGATAAAACTATTAATCAGCATTGTAGCAATTCGCAAGAATGTTTGCGCTTTGCTATTGACGTTTCCCGTTTGGATTCAATGTGCTTCCGCCAGTTATCAACTACTCGGCTCTTGGCGGTTCAATGAAGGTTCCGGAATAGTCGCGTTAGATGAATCGGGGATGGGGCATGATGGCATGCTTACGAACATGGATACTAATGTGTGGACGGAGGGAATCTCGGGGCATGGATTGTATTTTGATGGTGTAGGCGGCTGGGTCAACTGCGGAAGCGACGCCAGTTTGAATCCGTCCGATGCCATGACCATTGCCGCTTGGATTAATATGGACAGCTCTTCCGGCCACGATAATACGATCGTCAACCGGGGATACGCCACGGATGCGGGCGAAGTATATTGGCTGGAAATCCGCAATTATTACCGGACGGTGCGATTCTACTGGGGGGACGGGACGGCGAAAGACGTGCTGGAAACATCCAATGCGGTTTCACCGGGGCAATGGCGCCATATTGCGGCGACCTTCGATAGTGGCGCGGCTAAAATATACATAGATGGGGAATTGGCCGCCAGTAAAACGTCGGCCATCACCAACATTCAGCAACAGGCATGGGACACGCAGGTTGGCAGGTATTGGACGGGCGCCCAGGGGCATCTCTTTGCCGGCATCTTGGATGAAGTGCGTATTTATGGAGACGCCTTGGATGCGGTTAATATTCGATCAATATTTCGGGGAGGGATTCGGGGGTGTTGGCAGATGAATAACGATGGCGGTGATGTTGCCAACGACGATTCAGGATTCAACAATCACGGCATACTCACCAACATGGGAGCCAATGCGTGGACGGGAGGAGTATCCGGGTGCGGATTGCATTTTGACGGCGTGGATGACTGGGTTAATTGCGGAAGCGACGCCAGTTTGAATCCGTCCGATGCCATGACCATTGCCGCTTGGATTAATATGGACAGCTCTTCCGGCCACGATAATACGATCGTCAACCGGGGATACGCCACGGATGCGGGCGAAGTATATTGGCTGGAAATCCGCAATTATTACCGGACGGTGCGATTCTACTGGGGGGACGGGACGGCGAAAGACGTGCTGGAAACATCCAATGCGGTTTCACCGGGGCAATGGCGCCATATTGCGGCGACCTTCGATAGTGGCGCGGCTAAAATATACATAGATGGGGAATTGGCCGCCAGTAAAACGTCGGCCATCACCAACATTCAGCAACAGGCATGGGACACGCAGGTTGGCAGGTATTGGACGGGCGCCCCAGGGCATCTTTTTGCCGGCAGCATGGATGAAGTGCGTATTTTTAGCAAAGCCCTGAATCCGAATGAAATTGCCATGATAAGTTCCGGATTCCGCGCGAAATGGGAGATGAACGAAGGAACTGGATCTTTGGCCGCCGATGATTCCGGTTACAATAACCACGGAAGCCTGATCAACATGGACAGCTCCGCTTGGGTTGACGGAATTTTGGATTCAGACGGGTATTTTAGGCATGCGTTACATTTCGATGGCTTCAATGATTTCATTGATTGTGGATGCAATGTCAGTTTAAATCTTACCGCCGGTTTTACTTTAAGTATGTGGTTAAAACTCACTGGCAATTTCTCCGGGAAAAACGGCCTGTTCAATTCGGGTCCGGATCAAAATCTTTCATTTTATTTGGACAGCGGCAACCATCCACTCAAAGTGCGCTGGCGGAACCACGATGGTTTTTACGCGGAATACACGTTGGTTGACTCAGTGCCTGAAGACCAATGGACTTTGATCACTATCGTTTATGATAATAATACCGATTTGTTGAGCGGTTACAAAAGCGGCAATGTCAACGTCGTTAATACAAATGTCGGCGGCATATATGCTGACGCTACTACTTGTAAATACATCGGCTGGGCAGACGGCGACAACGGATATTTTCACGGAGATATTGACAAGGTTTATTTGAATGACTGCGCGCTCAGCGAGCAAGAGATTCAAACCATGGCGATCAGACTTTATGCACAACCCGATCGGAATTATTACACGGGAGAGGATGCCATAGCTATTTGCGGCTTGAATCTCGCTTCAGGAGCCGGTTTATCCGGTAATTGTTATATTGTGGCGAAGTCGCCACAGGGCGCGATCCTTGGCAGCAATGACGTGTTTGGCCTGACGACCGATCTGATTTTCAGCACTTGCACCCTCCCGCTTGGAACTAATGTTATTGCCGTCGAAATGCGCAAATATTCGGGCGAATTGATTTGTGATACCAATATGGATGTTTTAGTGTGCGCGCCCAGAATCGGCGGGGGCGAGATCAAAATCGATATGCGCAAGGGAATAATATTGCGCGATGGCGTAGGTTTCTTCCCTTACGGCATATATACGCCATTGCTGGGGAACAGGATTAAGTATCGCGGGCAGCAGGACGGTGAAGAAGGAATGTTTGATTATTTAAGCCAGGCTGGCTTTAACACATTGATCAGATTGCCTGGTTATGAGGACGCCGATATGTTTATGGCGCTGGCGAATCAGTATGGCATGTCGGTTATCAACTGGAATACCTCAATCAGTCCACCTGCTTTGGATACTAACATTTATCCCACTTTGGAAGAACGCCTTAATATTCATCAGATATGGTATGCCAATATGTTGCCGTCGTTAACCAATGAGATCGCGATAATCAGCGCGCATACTAATTTGTTGGCTTATTACAGCGTGGACGAACCTAATTTGAGCAATTCGGATGAGCGCATCGCAGTTGCCGAATGGTATTGGCGCACTGTTAAATCAATGGATCAATACCGGCCCTTATTTTTATTATTCAACCAGGAGGGCATCCCGGATGGGGAAAACTGGACACGTTGGGGCGATCTTCTCGGACAAGACATATATCCATGGCCATTCATGCCCGGGATGCAAGGCGATCCCGGTTTGCTTACTGCTTATCATGCCTATCGTTTGCGTGAGCGTTGCCTGGCTGACGGGAAGGTTATGATTTATGCGCCTTTGGCGAGCATACTCGATCCAGGTCGTACGCCAGTCGGCATGAGTCCAAGCCACATGTTGTGCCAAGCCTATGCGGCAATTATATATGGGGCCAAAGGACTGTTGTATTTTTCTCTACCCAATGTGATGGGCATAAATGCATGGGAGGCGCTTCATACTATTGGTTGCCAAGTAACGCAAATGGCCCCGGCGCTTTTAAACGGCTATGTATCTCATATTATCCAGTATATGCCCGATAACTTCAACCCCGCCGCGGGCCAATTCCCGATGGTTAACGCCGCCCTATTTAAATATCCCGGCGGCAATCACCTTTTGCTGGCAGCGAATATCAAGCCTTATGCCGTGGATACGACATTTACGATTGACGGCTTGCTTAGCGCAGAGCGCCTTTTTTCGAGTCCAGGCGCAATATCCTTGGACGGCGAGTCTTTTACCAATAGGATTGAGGGTTATGGGGTCCGTGCCTATGAGATCGCGCTGGCAACTAATTCCTTGCCAGTTGGCGTTGTGGTGGATATGACCGCGCACGAGGACGATCCTGCGCCCCAAGTAAATATTACAAACATAGTTGCCCAAATGATGTCGGGAAAGAATTATTGTCCTAATCCTTGCTTCATCCGCCAGTATAACCCGGGTATACCTGATTTTTGGCGGCCATATTTTCAATTGGAATATGATCCTAACATCGGCCAGACTGGCTCCACGTGGCACGTGGATTCCGATCAGTCTTTAAGGATGTATCGTTGTTCACTGACGAACGCTTCATGCACTGAGACGCGAGGGGTATTTGGTTCGGTGTATCCGGCCGTAAGCGGGGAAATGACTTTTTCCTTCTATGCGAAGAGCGGGCGGATCGGCGATAGGCTATGGGTGCGCATAATCGTATCAGATGTCGCCCCATTTTATGAGACGGACATATTTAATTTAACCACGGATTGGGAACGGTACCAGATGGTGTTTTATATGCAAAAAGGCTCATCTCTGCTCGGCCGGCGTGAATTATTCATTCAATTATTGGATGAAGAAACGACCGCATGGATCAGCGGTTTACAGATGGAGCTTGGCGATGTAGCAACCATATTTCAGGACGATTCCGTTCCGCCCTAATATTTGTTATGGCGATTGCTAAATATTAACCAGTTTAGTTTGATGGAGCGTCCGGTGGAATGTTATTGACTTTGATTATCAACCAATAAAGGAGGTTTCGTGATGATGAAAACTAAATTGCTCATTTGCTGTGTGTTAGCGGCAGTCAATTGCCTGCCGGCGGCTACCCGCTACGTGTCGCTTGACGGCAACAATTCCCCGCCCTATACTGACTGGGTTGGCGCAGCCACTACTATCCAGGCCGCCATCAGCGTCAGTTCCGCCGGCGACTGGATTTGGGTGAGCAATGGCACCTATGAAACAGGCACAGCCGGCGGCAGCAGGGTCTCAATCACAACCGCCGTTACCGTTGCAAGTTGGAACAACGACCGCTCCAATACAATCATCAAGGGCGATGCTGGAATTCGTCCGGTATATATGGGTGAAAACGCCAATCTATTTGGGTTCACTCTTACCAACGGAAACATGGCTGGCAACAATGCCGGCGGCGCGCATTGCATCGGTACTAACTCGGTTATTTCTAATTGCTTGATCATCGCTAATATGGCCAGCGGTTCCGGCGGCGGGGCATATTCGACGGGATATCTGATTGATTGCGATATTATTGGCAATCAGGCTGCCCATGGTGGCGGTATCGCCGGCCTAACACCTTCCGGCGCAAAAATATATCGGTGCAATGTCGTGGCGAATCATGCGACCAGTTATGCTGGCGGAGTGCGCGCATCCTGCATCTACGATTCCCAGATCATCAGTAATACCGCGGTTTCCGGCGGCGGCGGCGGATATGCTGTAGGATCGCCGTTATATTACATGTCAAATTGCGTTTTAAAATTCAATTCTACCGATCTTTATGGCGGCGGCGCATATCAATTCAATTTGTTTCATTGCGAATTGATCAGCAACAGTGCGATTAGCGCCGGCGGCGGTGCTTGGGGCATGTGCTTATGCAATTGTCTTCTTGTCGGCAACATTGCCAGCAATGGCGGCGGTGCTTATCGTTCCCATATTTATCATTCCGAAATCCGGGGTAATTATGCCACTAATACGGGTGGTGGCGTCTATTTGACAGCATCGGAATCCATGACAAATTGTCTAGTCATTGGAAATGAGGCCGGCAGTCAGGCGGGAGGAGTATGGGGCAACACCGGTGCCCGCGTGGACAATTGCACCATTGCCGGCAACTCGGCGAATTCATATGGAGGCGTGCGCCATATCACCGCATATAACACTATTATCTGGAGCAATCGGTGCATAATGGGAAACGAAAACCAATTTACCGCGGATTATTATTCATGCGCACCGGAATGCACAAATGCCGATAGTATTTCCGACAATCCGTGCTTGGTTGATTTTGGGAGCGGATATGGCACGAATCATGTCGCTGGCAATTACCGGTTGGAACCAACATCTCTTTGCGTAAATACCGGAACGAACATGACTTGGATGGCCGATGGGGACGATCTGGACGGGCATACCCGGCTTGATCGGTTTGCCCGAAAGGCGGATATGGGCTGTTATGAATATATTCCGCAGGGTATCATCTTTAATTTCCGTTGATCTCTGTTTTGACTGGCATCGCGGGCAAAATTCGGATGTCGTTTTAAGGTCTAATATTTTTGATGAAAATCCATACCCCGGGGAGTTTATAAAATGCCATTAAAATACCGCTGGATGCCGGCGTTGACCGCGCTTGGACTGGCTTGCCAGTGCTGCCCGGCTGCCGGCGCGCCGGCAGACACGCCAGTGTTGCCGGAAATCGCCGTGCCGGTTTGCCCGGCGCCGCCCTTCCTGGATGGCGCGCTCACAGATTCCTGCTGGCAAACGGCGACGGTAATTTCCAACCTGTTAATTTTACAAAAGCCGGATGAAACCGCGGCGCACAAAGTCTGCCTGGCGCGCGACAAGGAATGGCTGTACGTTGCCGTGTCCGCTGTCCATCCGGCCCCGCAACACATCAAGCGTTCCGTTTACGAACAAGACGGCAGTGTGCAAACGGATGACGCGATTGAGATGTTCATTGATCCCGGCTCAGCGGGAAATTTTTACCTGCATTACTGCCTCAATGCCGCCAATATCAAAAGCGATCAATTGATTTTGAATTCCGGCGAGCGGGATCGGCAGGCGCGCATGCCCTGGCGGTCGGCTGTCCGGCAGACGGAGACCGGGTGGAACGCCGAACTGGCCTTCCCGTTCCAGGTCATGGTGCGCGAGACCCGGTATCACCGGCAGGCCAACATGAAAATGTGCGACTGGTCCCGCGCGCGGCTGAATGTTTGCGTCAACACCGTCAAGCCGGTCTTTGACGCCTACGGCGCGCGCATGGCGGAAGAGCGCCAGTTTGCCGCCTGGGCGCCGCTGGCGGCGGGATATCACGAACCGGAACGGTTCGGCTGGTTGAAGGGACTGGGAGCGGAGCAGTCCGCCCGGCCGGGCGTGGCAACGTCGGCGCCCTTGTTCTGGCCATGGCTGGAAAATGTCCGCGTGGGCCGCTACGAATTGCGCGACGGCCAGCCCTTTTACACCCTCACAGCCGAAATAAAAAACACCGCCTACGGCGGCGGCCGGGTGGATGTGGCAGCGTTGGACCAGCCGGCGGCCGGCGCGGCGGTTGAAGTCCTGGGCCATGCCGCATTGACTCCCAACCAGCAGCAGGACCTCGCCCTCATGGTTCCAATCCAAACACCCGGCCGGCGGACGGCGCTGGTAAGATTGAACGACGCCATCCATGGCGGAACGTATGAAACAAGGCTTTTGAGCGAGCAGATCATGGCGGCGGCCGAGCCATTCGCGGCCTGGCTCGACCGCTCCTATTATACGGACGAAAAAAACGCCGGTATGGTTTGCCGGTTCCGGCTGCCGCCGTCGGCGCTGGCAGGACAGAGCGCGGCGGTAAAGGATCAAACCGGACAAATCCTGGCGCAATCGGGCAAGCTGGCGCCGGAATGCATTATTCCCGTGCCGCTGCATGGGCTGGCGTATGGCGAGCATAACCTGGCAATCGCCTGGAGCGATGCCGGGGGTAATATCCTGGCAGAACAATCGTTTCAGTTGCGCAAACTGCCGCCCAACCCGGGATGCGAGATCAAAATTGACCGCGCGCATGGGACGGCGCTCAAGGATGGCCGGCCGATTCTGCCGTTCGGCTTGCTGCAATCGGGCTTGACCAGCCAGGATGACGCCTATTTCAAGCGGATGGCGGAAGCCGGCTTCAACACCGTGGTCTGGTGGGGACGCGATTGGCGGATTGATCCCCGGGAATACGGCGCGTGGCTGGAAACCGCCCGCCGGCACGGCCTGATGGTGGTGGACGCCTGCACGGCCATAAATCCGACGCCGCCCTCCATGCGCGCGCTCCGGCAATCGAGAGGACTGAAAATATTTGAACATCAAAAACCATTTTCCGAAGCGGAGGAAGTTGAGATAGCCTTGCAGGATTTCGACCGCATCCTGCCGGATTTGAAAAAAACCTGGGCGATTGCCGCCCGGGCGCCGAATCTCATCGGTTATTACAATGTGGATGAGCCGAACCTGGGCAATCAACAAGCCAATCTCCAAATCCTGGAGCGCTTTTACCGGGAAATAAAAATGGCGGACCCCTACCGCCCCTGCGTGAACCTGTTTGCCTGCCATATTCCCCCGGGCGGTCAATGGACGCGCTGGGGCGACATTTTCGGATATGATCCCTACATATATCCCGGCTGGGGCCGGTTTGATTACGGTCAGCCGAATTTTGTCGCCCGGGAGGTACTGGAACTGAAACACCGTATTGACAGCGTCCACAAGGGCGTCTGGCTGGTGCCGATTGCCTTTCAGATGAACCCGGAACGCACGCCGCGCGGGCTGACCGCCGCCGAACAGCATTGCCAGACATATCTGGCGCTGATCCACGGCGCCAGGGGGTTGTTGTATTTCAGCGGCAACAACTGTTACGCGCAGGCGGCATGGGACGCTTTGAGCGGGCTGGCGCAGCAGATGAAAATACTGGGTCCGGCGATTACGGCCCCGGCCGTGCCGCAGCGGTTGGAATACCAGCCCAACGCGCTGGACGCCGATAAAAGCGTTTTCCCGGAAGTCCAGGCGGCCTTGTTCCGCCATCCGGATGGCCGATATGTTCTCCTGGCCGCCAACAGCAGAGATTACCCGGTCACGGCGGCGTTTACCGTGTCGGGATTGCAGGCGCCCGGATGGCCCGCCAGACTGCTGGGCCGGCAGGCGGTGGAAAACCTTTTCGGTAGCCGCCCGCCGGCAGTCAACGACAATGCCTTTGCCGACGAATTCGAAAGTTACGGCACGCGGGCATATGCGCTGGAAATTTCCGAATCACAGGCTGCAAATCCCATGTTTCAAATCACGGTGCGGTCCGCAGGTCATCCCGAAGCGGCGGTCCTGCCGGGAATCTTCCCGGTGGCGGAAATCCGGAAGCGCAAAAACGTGATCCCCAATCCCAGTTTCGCGATCCAGACCGTCCCCGGCGCGCCGGACTACATCCGGCCGAACATGTACCTGGACTGGCCGCTGGCGGGCGCGCCCGGCGGGGGCTGGGGTCTGGACTCCGACAATCCTTATCATGGCGGCCAAAGCCTGCGGCTGGTGCACCGGGTCAAGGGCGGCGAGCCGCCCGACGTCAATCACCGGATCACCGCGGGCGTGTTTTATCCGCCGCTGATGAAAGAATCCGCAACCTACACATTTTCGCTTTACGCCCGCGCCGCGCGCGATGGCGACGAATTGAGCGTGCATATTGGCAGCATGACGCCCCAATCGCCGGGCGGCCGGTGGAAGTTGACGCGGGAGTGGAAGCGGTATGCCTTTACCGGCACGCTCTCACACCAGGGCGCGCCGGGGGCCATGGGCGGCAGCCGCGGATTTTTCCTTTACACGTGGGACAAGGACGCCGTAATCTGGATTGACGCCCTGCAGATGGAGGAAGGCGCCGCGCCCACGGCTTTCACGGAAGATTGATCAGGGGTGTAAGACAAATTCTTTGATGTAATTATGCTTGGTGACAAGCGTGGTGAATTCCGTTTTGAGACTTGCCCAGTTCGGCGCGGGTTTAAAGCCATCTCCTGCACCCAAGCATCCGTCCCCCAAATTGCCTTGCTTTTTCAAATGCAGCATCGGGATTTACCACACGGTACGACAATTCCGGCGGGGGTTCTCCAAGCACCTTGCCGGAATTGCCGGAAATATTGTATAGCGCATTGGTTTTCTTGACATTTATTGGATTGAAAACACCCATCCTATAAAGATTTACCATTTTACAAAGAAACTGCCTTATCCTCATTGACCATACATACTTTGAAATACATTTGACAATTTTAACACCGTCGTGCAATCTTATATAGAGCGTGGTTAGCCAATATGTTGGCATTTTATTATGAAGAACGAAACTCTTCACACATTTCATTTTGTCATCATTCTCTATAAGTCGCAACTGACATAATCAGTGGGGCCGATCTGGCAGACACCGGTGTTGATAAAATGCATGTCATTAGCGGGATATGATTGCTTTTTTTAATAATGATCAGGTCCTGTCATTTAGAGCTTATCCGTAAATAACAATTACACGTCTGAACACGATCAATGCACATGCTAACTGCAACAGTCCCTCGAAGCTTAACACCGTTTTTTCGAACCGCACGAGCAACTTGCGATAGCGATTCAACCAAGAATGTGTGCGCTCGACGACCCACCGGCGTGCACGCGCGCGAGGGTTGCGTCGTTTGGCAGCTATTTCTTCGCCCCTTTGCCGAACATGCGGCACATAATGGTGCTTTACGATGGCCTTCCTTGCCGGCTCCCCAGCATATCCCTTGTCAGCGCAGAGATGCTCCCGTGGAGGTTTCTGTGCCGGCGGCCGCTTCACAAGGATTTGATCCATTGTTGGTTCCAGAAGTTTCACGTCGTGAACTTGTGCACCGCTGGCGACTATCGACAGCGGGATTCCATTCGCATCTACGAGCAGGCTGCGCTTGCTTCCTTTTTTTTCCCCGATCTGTGGGGTTTGGCCCAACGGCCTCTTGCGCCAAAGGCGCTTTGACCATCGCCCCGTCGATGCTTTGCCACGCCCAGGCGATGCCCTCCATTTCATCGTATTCCGCCAACCCTTTCCGCCACAAACGCACAAACACGCCTTTGCGTTTCCATTCCTGGAAGTATTTATGGATAGAACTGGCGCTGCCAAACCGCTCTTCTGGCAACGCCTTCCACTGGCATCCTGTTCGTAACACATATATGATGCCCTCGAATATCTTGCGCGAATCCAGAGGTTTGCGGCCTCCACCGGGTTTCCGCCGATACCTTCGCCCTTTCTCGCGCTTTCGCGAGGGGATCAGCGGTTCAACTTTAGCCCACATATTTTCGGACACTGTCCAAGACTTGATTGCATTCATAGCCAAGAATAATGCCAGAATGCCTAGCTTATGTCAAAATGTTATTTACGGATAAGCACTTAGGGAGAATAATGCGTAAAACGATGTTCGATAATGGGCGATATTTAACTATGTAACAAGAGGATGCGATCTAATTTCAGGGGAGACATAACAAAAACATGTCAGGTATTGCCAGAATTTTCGACATCCGGGAATACGGCGCCAAGTCCGACGGTCGGACCATGAACACCGCGGCCATCCAGCAGGCGGTGGACGCCTGCCATGCGGCCGGCGGCGGCCGGGTGTTTTGCGGGCCGGGCGAGTTCCTGACCGGCCCGGTGGAACTGAAGGATAATGTCGAATTCCACCTGGCGCCCGGTTGCCGGATCATCGGCAGCCCCGACCCGGCCGATTACCGGCCGCTGGTTTCCCCGGGGTTCCACCACGATCTTGCGCCGGAAGGCACGGCCGATTACCTGATCGGCGCGCGCCATGCGCGCAATATCGCCATCACCGGGCCGGGCGAAATCAACGCCTCGGGACCTCAATTTTACGACCAAACCGCCGGCGTGACCTCTGCCGGCAAATTCGCCTCCGGCAAGCCTGCCCGCCGGCCGCGGCTGGTTATGTTTCATAAATGCGCCGATGTGCGCATCGAAGACACCTTGTTCGCGGATTCTCCCTGCTGGACCTTCCTGCTGATGCTGTGCGAGCGCGTCAGCATCCGCCGGATCCGGATCATCGGCGATCAGCGCATGATCAACAATGACGGGATTGATATTGACTCCTGCCGGGACGTCACCGTCAGCGATTGCATCATCCGCACGGATGACGATTGCATCGTTCTGCGGGCCATGCAGGGGTTGCACGACGAGCCGGCGGTGTGCGAGCGGGTGGTGGTGAGCAATTGCGTCCTGGAAAGCACTTGCCAGGGCATCCGCATCGGCTGCCCCAGCGACGCGGTTATCCGCAACTGCGCCTTCAGCAATATCGTCATCTCCAGCCGCGCCAACGGTATCGTCTGCAACCATCCCCGGCGGTACCTGTCGCCGCAGCGCGGCGGCACGGCGGATATCCGGAACATCATGTTCGACAATTTTGTCATTGACTGCGGCCGGCATCCGATCAAGATTGACGTGGAAGACGGGATCGCGCTGTCCTGCCTGGCCGGATTCGGTTTCGCCAATTTCCGCATGCGCAGCGGCGGCCCGGTGTTGATCAAGGGCAGTCCGGAAACCATTATCCGCGACGTATCGTTGAGCAATATGACGCTGCACGCCGCCGGCGCCGAGACCGTGGTCTGCCGGCATTGCGAGGGCGTGCGCCTGGACCATTGCAGTTTGACCGGGAGGACAGCATGAAGACTTGTCGGAGCAAGGCGCGGGAAAAGCACGGCGCGCGGCGCCTCCTCCGGTTGGCGCTCGCGGCCGGCTGGCTGGGATGGACCGCCTGGGCGGCGGCGTTGGAGCCGCCCGCCAACGTGACGGCCACTGCCGGGGATTACACCAACCGGGTCAATCTGACCTGGGAAGCCGCGGCCGGCGCTTCCAATTATTTTGTTTTCCGTCATACCGGCGATGTTGCCGCAGCCGCATCGCTGGCAGCCGATACCACCAACCTTTTTTATGACGATGCCGGCGCCGTGCCGGGCGTTTATTATTACTACTGGGTGCAAGCCGGCGACGGCTTGACCAACAGCGGGTTCAGCGCCGGCGCGATGGGCTATTGCCGGCTGGCGGCGCCCCGCGACCTGACCGCCGGCACGGGCACGCTGTGCAACGCGGTGGCGCTGGCATGGGCGCCGGCGGCTTACTCCGTAAAATACCAGGTCTGGCGCCACACCGCAACCAACGACGAAGCTTCCGCGATCCTCTTGACCAATACGGCATCCACCGCTTGCCTGGATGAATCCGCCTGGCCGGTGAAACGTTATGTTTACCGCGTGCGGGCCGTGGCCGACAGCGGCGCCGTCGGCGAGTTCAGCGAAAGCGCGGAAGGCTGGCGGCGTCCCGCAGCCGCCCGGGATTACGATCTGGACGGCAAGGCGGACCTGGTGCTGTACAACGCCGTTGACCAGACCTGGCGGGCTTATGTTTCGGGGCAGAATTACGCAGAAACGTTATTCAACTTTGGCGGCCTTGATTTTGCCGCCATCTGCGCCGATTACGATGGCGACGGCCGGGCCGATCCGGCGGTTTACAAAGAGAGTTCCGGAATGTGGGCGGTGCTGATGTCGCGCGACGCTTACCGCATGGCCACGCTGGACTTCGGCGGCGAGAAGTACCGGCCGGTAGCCGGCGATTTTGACGGCGACGGGATCGCCGATCCGGCGGTTTACAACGAAGAGCAGGGCGTCTGGCGGGTCCGGCCGTCCAGTTTGACGGACCAGGATTTGTGGATCGAGTTCGGCGGCCGCGGCTGGCGCCCGGCGCCGGCGGACTACGATGGCGACGGCCTGACCGATCCGGCGTTACAGCATGAAGGGCAGGGCGTCTGGCTGGTCTTGTCCTCGGCCGCGCAGTATGCGCCGGTCAGGATGGTGTTTGGCGGGCCGGAGTACCGGCCGGTGTCGGCGGATTACGATGGGGATGGCAAGGCCGATCCGGCGGTGTATCATACCAGCTCGGGAAAGTGGGTGGTGATGATGTCCGGCGCGGAATATGCCATGGTGTCCGTCCTGTGGGGCGGCGCCGGGTGCCGGCCGGAACCGGCGGATTACGATGGCGACGGCAAGGCCGATCCGATGGTGCGCCAGGTGGCATCCGGCGTCTGGGGGGTGATGTTTTCCGGCAGCCATTACGCGGGCATGCAGGCCACCCTGGGCGGCGCCGGCGGCGCATGGCGGCCGGTGTCAGCAACCTGCAACCAGTCGTTTTATTTCCTGTGTTTCGGCGACAGCATCACCTACGGCTACGGCAGCAGTTCGCAGGGACCTGAAACCGGGTATCCGATCCTGCTGGAAAACAAGCTGAACGAAAATTTCGGCGATTATTTCGTCTCCATCAACGTTGGCAAAGACGGCGAAGATACGGATGAGGGTGTTGGCCGTTTCCCCGTGATGCTGGATACTTACGTTCCCCAACTGGTTTTGTTGATGGAAGGCATCAATGACCTGGGCGGCTCGAGTTCATACTCCCAAGTCTCGAGCAATTTGCGCAGCATGATTGGCGCGGCGCAGGATCGGGGCATTCCCGTGGTGCTGGCCACGATTTCGCCGGTGATTTCCACGGCCCTGATTGACCGCAGCGCCCAGTATGCCCGGATTCTGGAGTTCAATCCCTATATTTACGATATCGCGGCTGATTTAAATATTCCCGTGGCGCAGGTTTACGAGGCCATCACCGCCGTGTCCGGCTGGCAATCATCCCTGATCGAGCAGGAAAGCGCCAACCATCCCAACGATGCCGGCTACCAGTATGTGCGCGACGCGTTTTACAGCGTCGTGGCCAGCGGGATCAATTCCGGGCTGTATTATTAGTTATTATTACATCACGGCTGTGGGAGTTGATGGATGACCATAGACATTGAAAAACAGGTAGCCTACTGGCGTGTGAGCGCGGAGGAGGACTGGGACGTGGGGCGCTCCCTGGTGGAACAGGGAAAAACCCGCCACGGCCTTTTCTTCCTCCACCTCGCGTTGGAGAAGGCGTTGAAAGCCCATGTTTGCCGGGCAACGCAGGACTTCGCGCCCAAAATTCATTCGTTGCGGCAATTGTCCGGATTGAGCGGACTGCCCATCACCGAGGCAAATGCCGATTTCCTGGCCGTATTTGACCGGTTCGACATCGCGGGCCGTTATCCCGGCACCCTCGGGCCGCCACCAACGCCGGATGAAGCAAGATCGAGGCAATCCAAAGCGCAAGAGGTCTTTTCATGGTTGATTCGTCAATTATAGCCATTGTGCGCCGATACCTCGATACGGTGACGCGCGCGGGAATCCCCGCCGATAAGGCCGTGCTCTACGGTTCGTTCGCCCGCGGCGAGCAGCGGAAGGATAGCGACATCGATGTGCTCGTTCTCTCGCCGCTTTTCGACCGGGTGAAGGCGAGCAAGGCGCTCGATCTGCTCTGGCGGTTAACCCGGCAAGTGGACATCCGCATCGAACCCGTTGCCGTGGGCGTCCGCGAGTTCGAGGAGGATGACGGGTCGCCGCTGATCGGCGTCGCCCGCCGTGACGGCTTCGTGGTGTCCTTGCCTGCCGCGGCCATGGTCCATGATGGGGCGGCCGAGCATGTTGGCAAGCAGGAAGAATCGTAGGTTTGGAATAGGCGCTGCGCTTGACTAGTTCTGCTAATGTGACCGCAGCCAGCCCAGTTCGGCGGGGGTGGCGTATCCATAACCCAGGCGCGCGAACGGCGGGCGCGCCGGGGGCGCCCAACTGGACCAGACGGCGATTCCCGCGGCGCCCGGCTCCCAACGGTGGATGACATTGACCCGGATGGGCCGGCCCGGGACGACCATGCCCTCAAAGAAAGACCAGGGCAGGCGGAACGTAAACGTCCAGTAATTTTCATCCTCCGCGCGCTCCAGGATGCTCCAGCCGCCAGGCCGGCGGCGGCCGCTGGCGGCCTTGTAGACGACATTGCCGGCGCGGTCAATCAAGAAAGTTTCCGCCGGCCAGAGCCGGCGCGGCTCGATTTCGATCCCCAGCGTTTCGGTCGCGTTGCCCGCCGGAATTTCCTGGCCCGGGAAAGTTTGCCGCCAGATTTCCGCCGCGCCGGCAGCCGGGCAGCGCGCCCGGAAATAGAGCGCATCGGCATCCTGCGCCGCCTGCCAGGCGGCTTGCCATGCTGGAGGCGGATCGGCTACCGGTTGGACGGTCAGCATGTGCTGCGCGGTGATATGGCGGTTAGTCTCCCAAGTCCGATCCCTCCAGCCATTGCTGCCGCCCTCCGGCCGGCGCGGGCAATCGGCGGCCAGGCCGGCGATAATTTTGCCGGTGTACTCCGGGAATAGATGCCGGCCGCCGCGGATTTGTTCCGCCAGCCGCGGGAAATCATCGTCGAGCAGGTTTTGCAACTGGCGCATACGCCAGCGGATTTTGGCTGGGAAGTATTTATAACCTTCGGCCTCGGGATGGAAGCCGAGCGTGGAGTCAGCCTCCGCCAGTTCCAGCAGCCGGGCATCAAGCGCCAGCTCTTCCTGAACGATTTCCCGCATGGTCCGCAGGGTTGCCAGAGGATCGCGGACTTCGCCCCGGAACAGCCGCTCACGGTGATGGTAAAACCGGAAAATATGGCTGGCGCTCTGGAAATGAATTCCCAGCGCTTCGGCGATGCCGACTTCGCGGGCGCGGTCGGGCCGGCCGTCAAAATCGCGCAGGATTTCCTTCAGGATGGCGACGCCGCGGTTCCAATCCCGGCTCATGGCGCCGCAGAGTTCCAGCACTTCCTCGAGCGTATGGGAATAGTTGACGGCTTCCCCGATACGGTCGCCGCTGTAATCCATTTTCAAGAGCCAGGTCGGCGCCAGGGGCGCATCCACCGGCTCCAGGAACAGCGGCCAGACCGGTCCGTCGTGCATCGGCCCGTAATACTGCATCATGCAGTTGACCGGGTAATTTTCATACCCGCGCCAGAGCAGCTCGTAAGCGCGCGCGGCATCGTCCGCGCGGTCAGCCCAGTTGATTGCGGCGAGCCGGCGCAGGAATTCGCGCTCGCCGGCGGGGAATGGATCGAAAGCCAGTTCGCCGGCCGCCTTGTTCATGATCCCCGGATAATTGCCGAAATACCAGCACATCATCACGGCGCTGACATCCAGCCGGCGCATGGCAGCGTATTTGTGGTAAAGGCTTGACGGGACTGGGACATAGGGCGCGGTTGCCACTTCATGCGAGCAGGCCACTTGCAGCTTGGCCGCAACCCGCGCGCCGGCTGCCCGGGCGCGCGCGGCGCAATCCTCGAAAATACCGCTGGGGCCGACATACGAAAGCCAGTAATCGCCGGCATGGCGGGGCTTGCCCAACTGCTCCTTCCGGCCGTTGGATTCGAAATTATACTGGAAGATCACCTCGGGCGGGATATGCCCGGCGATGTCTTTGATCCAATCCAGGTTTACCATCGCGGCGCCGGTGCTGTTGCCGGGGACGTACAGCCAGCAGATCAATTCCGCTTCCGGCGCTGCGGCATGCATGCCTTTTTGCATGGCGGCCATGGTTTCCCGGATGATTTCCCATGGCTGCGCCTGGATGCCGCGCCGGCACAGGGTCTGGCACGGGGCGCCGCGCAGCGCGCAGGTGGTGCCGCGTTCGCCCAGGCTGATGTTGATCAGCCCGCCCAACCCGGGGGCGTCGGCGAAGATGCTGTGCATGCAATCATGGAGGTAACGCCGGGCGGTATCCGAAAAGGGGCAAAACGCGATCTTGTCGTTCAAGCGTATTCCGCCCAGTTCCGGATACCGGCGCAATACCGGCGAATCCAGCGGCCAGGCCAGCGGTTCGATGGCAAACAGGTAAATTTTAATGCCGTAGCGGCGGCATTGCCGGATGGTGCGCCGTAACTTGGCCAGGCGCCGCTCGCGGTCCGTGCCGTATTCCGGCGCCAGGTCGGTGCGCGCCAGGTCCTTGAATTCCACCGTCAGCCAGAGGCCGTTGATGCCCTCATAGGCCAGGCGGGCCAGGTAGTGGTCCGGGTAGTAATCAGTTTCGTCCAGCAACTCATCGCGCATTTTCGGCGGGCGCTTGATGGGGCCGAAGAAACAGCGGGACACCCGGGTCTTGACCACGGGCTGCCGTTCCGTGACGCCGGGCTTGAGAAACGGGCCGCCGGAACGCGCGATTTCGTCTTCCAAAAAGTAGATGCCGCGCCGGATGCCCTCGCTGTCTGCCGCCAGGATCCGGCAGCCGTCCGCCGCGATTTCCAGCCGGTAGGCTTCGAAACAGGGAGTCGGTGCGCGGCCGGTGGCGATGCGGTAGCCGCCGGCGGCGGGGATGGCGCCGGCCTGCAGGAAAGCGCGCAAATCGGCGTAAGCGGTTTCCAGGCAATTATCCGGATCGTCGAATCCAGGAATGATTTCCACGCCGGCGGCCAGGCTGATTTCGCCCGGCTGCGGCTGGCGGCGCCGCCAGGGCCGCGGCTGGTGCCGGGGCTGTTTGAGTTCCTCCACGAATTTCCACGAGGTTTCAGGCGGTTGATCCGGCACGGGTTCCAGTTGCATTAATCCCCCAGGATGATGGCCAGGATTTCGCCGGCCGTAGTGTAAGGATGCATCAC
>CAYXEK010000021.1:0-38597 GCA_964463985.1 uncultured Verrucomicrobiota bacterium
CCCCAGCCAGGGGATGGCGCCCAACACCGGCACCCGGTCCTCCACCCGCTTCGTGCCGGTGGTGACCATCCCGCCAACCACGGCGGTTGATCCGTTGCGGATCGAGATGTTGGGAGCGACGCGGCGGGTATGAAAGACCGGCTGGGCAATGGGGACCGTGCGTCTGCTCCCATCCGTTCCTTCGCAGGCGGCCGGATATTCCTTCCATTCGGCCACCTCGACAATTTCCGCCGTCAATTGCATGTCAATCATGCCCCGCCGGGCATCAAATACAGGCGCAACATTCAGCGTGACGCCTACGTCGCGGTTCGTGAAATTGCAGGGAACGATTGCCAATACGCTGCTGACGACCGCGCCGTTGGTCACCGATTCGCGCCGGATTTCCGCGCCGGTTGGGTAAATTAATTCCTTGACGACCTTGATGGTTGTGTTCGTGCCGGACTTCACCCTGACCTTGGGCGCGCTCTGCAGGCTGGCCGCGCTGGAAAATGCCAGCGTCTTAAAAATATCGGCGTCGCTGCCTGCGCTGCCGGCGGGCGCATTGGAACTGTCGAGTTGCCAGGCAATCCCGGCCGGAGACGGCGCCGTTGCGCTGACTTCCACAAACCGGACCTCGACCTCAATTTCCGGCTCGGCAGCGCCGGCGAGGCCGGCCGCCATCAACCCGCAGAGCAGCAGATGCCGCACACGCATATTCTCCTCCTTCAGCCTTCCTCAACACGGACTGAACCCGCCGATCGGCCGTGTCTACGCGCCTCTCTTGCGAACGGGCGCCGGTCATTCTGCCCGGGGCGTTTTTGCAAAGAGACTGTATGAAGAATGCCGCCGCCTGGCGCGGAACTCCGTCTTGATGGCGGCGATCAGGCGTTTGAGTTCCGCCCGGCGTGCCGGATCGGCCGCGGTTTTCAGTTCCAGCCGCAATGGCGCAAGCCGGGCCCGGGCTTGTTGCGCCAACCCGTCAGCGAAGGCGCCGCACCCGGGCGCCCAGAATCCCGTTCTGCCATCTTGTGCAGGCATCATCCCCTCCAAAACGAAACCGATCGCAAGTCCGCTGCGGGCAGCCATTGCCTTGTCCGGCGGCAATGCCGATGATGGTGCCGGGCGGCGGCAGCGGGGCATAGACGCGGACGTAATCCACGAGCATGGTCTTGGGCTCGGCCAAATAGTCGTATGCGCCCGGATTAGCTTCCATCGTGATTTTCAAATAGGCCGGCACCTGCATGACGCCGTTGCCGGCGGTGGTGCGCCAGGTTTCCGTGTCATCCACGTAAAAGACATACTCCGACTCCGTCCAGAGCAATCCGACGGTGTGAAAGCCCGTGTACAGTCCAGGCATATTAGTCACGTCCCAGCTGGCGCCGTAAGTTCCCCAGTAAATAGCGTGATTGATCCAGCCCTTGGTGGAATGGATGGTTTCAAAAATGTCTATTTCGGAACCCGTGCTGCCGTTCGTGACCGCGTAGGGGTCGGCGCCGGACGGCATCAGCCAGAAGGCGCCCCAGCCGTCCGGAATCACCGGAAACGTCGTCCGGATTTCGAAATAACCGAACTTCCCTTCAAACAGGAACTGGCTGTCATAGGGCCAGTCTCTCCGCGTCCGGACGGCGCCGGCATAAATCGCGCCGTCATCCCGCCGCATGCGCAGCACCAGATGGTTGGCGCCGTCCAGATAGGCGTCCTGGTCCGACCACCACTGGTTTTCCCGGCGTTTCCACTCCGGCGCGTGTTCCCACTTGGTTCCATCCAGCGCCGCGCCGGTGAACTCGTCGGACCACACCAGGCGCCAGCCATCCGCCAGGGCCGGCGGCAAGGCCCGGACAATGGATGCGCACAGGATCAGCAGTAGAATGATAGGGATGGCCTGGCGCATATTGATCCTTCTGCCCCTTGCCGGACCGCTCGGACCCGTTCAGGTTTTATGTAAGTCGCGCCTGGCGCCATCCAACGGCAGCGGGGCGCCCTGGATGCAAATCCTCAACGCAGGTTTTTGTATTTCTATCACAGGCAGTAAGGTCAATGCAAATGATTTCACATTCATTCCGAACCGGAACGGCCAATCACAGATCAGGCGAGCCAATTTCAAAAGTCCTATCCAAAAGGTCGGGGTGTAACCCGACCCTCCAAAAACGGGTTGTTTTTCCATTTTGGAGGGACGATTTCCACGTCGTCCGAGACTTTTGAAATTGGCTCAGGCTTTTAAATTACAGATGCCGAACAGCCGACCGCGGCCGAACCAGAACCGGCAACCTACCGCCGCCAGCGCATAGTGCAGCCAGGTCCAACATCATTCCGCCTGCAGCGCGGCAATGAAAGCGTCGGCCTGGGTGATGGAGGTCTCAATGTCGCGCACGAGCGTGTCCACATTCACCTGGACGCTTGCCAGTTCGCCGCTCAGGCCGGCGATCGCCCTGGCGTTCAGGTTGTGCTTCATGAACAGGACCTGGTCGCGCAGCGGGACCAGCGCCGGCTCCAGCTTGGATTCGGCCTGCCGCATGGCCTCGATCAGGTCCTCGTACTTCGCCTTCGTCGCATCATACTTCCGCTGACTTGATTTCCGCAGCGCATCACTGGCGTACTGCTTGATTTCCGAACGCCATTCCTTGAACAACGCATTCGAAACATCCTCGACGGCCTGGATGCGGCTGCGCACATCGGCGGCCCTGGCTTCGCTTTTCTGAAGGGTCGCATTGAGCCGGTTGTACTCCTGCTCCAGGTCGCCGCCCTGGAAGTTGACAATGCTCTTGAACTGATCCATGGCCGAGACAAACTGCTTTTTCGCTTCATCCTGGGAGTCGCGCGCCGCCTTGACGCGGTCAACCATGATTTCGCGCTTGTGCACCCCCAGTTTTTCCATGGCGCCATAGTAGATGGTGCTGCAACCGCTGAGACAGATCAGGATGGCGGCCAAAATGGTTTGGAGAAACTTCATACGCATCTCCTGTGATATTATTGCCTTAAGTTTGCCATGCTCCGTCAGGATAATAGACCATGTCCCACGAACAATTCAATCATATTTGCCGGCATTTGACCAACGCAGTACTTCTGGACTGATATCAATTTTCTCGCAAAACGCAGCGATTCCGGCAATTCATTAATCTGGCCGTTGCACCTGAACACGGATACTGTGCCCGGCCCGGCCATCAATCGCCGCTTGACTACGGGAAAAATTGTGCTAAACAATTCGCGTAACGATGGAGCCAATTTCAAAAGTCCGGACAAAAAGGTCGGGGTGTAACCCGACCCTCCAAAAATGGGGTGATTTTGCATTTTGGAGGGACGACTTCCACGTCGTCCGAGACTTTTGAAAATTGCTCGATGGCATAATACCGCACTGGACCGACAGACATCCGGTTTCAGCATCTCTCAAATATTTGATCAACCCGGCATCGTAAAAGGAGAAAGATGACCCGCATCCCGATCGCATTGCAGCTTTATTCCGTCCGCGAAGATTGCGCCCGCGACCTGGCCGGCACCCTCAAGGAAATCGCGGGCATGGGTTATACCGGGGTGGAATTCGCGGGATGGCACAACCACGACGCCGCCGATTTGAAACAAATGCTGGCGGATAACGGGCTGCGGCCGGCCGGCGCCCATATCCCTTTAGCCCAGTTCGAGCCGGCCAAATGGGAGGCCAATGCCGATTTCAACCAGGCCCTGGGCAACCAGTACCTGGTCGTCCCCGGCATCCCGGCGGAGCGCCGCCAGACCCTCGACGACTGGCGGCGCCTGGCGGATTTCTTCAACGGCGTGGCTGAAAAGGCGGCGCAGCGCAACCTGCGCATCGGCTACCACAATCACTGGATGGAGTTCGAACTGCTGGAAGGCCGGCGGCCCTGGGATGTCTTCTTTGACGCCACCCGCCGGGACGTCATCATGCAGTTCGACACCGGCAACGCCCTGCGCGGCGGCGGGCTGGCCGCCGACTACCTGCGGCGCTATGCCGGCCGGGCGGAAACCGTGCATCTCAAGGAATATTCCGCCGCCAACCCCAAAGCCCTGATCGGCGAAGGCGATGTCCCCTGGCCCGCCGTCTTTGAGTTGTGCGAAACCATCGGCGGCACGCAATGGTACATTGTGGAGGAGGAATACCGCCCCTACCCGCCCATGGAAAGCGTCCGACGCTCCCTGGAAGCATTGCGCCGCATGGGAAAATTTTAACAATGGAGCAAGAATGAAAAAACCAGCCTCGGTATCTCAAACCATCAACGTCGGCATCATCGGCGCGGGAGCCATTGCCGTAGACCATGCCAACGGCGTCAAGGCTTACGGCGGAGCGCGGGTGGCGGCCATAGCCGACAGCAGCGCCGCACGCTGCCGCGCCATGGCGGATCAATTCCAGATTCCCAGGATTTACACCGACCTCCGGAAGCTGATCGCCGACCCGGAAATTGACGCCGTGATCGTGGGGCTGCCGAATTACCTCCACCTGCCGGTCAGCCTGGCGGCGCTTTCCGCCGGCAAGCACGTGCTGCTGGAAAAACCCATGGCGCTGAATTACAGCGAGGCGCGGCGGATTGCCGAGTCCGCGCGCAAACACAAACGCATCCTGATGCCGGCGATGAACATGCGGTTCAACCGGAAAATCCAGACCATAAAAGCGCTGGCGAAACGCGGCGAATTCGGCGAGGTTTATCAGGCCAAGGCATATTGGCTGCGGCGCAGCGGCTGCCCCCGATTCGGCACCTGGTTCGGGCAAAAGCAATTCGCCGGCGGCGGCGCGATCCTGGACATCGGCGTGCATGCCCTGGACGCGGCGCTGTACCTGCTGGATAACTGGCGGCCATTGGCCGTTTCCGGCGCGGTTTATTCCAAGTTCGGCCCGCGCGGGCTGGGCGAAGGCCGTTGGGGCAAAAGCGACATCGGCAAAAACCGGTTCGACGTGGACGATTCCGGCATCGCCTTCATCCGGCTGGCCGGCGGCGTGACGCTGACCCTGGAAGCCAGTTGGGCGCGGCATGCCGAGCAGGACAACAAAAACGGACTGGAACTGTTCGGCACGGAAGCGGGCGCCGAAGCCTTTGCCGCGAAAGTTTTCCGCTACGGCAAAAAACCGGGAGAATACGAGGTGATCGAGCCGCAAAACGTTCAGCTGCGCCATCCGACGGCCAGCCGCCAGGGGCATTGGCTGGATGTGATCCTGGGCCGGGACAAGCCGGATGTCACCATGGAACAGGCGTTGGTGGTCCAGAAGATCCTGGATGCCATTTATAAATCAGCCAAAACCGGCCGGGAGGTGCGTTTATGAATCAGCGTGCAATCTCATGCGGATGCTTGTTTGGCCTGCTGGCGCTCTGCGGCGCCGGTCGGGCGGCGGAAATCGCAGCGGATTTATCAGTCACGAATTTCCCCGCGGACCCGTACGCGTTTGCCACGTACACGTACATCGGCGAAGCCGACCTGAAAAAATCGGACACCGGCCAGGCCGATTCGCGCGCGCGCCTGCATGAGTGGGAAGCCCTGGCCGCGCTGCCGTATTGGAGTTCCGGCGCGCACACCCTGCTGGCGGGCGCGGGCGTGAAATACAACCGTTTTGAATTCATCAACGTGGATTTGGACGACGAAAACGTCTATGCCCTGCGCCTGCCGTTGGATTACATTCACGATGCCGGCGAAGACTGGATGTTCTGGGGCAACGTCACCCCCGGCCTGTTCAGCGATCTGGAAGGACTGAACCGCGACGATTACAAGACGCAGTTGCACGGCATGGCCGTTTACCGCTGGCTGCCGCAGTTGCACCTCGCCGCCGGCCTGGCTTACGACAGCGCCTTCGGCGACGACGACCTGTATCCTCTGGGCGGGTTGATCTGGCGCGCCCATGCCCAATGGCTGGTCAGCCTGATCCTGCCCGCCCCCGCCGTCGCCTGGCGCCCCTGCCAGAAGCTGCTGGTATACGCCGATGCCCGGCCGGCGGGCGACAAGTGGAACGTGCGTGTGGACGGCGAGCCTGGTGATTATGACTTCAAGCTGGAATGCTGGCGCATAGGCGCCGGATTCGAATACAACCTTTTCGGCGCCTTATGGATGCACCTGGGCGGCGGCATGGAGATAGACCGCCAGTACGAAGTCAGCAACAGCGCCGGCGAATTGTACAAGTCCGAGGTGGATGACTCCTGGTTCTGCCGCGCCGGCGTCCTCTGCCGTTGACGGCATGCCGGCGCGCCGCATCTCGGGATCGGCGTTACTTTTCCGGCTGCCATTCCGCCTGAAATACGTGGCGCCCGGGCGGCACACGCCGGCGTATCGCGCAATGGCGTTCCGGTGAAAATCGGAATCCCGGCTCAAGATATGCCGGGCGCATTCCCGGCGGCACGGGCAGCCGGATTTCAGCGGATATGCCCGGCGGCAAATCCGCTTCCAGCGCGAAGGAATTTTCCGACTGTGCAAAGTTCACGCCGACCGGCCCCCGGATCGTGGGAGTGCGCAACCGCGCGGTTGGCAGGGTTCCGGGCTGCGGGGCGATCAGGATGCGGGCGAATCCCGGAGATAATGGCCGCACCCCCATCAAGCGCCGGGCGATTAAATAGGCCGGCGTGGCGCCCCACACATGCGTCCATGACTGATTGGGCTTCAAGGCATCGTTCCAGCATTCCATGGTCATGGTGGCGCCCTGGCGCAGCATGCCCGCCCAACTGCGATCGCCGTCCGCCTCCATCAATTCAATCGCCTGGCCGGCGGCATTGCCGCGCCACAAGGCTTCCAGGAGGAAGAAGGCCCCCCACAAACCGCAGCGCATGCCGCGGGATTTGAGGAAATCCACGATCCCGGGGATATGCCTGTCCCGGGCCAAGCCCAGCGCCAGGGGCAACGCATTGGCATGGAGCGAGTGGTGGCGGCTGCCTTCGCTGTCAACGAACAACCCGCGCCCGTCATCGAACAACACCCGGTACATGGCGCGCCCTACGCGGAGCTGTTCCGCGCGGATTGCGCGGGCTTGCTTAGTCCGCTCCAGCGCATCCGCCATGCCGGCCAGGCATCCCAGGGCGCGCCAGTGAAAAATATTGGCCGACAGGTTCACCCTCCCGATTTCATAATCGTCGCGCAGAACGGCCGGCCAATCAACCAGATCGCGAAAGATTGCGTCACGGTTATGCAGCTTGTCGAACAAGGGATGCGGGCGGGATATTTCGCCGGTGGCCAGCAATCCATCGGGGCGTTTCAAATCCCAGAGCGCCATGGGATACAGCGCGTCGAAATGCTGCCGCAGAAAATCCCTGTCGGCAGTGTGCCGGTAATCCGTCCAGGCCATGGCCGGCAGAGCCAGGGCCCATTCGTAACACCAGCAGCCATCCGACAGCAGCCGGAGCAGCGTGGTGCGCCCCATGGAATAATCGCAATCCACCGCGCCGTGCGCCAACTGCGCCAGCCAGGCGTCGCCGGCATAAGCCAGACGCTCGCGGTCGCCGTCAATGTATATCCCGAAACAACTGGCGGCTTTCAGCGTGTGTTTGCACAAGTTCCAGATTTGGTTCAAGTTTTCATCCGGCGAACTGAAGGCCGATGCCTGGCCGTCGAAACGGTAGTGCGCAACGGTGCGCTCGACATCGCACGGACGCAGGCGATCCGGGACGCCGGCCAGTTCCACGTAACGAAACGGCATGAATTCGCCGGTATGCGCAGGGCATGGAATAGTCCTGGCGGCAGCGCAATTGTAGTTTTTCGGCTGGTAGGCATCCCCGAACTCCGGCTTGGGCAATTTGAGCCGGTAGCGGCGCCGTCCCGGCGCAATTTCCAGTTCCAGTTCGCGGAAACGCCGGCTGCAGGCGGGCGAACGCGGCGGCGGCGCGCAAACGGCCAGGCCGGCGGGCGATTGCACCTCTCCCATCCGCACGGTGACGGTATGGGGCACGTCAGCCTGAATGCTCAACTCCAGTGTTCCGAAGGCGTCCTGTCCGAAATCGAAAAACCACCTGCCGCCGTTGATTTTCTCGCAGACGGCCGGCCGGCGGCGGTCTTCCGTGACCATGGCCTGCGCCGCTTCCAGGTAATCTCCCGGTTGCAGACTCCAGGTGCTGAAAAACGCTATCGCGGAATAAGCATAGGCTTGGCCGGCGGCGCCGGCAAAACCTGCCTGCCAGTAATAAACGGTAAAAGGACGCAAGGCCGCTCCGGCATACCTGACCGGATCAAGCGGCGCAGGCATGGGCCCGCTGTCCCACATGTCCGCCGATCCCGCCATCAGGCGCGCGGCGTCGGTCCCCACCATGATCCGGCATTGCGCCGGCGGGACACCCAGCCTATCGGCCAGGCGCCAGCAGAAAACCGGCCGGGAATTATTGATGACCGGGCCGGTCAGCGGATTGTGAAAATCGCACCTCAAGTCCGCGGGTGGCGCCGGCGCTTTGGTCTTGCAATGCATACGACCCGAATCCTTCAAGGGATTTTCCGGCGGCGGCAAAGTATTCCGGCATCCGTCTTCATCAATTTACCGGCATCAGGCATCCGCCAGATCTTCCGGCAACATCGCCTGCAAGTCCACCCAGGCGCCGCCTTGCGAACTATAGGCGGCGCAGCCGATGAGCTCGGCGGTGAAGGCCTGTTCTACCGTGGTGAACGGCTGGCGCGCGCCGGACATCAATTCCGTGAAATGCCGGACCACGCCCGGCGCCCCGTTGTAATGGATGCGGCCGTGATAGGCGAACCGGTATTCCTGGATGCGCCCCGGCACGTCATCATAGCGCGGGGTCAGGATGATCCTGCCGTCCGGCGGCCCGTCCATCTGGGAAAAAATTATGCGCATGCAGGCTTCCGTGCCGATAACCTGGTATTCGCGGCTGGTCAACCCGCGGGCAAAGAAGCAATGGGAATAGACGCCGAAGGTATTTTCATCCATGACAATCGTGCAGGTCTCGTTGTCGGGGATGTCCGTCGCCCTGGCAAACACGCACAGATCGTCCGCCGCCGCCACATCGCGCAAACCGCCGTGGTTGCCGGCCATGCCCCGCGCGCTGTATTCCCGGCAGGTTGCGCGTTCCGGGCATTCGCAGCAGCGCAGGGTGTCGGGCTTGTCGCCGCCGTAGGCCTGCTGGAAACTCAAGGCCGAAACGCGCCGGGGCTTACGCCCCATCAGGAACAGCATCACGTCCAGATCATGCGTGGCTTTTTCAATCAACTGCCCGCCGCCGGTCTGCATGTTGCGGCGGAAGTTGTGGTACATGCTGGCGCCGGCTATGGTTTGCGTGAAATTAGCGGAACACACGCGCCCCAGCGCGCCGGAGGTAATCAATTCCCGCGCCTTGCGCACGATGGGCGCGTAACGCATGACGTGGTGCACCATGATCGGCGCCGGGTAACGCCGGGCGAACCGCAGCACCCCGCAAATCTTGTCAAAGGTCGAATCCAGGGGCTTTTCCAGCAAAAGCGGGATGGCGGATTTTTCCAGCTCGAGCAGACTGGCCAGGTGGCAATGGTTGGGCGCGGAAACGATTATGCCGTCCGGGATCTCCCCGGCCAGCAGCGCCTGGACGCTGTCGTAGCGCGCCGGACGGCAGCCGGTCCAGTCGCAGCCTTCCGCGTAGCGGACATCGTCCGGCTCCACCACCGCCTGCAGTTTGACCGCGCCGCGGCTGAGTTCGATGAAATCCCTGCCATGCCGCTTCCCCATCTCTCCGAACCCGACAATCGCCAGCTTTTTCTGCATTTTCCACTCCTTAGTGTTTGCCCTGTAAAGTTCGGTTTATACAAAACAAAAGCCGATTTGGCCATTTCTTTTTTCGCATCAATTTTATATGATTTGCGCCAGCACGCCGGATGCTGGCGAATTTCAGGCACATCCGGCAGGATAACCGGGAGAGTTAGCAAAGCCGGACTGAAACGTTAGATGCGCAACAGGGAGGAGCAGATGGACGCTGCCGCATGGAACGGGGAAAAAATCAGCCGCATCATGACCGGCTGGGCAATCGTGGACGCCGATCCGCAAAAAGACCGGGCGCTTTATGAATACCAGCGGCGGGTGGTGGATTTCAATCTGGACGCGGAGCGCCTGGTGGGCGAAATCGCCGCTGCCGGCGCGGAAGTGTTTTATTTCCATGCCAAATCCCACACCGGCCATGTCTGGTTCAACTCCCGGATCGGACACAAGGTGCAGGCGCTGGGCGAGCGCGACCTGGTGGCGGAAATTACCGCGGAATGCCGGCGCCGCGGCCTGGCGGCGGTGGGCATGTTTCAAATCTGCCTGGACCGTTACGCGCATTTGACGCACCCGGAATGGCGCCAGATCAACCAGGAGGGCGCAGCGTTCGGCTCCCGGGTGTGTTTCAACCATCCGGAATACCGCCGTTACATCCTGGGTTTGATCGCGGAAGCGGCCGGCCATTACGCTCTGGACGGCGTCATGGTGGACGAATTCGATTTTTCCGGCCGGCATGGCGGCGGCATCATGTGTTATTGCCCGCATTGCCGCGCCCTGTTCAAACAATGTTATGGCGGGGAACCGCCCGCCGCGCCGGACTGGCAATCGCCGGCATGGCGGAATTTTGTCCGGTTCCGCCTGGAGTCCCTGGCAGCCATGATGCGCGATATCCGGCAGACGGTGAAAACGGCCAACCCGGCGGCCTTGCTGACGATCGTTTCATATTCCGGGGTGGAATTGCCCTGGCAGCGGGTGCAGCCGATTGAGGCGTTTTGCGAGGCCGTGGATTATTTTTCACTGGACACGGGCGGCGCCATCAACACGCCGCTCTACGCGCGCCTGTTCCGCGCCTACAGTTCCGAAAAAGCCGAGTTGATTGCCGGCATGCAGCCCTTCCTGACATGGCTCAGCGGGGCCGGCGCGCTGCCGGTCTGCAGCCGCGCCCTGCGCTTGAATGCGGCCATGTCCACCGTGGCGAACAATCTGAGTTGGAATGTGGATATCTGCTACAAACCGCTGCCGGCCGACCGCGCGTTGGACGCCGCGGTCATGGAAAACTACGCCGACATCGCGGCGGAAATCAAGCGCCGCGCCCCGTGGTTGAACGGCCGGCAGGATTCGCTGGCGGATCTGGCGCTGTTTTATTCCGAAGACAACAAGATTTTTTACGGCCGCGACAACCCCCGGCTTTACTCCGACGAATTCATGGGCTGTTTCAGGGTATTGCTGGAGAGCGGCATCCCGTTCGACATCGCCGGCCTCCGGCACCTGCGCAATGGCGGCTGGAAACGTTACAAGGTGGTGGTGATGCCGGCGGCGGCCTGTCTGAGCGAGGCCGACGCGGAAGCGGTCAGGAATTACGTCGCCGGCGGCGGCGCGATCATCGCCACTTTCAACAGTTCGCTTTGCGACGCTGACGGCGGCGAGCGCGGAAATTTCGCGCTGGCGGATGTTTTCGGCGTTGATTTCGAGTCCGCCGCCGCCGGCGATTACCGTTTGAAATTCAAAATCTCCGAGTTGAAAAAAACCGCCGGGTACGGGTTCATGCGCCTGCCGCCCAACGGGCCGCTGAGCGCCGGCATTACTGAAACATGCGCGCTGCTGACGCCGGCGCTGCTGGTGCGCGCGCGCAGCAGCGCCGAATGCGCGGGCGAATTCCTGCAGCGCCTGGCGGACGCGGAAAAATCGGAACAGCATGTGCCCGAATTTGCTTCCTGCAATTGCAACATGGGCGAATCCGGGCAGGGCTATGCGCCGCCGTCCGATTTGGCGGTGTTGCATAAATTCGGGCGGGGACGCTCGGTGTATCTGGCCGCTAAATTTGGCAGTTTGTACCGCGCGACCGGGTTTGCCTACGCCAAAACCATTTTGACCAATGCCCTGCATTGGAGTTTTGCCGGCAGGGAGCGGATTGTTGTTGACGGGCCGGCCTCCATCGAAGCCACCGCCTTTCAGGATGATTTGGGACGGATTATCATTCACCTGGTCAATTTCCAGTCCGCGCCGCTGCGTTGCGAACTGGTGGAATATATCAGCCCCGGCGTGGCCGAACCGGAATCCATCCTGCCGGCGCATGATGTCCGGGTGGCGTACCGGCCGGACCCCGGCCACGGAATCAAACGCGCTTACCTGGCGCCGGAAATGCGCGCGCTGGCCATGGAAAAACAACCCGACGGCCGGATTGTATGCGTAGTGCCGAAGGTGGAGGCCCATGCCATGGTGGTGCTGGAATGATTTCCGACGGCCTCGATACGTAGGACTGATACAGGGGCTGCAGGAACGCGAGGCGTCTGCGGATCAGGCTCCGCCAGGCCTGTCCGCTAAAATCCTCAGGATATGCCGGACCCCGGCATACTCCGCTTCCGGCCCGATCAGGCCGCGCCGCCGGCGGACGATCCGCTTGAGCGCCGGCGGCGCATCGGACGGACAAGCCGGCAAACCCGCCATGGCCAGCATTTCCAGGTCGTTTTCACCGTCGCCGATCCCGGCGATATGCCGGGGTGCAATGCCGTAATGCCGGCATAGCGCCCGCACTCCTTCCGCCTTGTTGGCCGCGGCAATTTCCACAAAATCCCGGCGGGGTTCAATGAACTTCAAGCGCCACCCGTTTTGCCCGGCCGCCGCGCGCAATTTGCGGATCAGCGGGCGCAAATCAGCATGCGCTCCCCGCGTCCGCAGCAAAATGGACGCCTGGCGATATTGCGCCGACAACCGGCAGGTTCCCACTGTTAAATCTTCCGCGCGGTTTGCTTCCGCGCCGAACTGCATGGGCAGGCCGCCGCCGTAGCGGGCCAACCCCCGCAGCAGTCCGGCCAGCATTCCCAACTGCCGCCGGCGGCGGGAGGTTCCGGCCTGGAATTGCGCAAGCCGAGCGTAACGGCCGCCGGGCTGGCGCACATACAAATCGGAGCCGTTTTCCAGCGCCATGCAGTCAAATGCATAGTATTTAAAGAATCGGCGCGTCAGCGGCTCATCGAAGGCATGGGATGTGGCGATGCCGAATAAAACCCCCTTCTGCCGCAACCGCCGGATGGATGCGCGGATATCCGCATCCGTCGGCTTGTCGGCATGACCGGTCAACGTTCCGTCCACATCGCAGAATACCGCCTTCAACATACGCATTCCATCCCCCGCCGGGCAATCGTTATGCCCTGCCGCCGCAATTGCGCGATTTTGCGGGTATCGTAATCATGCAAATTGAAATGCGTGGCAATAATCCGCGCGCCCGGCGCCAGGCATCCCAGTTGACGCAATTTTTGAACGAACATAAGGAAATGCTCAAAATCCATGTGCTTGCGTCCGCCGGTCACGGTCCGCAGGCAGGTGCACTCCAGTACCACCGCCGCAAACCGGCAGCGGGCCACGGCCGACCAGGAAAGGTCGGAATACCATCCCGTATCGCAGGCATATAACAGGGATTTCCGGCCGAGATGCAAGATGTAATTCAAGGGTTGTTCATGATAGGTTCGATCGTGGTCGGCCAGAATGGGCAGAACCGACGTCCGGGCATCCACGCGCACGGAACGGAACGGGGCGAGGATGCGGACATGATAATCCGGCCGCTGCCGGCTGAAATCGCGGAACCGGTTGAACCGCGCATAATGCCGCAACAGGCCGGCGGCAGTCCGGTTGAGGTAGAGGGTCATCCCGCGCGAACGCTGCAACCGCGCCGAAACCACCTCCTGCGGATCGAAATGGTCCTGGTGGGAATGCGAAATGAAAATATGGAACGGAAATTTCGGCTCGACTTTCATCAGGGCGAGATTCATTCCCAGGCCGGATGGGGCGTCAAAAAGATACCGGCCGTCCACCAGCACCGAGGCGCAGCCCATGATCCGGCCGGCCCGGCGCGCCGCCCGGCAGGCGGGACAAAGGCAAAACGGCGTCGGCCACATTTCACCTGCGCCTGTCCCGAGAAATAAAAGTTTCATCTTGAAAACGCGTTCGGGCAATGCCGACAATTATTGTCTGTGCCGTTTCAACTGAAATCGCGCCTGGCATTCGAAGTTCATCGTGGAAGCAGAAGTACGGTTGCGGCCCATGGTCAACCGGAATAAATCGCAGTATCCAACCGGCCGCACCACCACCACGCTGATGATTATGGCCGATCACCATGCCGATGCAAGCAAATAGGCGCATGGCCGGCAAAGTTGGGCGCATCTGCGATTCGTTGCAGGCTTCGTAAATAAGGTCGGCCCAAACTGTGCGGCGGCTCACCCGGAGGGTTCGCCCTACCTTGCAGACCGGGTGTTCGGCCGGTGGGGCGAACCGTCCCTGGTGAGCCGCAGGAATGACGCAGCCGTGGGACCGCTTGGCTCGGTCTGAATATTGCGCTTGCATCGCGCAATATTCAGGTAGTAAATTTCATTTGTTTCGGATTGTAATGAATGGGAAGGATTGAAAATGCATGGCTTGATCAGAAAACCACCGGATCCGAATTTGAGCTGGTTCAAACAGGCGCGGCTGGGGATGTTTGTCCATTTCGGCCCCTACGCCATGCTGGCGCGCGGCGAACAAATCCAGCGCAATGCCGGTATTCCGCGGATGCAATATGAAAACATGGCGGCCGGATTCAATCCGCTCAAGTTCAAGGCCGATGACTGGGTGGATGCCGCCGAACTGCTCGGCGCCCGCTACATCACCATCACGGCAAAGCACCTGGACGGATTCTGCATGTTTGACAGCCGTCTGACGGATTACAAGATCACCAATACGCCCTTCGGCCGCGACCTGATCGGCGAACTGGCGGAGGCCTGCCACCGGCGCGGCATCCGGATCTGTTTTTATTACTCCCGCGCGGACTGGCACCACCGCCAGTTCGTCAATGACCCCCGGGTGCGCTACAGCCTCAAGGAGCCGCTGCCGGACCAGACGCCGGATTGGCCGGGCTATCTCGCGTACTTCGAGGAACAACTGAAGGAATTATGCACGAATTACGGCAAGGTGAGCGGCATCTGGTTTGACGCCTACGGCCCCGACCTGCCGGGTGATCCGCCGCCGCCGCAAATCTACCGGATGATCAAAAAACTCCAACCCGAAGCCGCGATCAACGACCGCAACGGGTATGGCGATTTTTATACGCCCGAGCGCGACTTGCCCGGCGATCTCAGCGGTTGCCTGTACGAGTGCTGCCAGGCGCTGGGGATGGAATGGGGCTACGTCCGGGATTGCCCACTGTTTTCGCTGGAATACCTGATTCGATCCATCGCGCATTGCGTCGGCCATGGCGGAAATTTCCTGCTCAATATCGGCCCGAAGGCGGACGGCACATTGCCGCCCGACCGGCTGCGCCTCCTGCGCCAGGCGGGGCAATGGGTGAAAGCCAATGCCGCGTCAATTTACGGGACGGATTTTTTCCCGCTGGAATCGCAGCGGGGCCAAATCCGGCTGGGCAAATATTACGCCACCGAGCTTTACGCGGCGCGCCGGGGCAAGACGGTGCATGTGTTCCTGCCCGCCTGGCCCGCACTGTCGCGGTTCCTGATCACGAATTATTCCGCCTTGCCAGCCAGAGTGGAATTGCGCGGCTCGCGCGCAAAACTTTCCGCCCGGATCATGGAGGGCGGATTAGCCATTGACGGACTGCCGGCCGTGCCGCCCCAGACCGGCTGCAACGTGGTCGTCCTAACTTACTCCCGCGTGCCGCCCCCGCCGCTGCATAAACCCGTAACCGTTCCGGCAATCCGACTGCGCGCCGGCCAATCGGCCGCGCTCCGGCCGGGGGCGGCCGTAGTCTCCGGACGAAGCCGCAAGGGCAACCTGATCCGCGTGGTGGATGAATACGCGGATGAAGCGCGGTTTGCCGCGCGGGAATCGTACAAGGTGTTCGAAAACTGGACCCGGCCGGAGCAGGCGGCGGCATGGAAAATCCACTGCGCAAAAGCCGGCAATTACAAGGTGCAGGTCGTCATTCGCTGCGACCCAAGCCGGGCGGGCAGCGTTTACCGGGTCCAAGCTGCTGGCCGGGAAGTACAGGGAACAGTCAAATCCTCGCCGCTGATCGCCGACGCCAGGCAATTCCCGGTGGTCATCGGCCGCGTGCCGTCTCCCCTGACCCGTTTCAGGTTTTACCGGCAAACGCTTGGAGTCTTGCGGCTGCCGCAGGGCCGGATAAATTTAAAACTGCAGCCCGTGCGGATTGCCGGGATTGACGGGATAGACCGGGCATTTGCGGAAATCAAGGAAGTGCGGCTGGCAAGCGCCCGGCACTGATGGCCGCGGGATTAGCCCTCGCGGATCAAGGCTGCACGGTGACGGTCGCGCTTGACATTACGATGGTTCCGTCCAGGTTGAGGATGCCGTCCATCGGGTAATCCAGCGCAAACCAGACCTGATAAACCCCGGGAGCCAGCGGCAAGTCCTGCGCCACGGCGACCGGCGCGAGATTGTTGACGGCGCCCTGAAAGACCGGCCGGCAATTGGCCGTATTGCCGTCAAATTGCGCCCAGGCCAGGTCTGGGCCGAGATAATACCAGGCGCCGGCATCGCGGGCCCAGGCGGCGATCCACCAATCCACAGGCACGCCGATGTAATCATCCATGCGCAGCACCTGGGCGGCAATATTCAGGCGGTCGGCGCCGGTCAGTAAAATACCGCTGCCGGTCAGGCCGTTGGCGGTAATCAGCGGTCCGGCGTAATCCCGGGCCGTTAGTTGCAGACGGCAGGAAAACGCGGAAGTGGAAACAACGGAAATTTTATAGGTTCCCGGCGCCGGGCAGACCCATTCCAGTGAGTTGATGCTCCCCTGGCGGGCGGCAGGGTTGGCCGCCGGCGCCAGCCCCAATATTGCGTCGGCCGGAGCGTCCAGGATGGCGGCAGTGTAATAGACTCCGGCTGTGGCTGTGAAAACAAATGCCTGTTCGATATTGGCGGCCAAGTTGAAGTTGGTGTCGGCGCCGGGAGTCAAGACTGGCGTCGCCTGGTATCCCAGCGCGGCGGCGGCGGCATTGGCCGCCTCGTACAGCGCATTGAAGCATTTCATGAAGCTTTCCATATCCCGCGACCAGTCCTGCACCGGCAGGCAGACCACGGTGGACAGGTCCCGGTCGGGATGATAGGCCATCATGGACAGATAACCCACGCGGGAACCGTTATGCCCATAGCCAATATCCGGCGTAAAGAAGCACCCGAAACTGTAATTGACGTTGTGCGGCGCCGTATTGGTCTGCATTAAGCTGACCATTTGGGTATTCAGGACATTTTCGCCCTTCATCATGGTTCGGATATACCGGTTGAGTGCGCTAAGGGTTCCATAGCCGTTGCCCTCGCCGACCTGCGCGCTGAGATTGGCGTTGGAAACAATCTCCACCTGGTTGCTGGGCAGATACGTGGTTCCGGGGACGAACGGTTCTGGCAAGGCCGTATCGGAAGCCAAATTCGGGAAGTGGATTTCGGGCAGATATACCGGCGCATTGCTGCCGATGATATGGTCCTGAAGGTAATCGGAACAGGTTTTGGCCGCGCCGCTATGGGCCGAATATACCCGGGCGATGATTTCGCTCAGCATGGCAAAACCCGTGTTGCTGTAATGATAGCCTTCATCGGGCTTGAAATACGAAAGCTGATGGAGCGCGGCCTGCGCCACCATTTCCTCGACCGTGAACTGGTGGGCCGGGTCCAGCGATATTTGATAGCCGGTATAACTCGTGCCGCCGCAACCCGGAACGTCGTCGTTGTCCACATCGTAAACACCGGCGCTGTGGCCCAGCAATTGCCTGATCGTGATCGCATGCTTGTTGGGAATGTTCCAGTTGGAATTGGCCGGCACGTAGGGCATGTCATACCCGGGTATCGAATCAATTATTTTGTCATTTATATCAAGCCAGCCTTGCTGGTGCAGGTGCAGCACTGCCGCGGCGGTGAAATTCTTGGTGTTGCTGGCGAACCGGAAGTACGTGTCCGGGGTGAGCGCCTGGGCCGGGGTGGCCGCGGCGGACGCAAAATAAGTTTCATTGGATGTTTGCACCACCAGGCTGAGGGACGGGACGGTTTTCTCCAACGCGGCTTCCAGGTTAAGCCGCACCTGGCTGACCGCGTTGCTCACCAGTGCCGCCGGCGTTTGGGCCGGCGCCCGGACGCCGCAGCAAATGATTCCGGCAAGCCATAATGTTTTCACACGTTGCATGGCAGCGATTGAATTTTTCTTCATAAGAGTCTCGATTGTTTTTATTCCAGTTCGGCCTGGCAGCGCACGCAAAACCTCACGCCCGGCAAGGCTTCCCGGCGCTCCAGCGGGATTGCGGCGCCGCATTTTTCGCATTGCGCCAGGCTTTCGCCTTCCGGCAAACTGCTTTGCGCGCGTTCCACCAGGGACGACACCGTCGCGTCCTACTGGTCATGCACCGCTCCATCCTGCGCCCATCCAACAGCCATATCATATTCCCCTTATCCGTTCACGGCAAGGACTGATTTAGTCGCGGATTATTCCCGGATTCCCGGGGTTATGCGCTTTCCGGCGCGCAACGCCGCCGGTTGACAACCATGTTTTTGCGCCGCTGCGCACCTGCTCGATTTGCCGGATTTTTTCAGTCCATGACATTTTTTGGCGGCTTTTCTGCCAGTCGGACTGCCGTTTTAATATTTGATTTGCGTTCAGTAGCATCCCACAGGATGCTCAGCCTGTAGGCTGAAGGCTGTAGACTATAGGGAAACCGCGGATTTCAAGCATCGGATCGGAAAACACAGTTCCGGTTTTTTGCCGATGTTTTTCGGGGTTTTAACCTGCAGCCTGCAGTCTAATAACCTACAGCCATGGCGCCCCTTATGGGACCGCCAGTGACAGCGTTTTATTGCCATCCATACTAGCATTACCGGGATAAAACACAATAAAATCTATGACCGGAAGCTTGCCAATGCGGCCGCCGACATGGGATGCAGCGTGGACGGCGTATGAATCCGGCAATTCATGAATTTTGCACGAATATTGATGTGGAAGTGATTTAAAGCAATTATAGCGTGTGCAAAATAATTTTTGCACGGTTATCTATTGTCACCCATATGTTTACACAAGCACAGTTTCCGGAAACACCAATATTTGCCCATTCGACATGCTCAGGGCTGCAGGAACAGCCGGCAGCCGGCCGCGCGCGGTGCAAAATTCAGACATCTTTACGACACGGTCCACGACCCTGGCGCAAATCTGCCGCCCGTGTTAAATCCACGAAAAACCGGCTTGTGATGCGCCACATCGTTTGCTATCATGAAATCATTATGGAACGGATTGCGAACAAATCATTATCATTCGCAGATGCTCGCAAGTGGGATATCCAACAGCAGATCAATTTGTCGCCGCGTGAACGCCTGCTCATCGCGCGAGAATTAAAGGATCGCGTATACGGGCGCGACGCCAAGGATACACGCCAGTGCCACCGCAAAAAATAGACGTCAAATCATTTTCGCCTGATATTCGCGCGTTTATCTGTCTATTGCAAAAGCATCAGGTTGAATACATGATTGTGGGCGGCGAAGCTGTCATTTTTTATGGATATCCGCGCCTCACGGGCGATGTTGATTTTTTTTTCAACGCTGCCCTCGAAAATACCCATCGTTTATTTGACGCTTTAACCGAATTTTGGAGCGGCAATATACCAGGATTAACGCGGCGCGAGGAACTAGGGGAAAACGGCCTGATTTTGCAATTCGGGCGACCGCCTAACCGGATAGACCTGATTAATCGAATTGATGGAATCGAATTTCAAGAAGCATGGCCCGGGCGGGAAATTGCGGAAATGCAGTCGAAAGGCCAAACCATTTCGGTAGTTTACATCGGGCTGCAAGGTCTGATCCGCAACAAAAGCGCCTCAGCTCGCCCCAAAGATTTAGACGACCTTGATTATTTGAAAAAGAAATGAACCCAAAGGCGGAAATTGAAAAAATCGCGGCGATGCCGGACCTTTTAAGCCGCGCCATGCAACTGGCCGGGCTGTTTACCCGGGTCGGCGGGGACTTTGTGGTGATTGACCGGAAGTGGACTTCCGGCTGCGCTGCCGGCATTCAATATCCTGGCTGAAACCCGCGCGCTGAAGCGAGAGGTGGCGAATGCGTTGCAAAGTCGAAAACAAACCAATTAAGATCAACTGGACCTGGGAAGAATGGCAATCCACGCGTCAGGAACGCCGCGCCATCGCCAGAAGCATCGGGACTGCAAGCACGCGCCGAACACATGGTTCCGCCAACCGGCGTCTGCGCAAGGCTTTCCATGGCGCGCGCCGACCGGCTTTTTCGCCGGGTGAAAAATAACCACTGGGCGCCATCCCCCGGATTCTTCCCTGGCGATCTTGGCGTCTTGGCGTGAGTTCATCCACCTGCCGGGAATCACCGCATCTGAAACACCATGCCGGCGGGCAAGTACTCGTAACACCCCATGTCCACCCGGCGGGAAAACCGGTCAACCCGGGCATGCCCGTCCAGGTCCAGCGCCCCATGCATTTCCGGCTCGGTCCAGCCGGCATTGACGCAGGGCGACTCGGCCTGCAGCCGGTAATTGCCATCATCAAGGCTGATAAACACCGGCTCGTTGGTGATGCAGGTGGCCGCGCCGTTGGTGGCGATGGCCGGATAGGTGCAGCAATTGGTCAGACTCAGGCCGGGATCAACGTTGAAATTCCAATTCTGCGCCAAGTTGTAATATATGATGGTGTTGCGCATCCTTACATTCCGCTGCAGGGATATGCCGCGGGAGGCGTTGGAAACGATCGTGCAATTGTCCACCACAGCCGTCCAGCTTGACGCAAACAGGTAAAGTGCATACTGGGTGTTACCCCGATTACGGGCGATCAGCGTGTTGATCATACGGTTTACGCCGATTGCGCCGGAACCTAAATTCGAGGCCAGGTTATCAACAATCACGCAATTCGATATCACCCCGTTATATATTCCGCCGCCTCTGTACCCCGCCAGATTGTTGCTGATCACGCAATTTACAACCGGGTTGTTGATTGATCCGACATAAATTCCGCCGGCGTTATTCGTAGCGTAATTGCCATGAACCCGGGAGTTTCTCACCGCCCCGGTGGAAGAATGATTTATATAAGCTCCGCCGCCATCGCTGGCCTGGTTCCAGGCTATTTCGCAGCCATCAACAATCGCTCCTTGATTGCAATGTATTCCACCGCCGTAACGTCCGGCGGTGTTGCTGATTACCTGGACGCATGCCACTATACCGTCACCCGCCCAAATTCCGCCGCCATAATAGCTTGGCACCGCATTGAACTGTACCAGGGAATTCCGGATGGCGGCATGGTTGGTCAGATACACGCCCCCGCCGTACACCGATGCCTGGTTCCCGACTATTACGCAATTGGACAGGATGCCGCCATTCATTTCCACCCCGCCGCCTTTCTGGCTGTGGCTGCCGCCCAATCCGTTGCCGTTGGTGATCGTGAAACCGGACACCAGGGCGTTGGAGTGATTGACATACAGAACCGCGCAGTTGCCGCCGCCGTCAATGATGGTGTTGATCCGATCCTCGCCGGCCAAGGACTGGTTCCAACTGCGCAGGATAAGCGGATCGGACACGATGACATTCGCCGAGACCGTGTATAAACCCGTGGCGACCAGCACGCAGGGCCAGTTGCTGGCCGCCGCCGTGTCCACCGCCGTCTGAATGTCGTTGGCGGCCGCGCTCCAGGAATCATACGGCGGCGTATGCGCGCCGGACGGCGAGACGTAGCAAGTCTGCGCCGTCGCGCCATGCAATAACACCATGGAAAACGAAACTGCCGCCAATCTCCGCAACTTGAGCTTCATTGGTCCTCCCGGCGCGGGCGTGCGCCTGCTATGGTGGTAACAGCATTCATGTCACCGGCTATGTTTTCCCGAGATGGGCATTTTAAAATTTACGGCGCATATCATGCCCGCGGCGCGCGCAAGGCTGCGCGGGCAGTTTTCAGCGCAGCAATCCTGCCCGCCGGCGGCCAGCGCGGCGCGCGCCGCGGCAGCGAGTCACGCATTTGCGCAGCATTGTCCGGCTTAACGCGTCCATGGTGACAAGCCCGACCCCCGGGTGTTCATAAGTGATTGGCGCCCAATAAGCCGCCATTTTTGCGGACACCCGCTCGACTTCCCGCCACTTGCGATCCGCGGCCGGGACATCAAGCAGGTAAAGCGCGCGATAGTATTCATACATTTTCAGCAGCAGGCTCAGCGTGTCCACGCCGTAGACCATCAGTCGGCAATCTTCGCTCAGCCTGTATTCCAGCGCGTCGTAATATCTCAAGGCGTCCGCTTCCTGCGGATTAACCGGCTTATAATACGGGTCGGGCGGAATATTATCAACATTTCTTGCGCGTTCCCGCGCCAACAGTTTCTCAATCCTGCGGAGAGCTTCCCGCCAGTATGCGCAATCGCGGCGGCATGCTTTAATCGCCACGGCGTCCGAGTCGAAATGCAATGGTTGAATTTCCCTGTCGGGAGTCCTGCCGTCCCATCCTTTTAATCTGGAAGACAGACAGCCGGTGCAGCTAACCCACGACGATATGTTGCCGCTCCCCTTTTCAATCAAGCGGTAAACCTGCCGCATTTCTGCGGCGTACAATTCATATTTGCGCGACAAATAATCATCTACCACATCCTGGCTGCAAGCATCAATATTCCAGGCATGCCGGGCATGCTGCAATTGGGTTAAAGCCCGCATGGCCCAATTTACATAGGGGAGATGCATATACGTGGCGCCCCGCGCGCCGCAGGCATAATAAAACCGCATGTCGGCCGGCAACAACGAAGTGAAAAGCAGCGGCAGGTTGGAAAAATTAGACACGTTATAGTATTCGCCTGCCCATACAACCATGCCGGACGCGCGTTTCCCCCAGGCCGCCAACTCGACCCGGTAACGGTCGTTTACCCCGCATTGCCTGTCCTGAAGATTATGCCGGTAGCACCTTCTGATCGGGTAATAAATAACCATGTCCCCCGCCCGGCTGAGGTTCTCGGGAACCGGACGGCTGGGGGCTTCAAGGGTCGCCGTGCCTTCATAAGCGGCGATGTTCAACCATACCCGCCGGTTCAACCGGCCCCGGACGCGCGCCCGGTCGAGATACCTCCGCAGGAAGGAAAGCATGAACAGATTGCGGTCCGCACCATTGCCCAGCGCTGCGCATCCCTTGCAGGCGCATTGCTTCCCCCAGGAATCAAAACCCCACATGTCTATTATGTCTACATTTTCCAACTCTTTTGCAAGCAGGCGCAGCAGTTCCTTGCCGATGAATTCCAGCAGCGGCCGCTGCGAGACGCACAACTGGATTCTTTTTTTTGACCGTTCTCCGCGCTCGTCCACCCCGTACCATTCCGGATGCGCATCCCAGATTGTTTTCCCGTCCGGCAGGCAGCGCTCCGGCGCCAGCATGCGTTGCAGTATATGCCCGCCCTTGCGGCTGAACATCCCCAGTTTATCGGCCAGCTTGCCGCTGACGCATTTCCTGAAGTAAAAATTCAAACGGTTCCTGGCCATCCATAGCAGCATATGGTTGGAATCCTGCGATTCGCAAAATGCGTCCATCCCGCGGTACTGGAACGAAGGGATCACCGTAAAAGCGGAACGCGGCCAGTAATCCCGGCCGGGCGGCGGCGCCGATTCACCGTAAGGTCCCGGCTCCAGCCAGCGCCAGCCGCGCCGATGCAGCAATTCGTACACTCCGTTCAGCAACCCTTTGCGTCCATGCCCATCCACAATCATGCCGTCGCCTTGCGGCACCATGCTAAACCCATCGTCATCCAGGCCGGGCGCGACGCGCATTTCGATGAATCTGCCGGACCGCGGCGCCTTCCCCGCCACCGCAATATTCAGGTCCGGATCGGACTTGCTTAAATAAGTCCGCAGTTCAAGCGCGGCGAAGGCCATGGTGCACCGCTGCGCCCGGAAATAATCCCGCCGGAAATTGATTCCCTGTTCGGACAATGCCCAAACGCGCCAGCGCCGGGCGGCATCGGCATAGGGCAACACCAACGTCAGGTTGTTAGAAAGGCTCATGATCGCTGCATTTCGCTACCGGCGCCAGAAGGCGCGCATAATGCATGCCGCCGGCGGATTGCCGGCGCAATATATTTTCCACGCGTTATTGCGGCAGATATCTGTTTTGCCTCTGTGATTACCAGACCGGATATAAATGGTGGATGCGGTGGCGGTACTTGTCGTGGATTGGCTTGTTATGCTCATCGCATCCGGGAATGTTGTTGCTGAGCCAGATTTCCGGCTGCCCGCCCTTGGTTTTGATCAGCCGGATCGTTTCCGCCATCAGGCAATTCAGCACAAAACAGGTCAAAGTCGTGGCCGAAGGCGCGAATCGTTCTTTCAGCCCTTTCAACTCCAGGAGCGCATCGGGATACGGCACGTGATTGTCAATGGCTATTTCGGCATAATCGTTGATGTTGCGCTTGCTGGGGTGCCGCCACTTGAAGTTTTTCGGAATGCGCCGCGCAAACTTGTGGGCATTGACGGTGATTAAATGCACTCCGCGTTTTTTTGCTTCAATCGCCACATCCACCGAAATGGTGTTCAAGCCGTAAAAATTCACCAGGATGAGCACGTCATCTTTGTTCACATCGTAAAAATTCAGGATATACGGCGCCAGGCCGGTAATCCGCGCGGTTGTCGGGCAGGCCGAAACGATATTGGTGCCGGCGGGAAACATGGCGTTAACCTGCGCCAGCCCGCCGGCCCGCCAGAAAACCTCCATGGCGGCGATGGCCGAATGCCCGCCGGCGCCGAATATGTTAATCAACCTTCCTTCCACGACCTTGTCCGACAATAATTCCGCGGCGCGCTGTATTTTCCCGTTTTCCCTGGCGGCAATGGTTTCCAGCAAAGCGCATATTTTCCCGGTATATTGTTTTGTCAAGCTGTGCATCATTATTTCTTTCGTTGTTTGTTTTTCCATCAACGGTTTGTGCCGGCAAGGCCGCCAGTCCGGCCGGCAAAGCGTCATCCGCCAGATATACGGCTTCTATTCCTTTTGAAATTGCATTTTCGCCGCCGCCGCGGCCGCGGCAATTTTAAATTTTAACTTATGCCTCCTGTTTTGCAGCGCCAACCATGCTTCCGGGAGGACCCTGCTTGACTTCAAAGCCGCTGCTGCGGCCGGCAAGCTTCCATGCAAGCGCAAGTATTACTGGTTACAATTTATACCCCGGCGGTTGGCTTAACAAAATGATTGATCATGCCATTATTTTACATTATCCTGCTGTTAACAGCATAATTCTTGACTGACAAAAAAAGCCATGGAAAAACAATCACGCCTACGGCCAACCGTCTCGCGGGTGGAGCAATGCCTGCTGGATGCCGAAAACCTGCTGGGGATGCAGATCACCCTGCATGATGTCGCCGAGATATTTCATGACCAGGAAGGCAATTCCCTGCTCGGAGCGCGCCGGCATTCGCACCGGCGGTTTGCCGTCTGCCAAAACAGCCCGCGCCAATCCTGCATCATGCATTGCAAGGACAGCGTAGGACGCCGCGCGGCGGCGGCCCGGGCGCCTTTCACGCACAATTGCCGGCAGGGCCTGCGTGAAATTGTGCTGCCGATTAAAACGCCCGAAGGAATCTTGCTGGCCGTGATGTTTGCCGGATTCTGGCGCGCCAGACAAGCGCCCAGGTCTTTTGATAGTTACTGTCTGGCGGCATGGCGGCGCCTGCCGGAATGGAATCGCCAAAAAGCGGACCGGGTTCGCCGGTTGCTGCAAATGCTGGTGCCGGGATTGCTCGCGGAAACCGGGCATCAGTTCGACACCCCTACCAAGCCCGCCACCCGCAAAGCCGCCGTGCTGCAGTTCATCAAAATCAATGCCTCCCGCCCGATCCGGCTGGCCGACCTGGCGCGCGCGCTGGCAATTTCCGCCTCGCGCGCCAGCCACCTGGTAACGGAGATTTTCGGGCATTCCTTTCAATCCCTGCTGATGCGCGAGCGCATGGCGCGCGCCCGGCTGTTGCTGGCGTACACGGATTATTCAGCCAAGGAAATCGCCCATCTGTCCGGTATGCCGAATGAATATTATTTCAGCCGGATGTTCCACCGCCTTGCCGGCATGCCGCCGATGAAATACCGGCGCAGCCAGCAGGGATCGGCAAAATTGCGGAACCGCAGCGGCGATTTTTAGAACACTGAACGCCGAATCCTGAACACTGCTTTCAATTGAAAACGCCTCATCCTCATCCAAAAGCACGGGCGGAAACGGATTGCGCCGCCGGCTCATCTGTAGTAAACCTGAATCCGTGATGAGGCCCGGATGCCGCAGATGCGCGGCGCGAAGGATGACGCTGTATTCATATACCGCGAATCCTTCGCAACAAAGCAGATGCGACATCCCGGCCTCACCCGGAGGGCGCTCTTTTCTTCAATAAAACGGGTTGTAATTTTTGTGACTATTTAACAAATCGTAAATGGTTGCTTCTCACATCATTATATAATAAAAACAAAATCCCGTCACGGATTCAGGGTAAAGTAAAAATCCGGTATGGCCATCCACAATCACTATCAAAATTCCGGCCTGCCTGCCCGGCCGCCCCAAAAATTTCCGCTGGGGCGCCCATGGCCGGCCGCCTGCCGGTACGATACGCTGCGCCCGCCGGATGATTTCAAGCCATTTGCCGATGAAATCCCCGACCCGCACGGCCAGGTCAACCAATGGCTGGAAAACACGGTCATCACCCCGCTCTCCGCCCGGGAATACCTTTGCAAGGACGGCTGGCGCGTCGGCCCGCGCATCATCACGAATTCGTTCTGGTATTGGTTTGAAAACGGCGGCGGTTGGTTCAGCGCCGACGAATCCGGACGGCGCCGGACATTCCAAGCCGGCGACCTGCTGCTGATCCCGTCCGGCCTGGCCCATACCGTGCAGCTCCGGCGGGGCGCAGGAGTGCGGCATGTTTCGGTCCATTTCAACGCGCAGGTATACGGCGGGATCAATCTGCTGACGCTCCTGGATTTTCCCCTGCGCCTGCCGGCGAACCCGGCGTCGCCCTATGCCGCCGCCTGTAATGAACTGGTCCGGGAATACGCCTTACAGGCGCCGGGATGGAAACGGTCTTTCGCGGAGAGGGTGTTTGAAGTCCTGCTGCATATCATCCGGAACCATGGCAAAAGATTCCGCCGGCCGCCCAGGCAGTTGCACGGCAAGATGGCCCGGCTCTTGCCCGCCCTGGAATGGATTGAGCAGCATCTGGACGACCCGGAACTGGCCGTCGGCGCGTTGGCGCGCCGCGCATGCCTCAGCGAGGTGTATCTCCGGCAGCTATTCCGCCAGGCTGTCTCTGCCAGCCCCGCGGCCTATATCCGGCAACGGCGGATTGAACGCGCCTGCACCCTTTTACGGCTGACGGATAAAACCATCAAGCAAATTGCCGCTGAAACCGGTTTCCAGGAACTGTCGTTTTTTTATCACGTTTTTGCCCGCTGGACCGGATTGACGCCGGCCCGCTACCGGGCCGGCGACGACATCGGCGCGCCGCCGCCAGCCAGGCGGCCTGCCTTTTGACGGCGCCGGAAACCGCGTCTGCGCGCCTGACGCCTGACCGACGCTATTTCCGGAACCGGTCGAGCCGCCCAGCCTGGGCCTTGACCAGGGCGTCGAAAACCTTCCGGGCTTCGTGGAAATCGCGGATCATGGGGTCGCAGGCCAGCGCCATCAGCGCCTTGGCGCGGCTGCCTTCCGCCGCGGCCTCCACGGTCAATTCGTGGGCGTATAATTGCGCGGCGCTCCAACGGGCCGCCTGGGGCGGGAGTTCACCCACCTGCATCGGGCGGACGCCGCCCTGGCCGACAACGGCTTTCAATTCCACCACGGCCCAGTCGGGCAGGTTGGAGATCGCGCCCCGGTTGGGCACGTTGACGTAATGCACCATGTCCGGCCCGAAAGCCAGGGCCTGGATCTGCCGCCCCATGGCTTCGGGCGAATTTTCTTTCGGAAATTCAATCGGTTTTTTGCCCGCGGCTTTCAACTCGATGGCGCGTGGTTCCTTGCTGAGTTCGGCGGCAAGCGCATTCCTGCGGATCATGTCCGAACGCCACTCCAGGCCATAGGGAATATTTTTGGTTTTGCCTGCGCGCCGGGAATGCGGAAAGAACTCGATGATATGGCGATCCCCGCCGACGGGGAACAGGCCGAACAAATCCAGCACTTCCTGGGAAAACTGGTGCCGGGGCGGCGCCGGACGCGCCGCCAGGCGGCGGCGCAACTCGGGATACACGTCCCGCCCGCGGTGCCGGATGCCAAGCAGCCACAGGCAATGATTCGGACCGGCGGCGGTCACATCCAGCTCCCGGTGGTCCACGCCCAACGCCTCGGCGAAATAGCGGACATCGCCGGCCACGTTATGGCAGTAGCCCACGGCCCGGATGGAGGAGTATTTCGACACGGCCCGGCAAATGGGCGACATGGGATTGGAATGGTTCAGCAGGAAGGCATCGGGACAGTATTTTTCCATTTTCCGGGCGATGTCCACGAAAATCGGAATGATGCGCAGCGCCTGGGAAAGCCCGCTGGGCCCTACCGTGTCGCCGGTGGTCTGGATAATGCCGAATTTCGCCACGGCATCGGAATCCGCCTTGTGCCAGCGATGACCCGGCCCATGCACCCCGATCGAGGCAATGGCGAAATTGGCGCCATCCAGGGCGCGGGCGCATTGACCGGTGGAGCGCACGGACAGCCCCGATTTGCTCAGGGCGGCTATGCGCACGCCCACCTGGCGCATGATTTCCATGCGCCGCTTGTCGGGATCGAACAGAACCAGCTCGCTGCCGGCCAGTTCCGGCGTCATGGCAATTTCCTTCATCGCGCTTTCAAAATAAAGACTGCCGCCGCCCAATAACGCAATTTTTAATTTTGTGCCCATGGTATCCTCAAGCATTTTTGGCCGGGATCAGCCGGCGCGGTATTGCACTGCCATGGCGGTTATCCTAGCACAGGCCGCCGCTGCGGCAATTGATGGAAACGCTGCAATATATGCAATTTCCGAAACCAGCGTCCGACGGCATGGGGCCTGAACGCCGCGGGTGATTGCAGTCGGAAGGGCGGAATTATGGAGCAATCCCACCGCCGCCGCCGGCGATTCCGCAGGCGTACCGCAAAGGCCATGGTTGTTGCGGGCAAAACCAGCCCGAGGGGAAATGCGCTGTCTCGCAGCCGTCCAAGGTGGCTGCCGGACTAGGATTTGAACCTAGACAAGCAGATCCAGAGTCTGCTGTGCTACCGTTACACCATCCGGCATTTGATGCTGGCCGCGGCGCGGCTTGACCAAAAGGCTTTTTAACATAGCCCGCCGCCGGCAAATGTCAAGCGCTTTCCTGTCAAAAAAAGGCCCACTCTCACGGGCGGGTTAGTTTTAACGTAATGCCGGCGACATGCCTTCCTTGAAACCTGGCGATGGCCAGTTCATTCTCGCTGGGCATGCGCGAACCGTCCCCGCCCGCCAGCGTGGAGGCGCCGTAAGGCGTGCCGCCGGTGATTTCTCCCATCTCCAGCAGACGCTGCTCGGAATAAGGCACGCCCACCACAATCATTCCATGGTGCAGCAAGGTGTTATGGAAACTGCTGATAGTGGTCTCCTGGCCGCCATGCTGGGTAGCCGTCGAAGTGAAAACGCTGCCCACCTTGCCGATCAGGCGGCCTTCCACCCATAATTTGCCGGTCTGGTCCAGCAAATGCCGCATCTGCGCACACATGTTGCCGAACCGCGTGGGAGTTCCGAAAATCAACGCGTCCGCGTCCGCCAATTGCGCGGGCTTGATAACCGGCACATGCTGAAATGCCTGGCGGGCATCGGCGGCGCCGGTCGCTTTCAGCACGGAATCCGAAACGAGCTCCGTCACCTGGAACAGGTTTACTTCCGCGCCTTCAATCTCGCGCGCGCCTTCGGCCACCGCCTCGGCCATGCGGTAAACATGGCCGTACATGCTGTAAAAAACTATGTAAATTTTAGCGCTCATGAAAATTGCCTTCGGCCGGCGCAACTACTCTGCCCGCGCCGCGCCGTATTTGTTGCCCGGGCGGCGGCAGCGGCGGAACAAACCCCGCTGCCGCCGGGAATTTTTTGCTTTATTCCGTAATGGTAATCGCTTCGACAGGACAGCCTTCCGCCGCTTCGCGGCAGGCGGCTTCCGCATCCGCGGGGACAACCTCGGTTTTCACCTTGGCTACATCGCCGTCCATTTCAAACACATCGGGACAGGTATCCGCACACAGCCCGCAACCCGTACAAGTGTCCGCATCCACTTTGGCTTTCATGCTTACTGCTCCTTTGGCGCGGCGCCGCCGTTTCCCTCACCCGTGAAAACACCTGACGCTCGCTGTTTAACGCAGGCAGTATACAACATCCCGGATTGGAATGCCACTAAATTTTGCCCGGTACTCTGATAGCGCTGAAATTAAGATTGACATGCGCCCGGCGGCTTTCCATATTGCAAGCAATGCAAAACATCCTGTTTATCGAAAAAGTGCTCCTGCACCCGGCCCAAAAAGCGCCCGGCGGCGTGGAACTTTTCAACCTGTCCCTGCTCCGCGACCTGGCCGCCCTGGGGTACGCGGTAACGGCGCCAGCCCACCGCAGTTGGGCGCCTTTGATCGAGGGCACCGCTGCCGGCAGCACACCGGCGCTGGAGCTTGCCGCCCTGCCGGGCAACCTGGCGGACATGGCCGGCGGATTGGCGGCGTTGTGGCAAATGCGCCGGCGCCGGTTTGACCTGGCGCTGCTGGGCAATGCCGGCGACCGGCTGGTTCCCCTGCTGCTCCTGCTGCGCCGGCTGGCGCCGCGCTTCGGCCTGATCGCCCACCGCGAACCGAGCGCGCTGTTTGTGCGCGCGCTGCGCGCGCTGCCGGTCAGCGTCACGGCGGTGAACGGACAGATCGCCGCGCACTTCACCCGCAGCGGCATGGCCGGCGTCAGGGTTGATTACGGCATTCTCCGGGGCGATTTGTTCCATCCCCCGGCATCGTTTGAAAAGCGTTCCACGGTGAACTTCTGCGTGCTCGGCCATCTGGAACGTCCCTGGAAAGGCCACGACACCGCCGTCGCCGCCTTTGAACGGCTGCCGCCGGATATCAAGGGGCAATGCCGCCTGCACCTGGCGGGATTCAACCAGCCGCCACTCTTCGCGGATGGCGGAATTATCGCCCACCCCTGGCAGCCGTACGAGCAGATCGGCGATTTTCTGCGGGGCATGGATGTGATGCTGGTGCCGTCGCGCGACGAGGGCGTCATGCGCGAAACTTTTTCGCAGGCTGCCGTGCAGGGCATGCTCACCGGCCTGCCCTTGATCGTCAGCAACCTGCCGATTTTGAAAGAAAAGCTTGATCAGGGCGGCGGGCTGATCTTCCGGGATGTCAACGGCCTGGCGGAAGCCATGGGCCGGCTGGCGGGGGATGCCCCCCTGCGCCGGCGCCTCGGCGCGGAAGGCCGGCAAACCGCACTGAAACGCTACGTCTGGGACACGCGAAAATTCATGTCCGCCGCATTTCCGGATTTGTAACGGCAGCGGCGGACCTGCCGGAGAAATTCCATGGATATTGTCTTAAGCCAACTGGAAGCGCGGGTGCTGGGATGCCTGATTGAAAAATCCGCCACTACACCGGAATATTATCCGCTGACGCTTGCGGCGCTGACCGCCGCCTGCAACCAGAAATCCAACCGCAATCCCGTCATTCAAACCGACGAAAAAGCTGTGGTCCGGGCATTGGACGAACTCCGCGAAAAAAAGCTGGCATCTTCCGTCGCGCTGGCCAACAGCCGCGTGCTTAAATACCGCCACAGCCTGCCGGATGTCCTGGTTTTAACCGACCGCCAACAGGCAATCCTCTGCGAACTCCTGCTGCGCGGGCCGCAGACGGCGGGCGAATTGCGCACCCGCGCCGGACGCATGGCTCAGTTTGACGGGACGGGCGCGGTGGAGGCCCTGCTGAACGAATTGGCTGCCCCGGAAGGCGCCCGCCTGGTTGCCAGACTTCCCCGCCAGCCCGGGCAGCGGGAAGAACGTTATGGGCACAGGCTGTGCGGAGGTATTCCGGAAGAGGGCCAGGCTCCGGCCGCGCCGTTGGAACCGGCCCGCATCGCCGTCATGGCGGATAATGAACGCCTGGACTCCCTGGAAGCCCGCGTCGCCGCCGTCCACGATGAATTGGAGCGTTTAAAAGCCCAATTCAGCGATTTCATCAAACAGTTTCAATAACCCCTCGCGACTAACGCACAACCACCGTCACCACATCGTGAAGCATGGTTTCGGACGGATAATGCAAAACGCCGTCCATGGGGTAATCCACGGCAAAGTAGACCTGGTACGTTCCGCGCGGCAAGGAAGTTGCAGGCAACACCGTCACGGGGATGTCAATATTTTCCAGGGCGCCGCTGTAAGCCGGATGGCATTGGGCCAGGTCGCCGGCCGGCAACCCCGACCACTGCCGGTCTGAATTCAGGCAATACCACTGGCTCCCATAACTCGGGATGGCCAATACCCACCAATCCACCGGGACGCCGGCATATTGCCCGGCCTGCAGGGATACAGTCAGCGCCACCTTTTCCGGATAAACCGCCTCCGCTGCGCCGCGCCGGCCGTTGCCCCGGATACAGGGACCTAGCGCCGGCGGCGCGTCGAACGGATAGAGCGTCAGCGTGACGTTCGGGTCGGTGAAACTGATGCCGGAATCATGGCCGTAAACATCATCGAACGAAAGAGCGTAAACATGGCCGGCAAGGCCGAACCGGTGCAGGATTTCGCCGTAATGAAAAATCGGATAATCCGGCGTGCCGGAACCTTTGTAATATTTCGAGCTGTCTTTCCAGGCCGTCGTGCCATTGTCATAATGCATCACGCCGCGGGTGATCGAAACCGGAATTGCCATAGCCACCGGGTCAAGGTGCCAATGGGCCCCCGGCCCTGAAGAATAACCATCCTGCCCATAAAGCAGGTAGCCCCAGTCAATCTCGCTTGGCCCCGTGCCGGCGGCGCCGACATTGTGCCACAAACCGGGATTGACGCTGAAGGCGGGATTCCCCCAGGCATTGCTCGGGCGGGGCAGTATCGGCGCCGCCGCATACGGGACAGTCATCGCCGCGTCGGTATAAATCGCAAGTGTCAGACCATCGGCGCTGACCCGCCCGTAATAAGTGCTGGTGTCGCCCGCCAGCTTGCTGGAAAAGGAAAAGGTGCGGTTAGGTTTCCAGCAGTGATTGTTGACATAATCGCGCAGGAAATGGGTGAACATCTGGGGAAGCGTGGCCGGGGAACTGACATCTCCCAGGGCGGCGGCTTTCGGAGCAATCACCCGCACCACCGCGCCGGCGGCATCCTTGACGATCAGCGATTTGAAAATTTGCGGGTTCCCGGATTGCCGCCCGCTGTCCGCCGGCAGCGGGATCGCCTCAAATGCGCTGAAAATTGTGGAGGATGGAGTCGTTATGCCCACCGTCACGTGCTCGCCGGAACTCCGGGTCGCGGCCAAAGTGTAAGCCAGGCTGAAAAAATCCACGTTGCTCTGGTTCACAAACCCCTGGCTGGAAAGATCGAACTCAAACATCGCCCAGGGCACCAGGTTGCCCCACCCCTTTTCCGGTCCGGACGCGGGGAACCCGCCCATTTGATCGAAATTTCTGCCCAGGGCGAAATAAATCCGGGTGCTGCCCATGGCCGGGCAGGCAATCGTGGCGGTGCCGTCGCCGCTGTATTGCCTGATTTGCGCCAGGGTGGCCGCCATGGCATTGACATCCAGCGTGAACGTCGGCGTCTCCACCAATAAATGCCGGCGGAAATCAAAATAACCGAGCGGAGCCTGGCAAACCATTATGAAATACACCTGGTCGTCCGGAAAGCCGCTCTGGTTGACAACTTTCAATTTCATCACCGCCTCCGCGGCCGGCAGCGCTCCGGGCATGGCGCCAGCCATCGCCAGCAGCAATGTCAAAAAAGGCGCACCGAACCAGGCGCGGCAAAAATTAAAACCGGCAAAGATTCCGACGGAACGCTCCAGATGATGCATATATATTCTTTCTCATCCACGCTGCGGCTGGTTCAAGGCAGAAGACGTTTGACGGATGTCAATCCAGGTGGAAGACTTCGCGCATGGAGCGTTCCCGGGCTTTGCCGGAGGCGGGATCGTCGGCCACCAGGTATTCCAGCATGTGGCGCCACCATTTCTGGCAGACCGGGATATCGGCCAACTGCGCCAGCTTCGCCTCGTCTTCGATTTCCACGTAACCAAACATTATATTCGTGGCAGCATCGTGGAAAATGGAATAGTTATGCAGGCCATGCTGCTTCAAAACCGCGCGCATTTCCGGCCAGATGGGATTATGGCTCTTTTCGTAGGCCTCAATCTTGCCGGGCTGCACTTCCATGATGAACGCTTTGCGGATCATTTTTGCTCCAGTTTATTGAAAATACATGTAATGCATGCTTGACAGATTGAAACACCAGCGGTTGGCATCCGGCAGGTAAACCAGCAGGTCGCCCAGGCCGTCACCGTCAAAATCACCAGCCGCCGGCGCGCCCTGCGTCACGCTGATCGGGAATGGCTGGCTGACAGCGTAACCGGCGCCGGAAGCTGCCAGCAGCCAGTTGCCGGATGCATAACCGTACAAGGCCAGGTCGGTCCGGCCGTCGCCGTCGAAATCAGCCGCGGCGGGCAGCCAGCCCAATCCGCCCCAGGTTAACGCCGCCGGAGCGTAACCCGCGCCCGACAGCAGCGCTCTCCATTGTCCGGCGCTCTCAAGGTAAGCGATCGGATCGGCCAATCCGTCGCCATCCATGTCGGCCGCAATGGCGGCCCACCCCGCTCCTCCCAGATTGATTTCAAACTGGAATAACTGGAACCCGGCGCCGGACAGGCGCGCCTGCCAGGTAACGCCGTCAGCCGGACAGAATGCCGGATCGGGACGTCCATCGCCGTCAAAATCGGCGAAGACTGGCAAGCCGTTGCTTGATCCGAAGGCCGCCAGCGACGCTGCCGCATAATTGGCGCCGGACAGGTAAAATTTCCAGGAGTTATCCGCCGCGTTCCATGCTGCCGGGTCGGCCTTGCCGTCCCCGTCCAAATCCCCGGCCAGCGCCAGGCGCGGCATGGACAACGCGATGCTCGGATGCTTGATCAGGAACAGGTTATCCCCCAACTCTTCGGGATTTGACTGGTACTGGGGGGTGTCCTCGGCATAAGCATTGGCAATGGCAAACGCAGTGGCTTCCTGGAATGACACAAACCCGTCGCTGTTGGCATCGGCATTGCATGGCACGCCGTCTTCCCATGGATGAATGCCGGGGAAAAAACCGCGGACGGCGGCGGTCCAGTAATAAGCATATTGATTGAAATCCGGCCAGGTGTCGCCGGCGTATGAAGAATGCTCATAATCCGCGGCGGTAGTGATGACACGCTGCGGCTGATCCAGGTTGTCAACAAACCCGCCGCTGTAGCATTGTTCCATGACGAACATCACCGGGCAAGGCAGGTTGGTGGTCAACGCTTCCAGATCGTAATCGTGAAAATCTTCCCCGTTCCAGAGGTTCAGGGCGGCGTGAGTGTTGGTGACTTGCCAGCCATGGTCGGTGGTAAAAACCAACAACTGATCGTTGCTGGCCAGCGTTGCGCCGAGCCGGTCAAAGGCGTCATAAATTTCGGCCCGGGTGCAGGGCCCGTCGGTATCCGCCGCGCCGTCATGGTCCAGGTCAATCGGGGAATTCACATATTGAGCGCCATCGTTCCGGTCCAGTCCCGGATCGCGTCCGTCGGAAATCAGGGTGATGATCTGGTCGCGCGGGTAGCCGTATTTCTGTCGCAGGGTGGAGTAAATGAAAGAACAATCGTTCCAATAGCGGAGGTGATTATTAAATGCATTGTAACCGCCGGACAGGATCACGGCCCAGCAGTTCGAGCCCGCGCCGTTGTAATGGATGGCGTTGCCGCCGGCGCTTGGCGCGGCGGCAGGCGCCGGCACTTGGCGCGCCGGGCGTTGATAAGGGATGATCACCGTCAGCGGTTGCGTTCCATTCCCTTCCCGGACGGCCGGGCCGGCAGCGTTATATGCCAGCGGCGAACGCGCATCGCGCACGATCAGGGCGGACAGATCGGGCTTCACGAATACATACCGGCAGGGATGCTCCCAGTTGGCGGTCGGGGCATCGTCAACCTGGAAAACCCAGCATTGCTGCCAGGGCATGGCCACCGGGCCGCGCCAGTTGCGCAGGCTGCCGCGGGCCGCATCCGCCAGCGCGGGCCAGGCAGCCAGTTCACGGCCGCCGGCATCGCCGGCCAGCACCTCGCGCACAACCAGGTCGCGCGCGGCCGCCAGGTCCGCCCCGGGCTGCGCCGGCAGGTTGGACCTGATCTCATCCGCCGCAAGGTTGCGCCCTGCCATGCACAACGCGAAAATTATTAACCCGCCCCGCAATTTCAGAAAATTGGCTGTATGCATATTATCCTTGCTTCGGATGGGCATGTCATCAAACGCGCCATGCCTTTACGCCCCGTGCCTCCATGTCTCTGTGTGAAATCATATTTCAACCCACATATTCGGGCGAGGAATCAATATTTTGTTTCATCGGTCAAGTCCAGAACTGGCGGTCCAACGTGCGGTACTGCACCGCCTCGGAAACATGCTGGGTTTGAATCTGGTCGGCGCCATCCAGGTCGGCGATGGTGCGGGCCACCTTGAGAATCCGGTCGTAGGCGCGGGCGCTGAAATTCAACTCCGTGATCGCGGATTTCAGCAATTGCTGCGAGTCGGCCGCCAGCGCGCAATATTTGTGGATATCGCGGGTCCGCATTTCGGCGTTGCAATGCGTTTTGCGCGACGCCGCAAACCGGGCTTGCTGCCGCGCCCGCGCCGCCATGACCCGCTGGCGCACATCGTAGGACTTTTCCCCGGCCGGCGGCGCCGATAGATCCTGGTAGCGCACCGACGGCACTTCGATGTGAATGTCAATGCGGTCCAGCAATGGCCCGGAAATCTTGTTGCGGTACCGTTGAATCTGAAGCGGCGTGCAGCGGCATTCACGCCGGCGGTCATTGAGATAGCCGCAGGGACACGGATTCATCGCTGCCACCAGCATGAACCGGCAGGGAAAGGCCACGCTGGCCGCCGCGCGGGAAATCGTCACCACGCCATCTTCCAGCGGCTGACGCAGCACTTCCAGCACGTTGCGGTGGAATTCCGGCAGTTCGTCCAGAAACAAGACGCCGCCATGCGCCAGGCTGACTTCGCCCGGCGCCGGGTGCGCGCCTCCGCCCAGCAATCCGGCATCGGACACGGTATGGTGCGGCGTGCGGAACGGCCGGCGGGTCAGGAGCGCCTGGTGCGGCGGCAGGGCCCCGGCCACGCTGTGGATTTTGGTCGCTTCCAAAGCTTCCGGCAGCGTCAGCAGCGGGAGAATCGAAGGAATGCGCCGGGCGAGCATGGTTTTCCCCGTGCCCGGCGGCCCGATAAAAAGAATATTGTGGCCGCCGGCCACCGCCACTTCCACCGCGCGTTTGGCCTGTTCCTGGCCCTTGATGTCCGAAAAATCTTCCTCGTACGCCAGGTGCGATTCGAAGGCTTTTTCCAGGTCCACCTTGAACGGCTGCATTGAGGCGTGGCCGGCCAGCAGTTCCACCGCCTGGCGCAGGGAGTTGACGGGATAAACGTCAATCCCATCCACCACCGCCGCCTCCTCGGCATTGTCCCGCGGGACGATAATCGCCCGGCGCCCGGCATCCCGCATCGCCAGGGTAATCGGTAAGATGCCGCGCACCCGGCGGACTTCCCCGCTCAGCGCCAATTCGCCCACCAGGGCGAAATGCTCCAGCACGCCGGCCGGCACCTCGTTTTCCGTCGCCAGCACGCCCAGGGCGATCGGCAAATCAAAACTCGGCCCCTCCTTCTTAACGTCGGCCGGCGCCAGGTTGACCGTCAGCCGCCCCATGGGCATTTCGAACCCGGAATTGATGATGGCGGTGTTGACCCGGTCCTTCGACTCCTTCACGGCGGCGTCCGGCAGCCCCACAATCACCGTCTGCGGATCGCCCCGCCCCTCGTTGACCTCGATCTCCACCGCATAAGCATCAACGCCATAAACGGCGCCGCTATGAACATTGGCAAGCATAATGATTCCGCTCAAAACACCGCGTCGCGCCCTCCGTAGCTTCAGCGAAGGAGGGAGGCGTCCACGCCGTACACCGCGCCGCTATGGATTTTGGCGAGCATTTTACAACAATTTCAAGAACTCGTCCGTGGTAAGGTGCGTTTGTTTTAATATGTGGCTGAGTGTAGATCTTTTTATCGGCGAATGAGCAGGGACTATGATTTTCAAGGTCTCGTTGAAACTCGCTTTTTGCATGCGAATATGACTGCCTTTTTGACGAACAACAATCCATCCATCACGATGCAATGCGCGGACAACTTTTTCATAATTCAAACTCGGAACCTTGCTCATACCGCAAGCTCCAGTTTTTCTGATTCTCGGGAACAGACCATATCGTCATCAACCGGTTCCAGATATAATTCTATCGCCTCCTTAATATTTTTGATCGCGTCATCCTTGGTATCGCCCTCGCTTATACACCCCGGCAACGCAGGGACAAAGGCGGTATATCCACCGTCTTCACTCGGTTCCAAAATCACTTTTAGGTTCATAATGCCACCTCCATCCATTTCATTTTTACCATAACCAACCAGACATGTCATGCCGATTTTCAATCAAAAATCAGCAATCAAAATTCCTGTTAATCCCGTCATAATTCCGGCGCCTGACCCGCCCACCACATTCATTCCCCAATTATCATTTTATGGGACTGACCCCGCGCATGT
>CAYXEK010000021.1:38697-42880 GCA_964463985.1 uncultured Verrucomicrobiota bacterium
TGACCCCGCGCATGTGACCCCGCGCATGACCAGCTTCAGCGAAGGAGGGAGGCATCCACGCCGTACACCGCGCCGCTATGGATTTTGGCGAGCATGGGTGATCTTATATCACAAGACGATAACTACTAATCTTTAGCAGGTTTCCCGTGAAGTAAAATATTTCGACTTGCATGCACGATGGCAACGATAAAACAAGCGTCTGGGCGGCATTGATAAATGACGCGATAAGATCCACAAATCAATTCGCGTATAAATTTTTGCCTGAATTCAGGAACGATTCGGCCGCAAAACGGGAATGATTCGATGCGACGCGGGGTTTCCACCAGTTGCAGTCCAACTCGTTCGGCATAAACCGGCGAATCTTGCGCAATGAAAAAAATGATTTGGCGCAAATCCTCTAGCGCCGGTTCCGTCCAGACGATTTTAGCCATTGTTTGACTTTCTTCTCGGCTGTCTGTTGGGACACAATGCGCCCGGCATCAGCAGCTAGAAGGCCCCGCTCTACTTTTTCGCGCACATATAGATGATATTGAATGTCTTCTAATGTGGCGTCAACGGGAAGAGTTTTGATTAATTGAATGGCCTGTTCTTTAACAGCAATCATGAAATTCGCCTTCTGATATGATGGCGTGACCAAGGTAATCGCCACTTTTTTGCTTTATGTTACTTTATGGATTCATTCTAATCGCATTTTAAATTACATCAAGAAAATTCCATAATCAACAATGCGCAATCCTGCAAATCCCATTATAATTCCGGTGACTGCCCCGCCAGCGTTCCGGAAATATCCAGGCAGTTGTTGAGCAAGGCTGAGTGTCATCGGCCGGCGGTCAAGAAAGCTGCCGCCTCGGCCAGTCGAGTGGCGTATCCCATCTCGTTGTCATACCAGGCCGCCACTGATACCAGTGTGCCGCCGAGCACTTGCACCAGCGGCAGGTCAATGATGGATGAGTGCTCGTCGCCCAGGATCCGGGAAGAAGCCCATTCCTGCTCCAGCACATCCACGATGCCCTTCATCGGCCCGGTCGCGGCCGCCTCCCGGAACAGCGCCTTGACTTCTTCCGCGCTGGCGGCCCGGGCGGTTACCGCATTCACCTCGGCGATGCTCACGGTGCGCGCCGGCACCCGGTACGATTTACCCGTGATGGTCAACCCCGGCCAGATGAACTGCAGGGCCCGCGCTGCGCCCGAAGACGAGGGGATGATGTTCTCGGCGGCGGCCCATGAATCGCGGCGATCGCGCATGGGTTGGTCCGTGAGCGCCTGGGTGTTCGTGTAGGCATGCACGGTCGAGAAGAAACCGCACTTGATCCCGAAATTGTCCAGCAGCACCTTGATCACGGGCGCCAGGGCGTTGGTCGTGCAGCTTGCCATGCTCACAATGCGGTGCCGTTGCGGATCGAACTGGTCCAGATTGATCCCGGGCAGCAGTATGGCGTCCGCGTCCTGCTGCGTCTTGCTTGCCGCGCTGATCAGCACGCGCTTGGCCCCGCGGTCGAGATGCGCCTGGGCGCCGGCCCGGGTCGTTGCCCGTCCGGTGCAGTCAATCACCAACTCAACGCCCAAGGCGCCCCAGTCCGGCAACGACTTGGTTGAGTCCATGTACTGCACCGAGCGCGATGCGATCCCGAGGCGTCCGTCCTTCGTGGTAACGGCTTCGCTCCAGCGGCCGTAATTGGAGTCCGCCTCGAACAACGCGGCCAGTGTCGGCAAGTCCTTGATGTCGGAAATGGCGACAGGCACAAAGAGGTTCCGCTTGAGCGCCACCTTCAACGTGGAGCGCCCGATCCGACCAAATCCGTGAATGGCTATTTTACTCATGATTGTTTCCTTAATTATTCTGGATCTACGTTGCAAATCATCTTGAGCCGGACTTCCCGGCGATAGGATGCATATGCTGGTTCGATTCAGTCTCGGTACACGTCCTTGCGATGTCGGACTTTGACGATGCAAACAACGAGAATTTCTTCACGAATCTCGTAGAGTACCCGATAGACTCCGCATCTGAGCCGGTATTTCTCCGATCCGGTCAGCTTTCGGGCTTGCGGCGGCCGTGGGTTGTCGGCCAGGGACGCAATGGCTGCCACGATCCGCTGGACATCCCGCTTGGGAATCGGATCGAGGTCCTTGCTGACCGACTTGCGGAATTGGACCTCATAGCTTGCCATGGCGCTTGAGTTCCTTCACGAAATCCTCAAATCCAATCATTGGTTCATTTTTCCGCGCGTCAAATGCCGCCAGATCCTCGGCATCTTCGGCCAACTCATCCCGAATCGCATCATTGAGCAGATCTGAGACGGACCGCGCCGTTTCCACAGACTTCAGGCGCAAAGCCCTGTGCAACTCCGGCTCAAGGTAGACCGTAGCCCGCTTAGTCAACGTTGTCATAGCACACCTCCATTTTTGGGAGTACAATAGCGCTATATCATCACAACGTCAAGACGTTGTTTGCTCTTCGGAATCGAATCGGGATAGGGGGGCGCCTCGCGGCGCCGCCCCTCCCACACCACCCGGCATGCGGATCACGCACCGGGCGATTCCGTACGGTTAAGTGTACAACAAAGGTAGCCCCATCTCAACGAAATGTCGAGTCGGCAGCGCAATGCCCAGCGCAGGGCTCATGCTGATACGCCATGGCCCATGCGCCGATTTGCTGGTGTTCCACGCGAGGTCGCGGCTCACGCCGCGCTTTCGTAGTTCGCGGTATCCTCGACTGCCCCATTGCTTCCAGAGGTAGCAACGGAGTTTCCGCATCATCCACGCGTTCAATTCCCGCAGATTGCTCTTGGCCATCGCGACCCGGAAATATGCTTTCCAGCCGTGCAGGTAGACCGCCAGTTCGCCGATAATCCGGCGCAGGCTGCATCCACGATTGCGGCTTGTCATCTCCCGTATCCTCGCCTTGAGTCTCTCTCGGGCTTTCGCGCTGACGGATGTCTTCCCGCCACGCACAATGCTGAAACCCAGAAAGGAGCGTTCGTAGGGTTTGGCTACGGCGCTCTTGGCCTCGTTCACCTTCAGCTTCAGCCGGCCTGTCAGGAACCGGCCAATGGAGTTCATCACGCGCTGCCCGGCTCGCCGACTGCCCACGTATATGTTGCAGTCGTCGGCGTAGCGCACGAAGCGATGCCCCCGCGCTTCGAGTTCATGGTCCAATTCGTCCAGCAGCAGATTCGCCAGCAACGGCGACAGCGGGCCACCCTGCGGCGTCCCTTCCGACCGTGGCACGTACACATCCCCGCACGCCATCCCCGCCGCCAGGTAGCGGCGGACCAAGCGCCGCACGCGCCAGTCCAGCACGCGTGCCTCGACCAATACCATCAGCTTGTCGTGGTTGACCCGGTCAAAGAACTTCTTCAGGTCTAGATCCACCACCCAATGGGCACCGGCCAGGTAGTGCTCCCGCGCCCGCGCAACCGCCTGATGGGCCGTACGTCCCGGTCGGAAGCCGAAGCTTCCCTCCGAAAACGTCGGGTCCCATTCCGGTTGCAGCACTTGCAGCGTCGCTTGCTGGATCATCCGATCCAGCACCGTCGGTATTCCCAGCACCCGGACCCCGCCTCCCGGTTTCGGCAGTTCGTGCCGTCTCACGGCCGCGGGCCGGTACGTTCCCGCAAGCAGTCGCTCGCGGATCGCGGGCCACTCCGCCCACAGATACGCCGCCAGTGCTTCCACGGTCATCCCGTCAATGCCTGGTGCGCCTTTGTTGCTCATGACACGGCCATAGGCCGCTCGCAGGTTCTCCGGTGCGACGATGCGCTCCATGAGCCCCCACGCTTCCGTCGGGTTTTCCGTCGACAGGTCACACACGCCCAGCTCGCCCTTCACGACCAAGGGCAGCCACAGTTGTCTGTCCGGCTGGCTGTTCATGCCTTCCCGCCTCGTATTCTCCCGTCCACGGTTTGGGCCTTTGGCGGCAGCGTTGCGGTTCGGCCTATCCGTTTCCGCACCTTTCGGCATTGCGGTGCCTCACTAGCCTCGCCTGCCATCCACCTACTATGCCCTATGCTGACTCCTGCCGGCCGTTCGACACCGGTCTCCCGGCGCCCAGTGCTCGCCACACAGCCCGGCAGGCCTCCCGGGGTAAGACACGTAACCTTCCGCACATAGACGCCGGATTTATAAAGCACACCCGTCTGGAGAATGGAGGGCTTCGCGGTCACGTGCCCGCTCGCCCCGAGTG
>CAYXEK010000022.1:0-42197 GCA_964463985.1 uncultured Verrucomicrobiota bacterium
TTGCAGTAAAGCTTATTACGACAACAGCGACGCCTATACTGATTGGTATCCGAACAAACACCCCGCTGACCGGCAGCAGATTCACCACGGAGACACGGAGGCACTGAGCAGCCCGGTCTCCCCCATACTCCTCCCGTTCTCCAGTGGAGGCGTTGCGCGAATTTGGCACAGGGCGATCATTAGATCTAATCCATTCAGGCCAGGATGGCATGATCGCCCTGCGCCAAATTCGCGCAACACTCGTTCCGGGAGAGCACCGGAGCATGGCATGCAACGCGCCATGCCTTTCCGCTCCGTGCCTCCGTGTCTCCGTGGTGCATTCCCCGTTCGACCCACATTTTCTGGCGAGGAACCGGAAAATTTAATTTTTGTCGCAAGCACCTTTTGGGTGTGGGAAAATTTTTGAATTTCAAACCGGAAATCGGTTAATTTATCCGGCATGGGAGGTAAAATGGCTGTCGCCGAATTTACGCTTGCTGTCACCGCCGCCAAGATCAAACCGCTGGCGGCCGAATGGTCGCACGCCGGCGTGGTTTCGTCCGGCGACCTGGAAGTGTTGATCAAGCCCGACCCCGGCAGCGGCCGGGCCGTGTTCCATGTCCGCACCAAGGCGGCGGGTTTCGAAAATGTCTGGCGCCAGGTGCTCGAGCGCCTGACGCAGCGCCTGGAATTGGGGGATGTCCAGGTGCATATCAACGACAACGCCGCCACGCCGCCGGTGGTGGCGCGGCGCATTGAACAGGCCGTCCGGGAGGGCCGGGAATAGTGGTCGGTATTCAGTGTTCGAGATACATTTATGAATCAATCCAACTGGGAATCCTTACAGCAGCAGAGCTTCGCCCGCGCTTCCGCGCGCGCCCGCACCCGGGGGTTGCTCGACCCGGGCGCCTTTCGCGAAACGCTCGGTCCGCCGGCGATGTGCACCAGCCCGCATTTGCCGGTGCTGGGCGAGATCGCCGAATTTGACGACGGGATGGTTGCCGGCGTCGGCCTGCTGGACGGCCGCCCGGTTTTCATGGTTTCCATGGAAGGCGGATTTTTCGGCGGCGGCATCGGCGAAGTCAACGGCGCCAAGATGTTTGCAACCATCCGCCTGGCCGCGGAAGCCTGCGCGGCGCTGGAAAAACAGCATGGCGGGCCGCTGCCGGAAAGACGCCGGCCGGCCGTGATCATTTCCTTCGACTCGGGCGGCGTGCGCCTGCACGAGGCCAATGCCGGCCTGCTGGCGCACGCGGAAATCATTGACGCCATCCAGGATGCCCGCGCTCAGGGCGTGCCTCTGATTGCGCTGTGCGGCGGCCGCATCGGCGCCTTCGGCGGCATGGGATTTGTCATCATGGCCGCCGACATCATCATCATGAACGAGCAGGGCCGCATCGGCCTGACGGGCCCCGAGGTGATCGAGCAGGAGATGGGGCCGGCGGAATTCGATGCTTCCGACCGCGCCCTGGTCTGGCGCACTACCGGCGGCAAACACCGTTATATCATGGGCGATTGCGACTATCTCGTGGAAGACTCCATCGGCGCTTTCCGGCGCCAGGCGCAGGCCGCGCTGCGGCTGGACCGCCCGGCCATCGCCGGCATGCGCAAGACCGGTTCGCCGGCGCTGGTGCGGCGCGAGAAGCTGCTGGTGGCGCTGGCCGCGCAAGGCCGTGTCAAGGATTCAACGGATTTGTGGCGCCAGGCGGGCAATCCCAACCCCGCGGCTCTGACGGAGATGTCGCTGGCGGAGTTTTTAAAAACCGTTTCCAGGCTGCCGCAGCCGGCAACCCCGGATTGATTTCACTGTCATCACATTGTTCTAATTTTCAACCAGAAAACAGCAGTTTTTACTAATAAATTCAGCTATTGCGTTCCCGGCAAAACGGGGTTAAGTTCCGGTTTTATGCGGGGTCGGAATCGGTATCGGAATCGGCATCGATCCCGATAGCGACAGCGATTCCGACCCCGACGTTGTTTTTTTGCTTAATTACCTGTGGGATGCTACTGGATTGATTTCAGTGGCATCCCATGGAAAATTGGAATGATGGAACGATGGAATAATGGGGACGGGGTTGCGGCGCACAATCAAGCGAGCAAAATACCGGAACCACGTTTAATAAAAAAAGCGCGGCCATATTTTGCAACTCTTTGATTTTCAACATTCCATTATTCCACTATTCCAGCATTCCCGTCCCTGTGGGACGGTAATGGATTGATTTCAAACCTTAAACGCCAATATTTATGCAAAATTCAGAAATGAACTTTATCGGCAAGGGACGCGATGCCATCTCGCTGCTGGCGGACGAAGGCAGCTTCCAGGAAAACATTGTCGGGGCCGCATCATTTGACCCGGCATACGCACCGCCGGCCGTGGTCGGCACGGCGCGGCTGGGCGGTGAGCCGGCGACCGTGATCGCCAATGACGCCCGCCAAAGCAACCCGCGCTTCAAGGTTGTGTACAGCGGGGTTATCGGCCTGGAGGAAGCCTACAAGATGGCCGAGGCGGTGTATGCCACCATCAAGGCCGACTGCGCCCGGCCGCCGGCGGAAAAACGGCCGCTGCTGCTGGTGGTTGATACGCCCGGCAACGCTCCCGGCAAGCTGGAGGAAATCATCGGCATGAACAAAGCCACCGTTTCCTACCAGCTGGCGCTCTCCGAAGCGCGCAAGGCCGGCCATCCGTCGGCAGCGCTGGTGGTGGGCCGCGGCATCAGCGGCGCGTTTCTGTGCCACGGCCTGCATGCCGGCTCGGTCTTCAGCCTCTCCGAGCGCTACGGGACGATGGTGCATGTCATGCCGCTCACCAGCATCGCCCGCATCACCAAAATCCCGCTGGAAGAGTTGCAGCGGCATGTGATGGACAACCCGGTCTTTGCTTCCGGTCCGGCCTTCGTGCACAAGCTGGGCGGCATCAATGCGATCGTGGACGACATGGCGCAGGCGCGGCCGATGATCATGCAGTCCATCGCCGCCCAGCGCGCGGCATTCCCCCGCGGGGAAGAGCGCGGCTTCGGCCCCGTCGGAAGGATGCGGCTGGGGATCGAACGCGGCGGACGCCCGTCCATCGGCGCGGTGCTGGCGCAAATGCGCCGGGAAACACAGGATGCCCTGGCGGCGCTGGGAATTCCGGTTCAAATCCCCGACCATGCAACCAACCCGGGTGCATGACGCGATTGCCATGCGCCCCGGGCAGCCAGGCATTACGCCGCCGGAACCGCGCCGGCGGGGCCCTGCCAGGTCTGCACGAATTTGACCAGCACCTTCAGAACATTGTCGAACACCGCCAACCGGGCGACCTCGAAGCCATGGCTGTTTTCGCGGACATGGCCGATGAAAGCCACCCTGGGCGCGCCGCCAGTGTCATAGACCGCGCTGGCGTCGGAACTGGGCTTGGTATAAACGGCGCGCTGCAATTCCACGCCGGCGGACGCAGCCGCCGCGGTTAACGCCCGGATCAGTATCTGATCGTAGCAGATTTTCAAATCCTTGATCCAGAGACCCGGTCGGCCGTCCAGTTTCAACGGCGCGTCCTGCATGATTGGGCAGCCGTCCACCGCAATGAACGCCGCCGGCTGTTCGCGGTGCGCCAGCACCTTGGCGCCGTGGCACCCGCCTTCTTCATGGACGGTGAATGCCACCAGCAGCGGCCAGGCCGGCGCAATTTTTTCCGCGCGGACCGCCGCCAGCAGCCGCAACAAAGCCACCATGCCCATACGGTCGTCAAAAGTCCAGGCGCCGATCAGCGGATCGGCCGGATCGCCCAGCAGAACCGGCCCGCGCCCTGCGCGCGCCGGCACGAGCGAAGCGCCTTCCTGCACGCCGGCGGAGCGCAATTGCGCCTCGGAAAGCCCGGTGAAAACCCAGTAATCGCTCCATTCCGGGGCCTTGTTCAGTTCGCGGATATGGCCCGATCCGCACGACAGCACTCCGGGCAGGATCGCGCCGTCGCCGATGATGTCCATCAGGCGTTCACCGGTCTTGTGCGGCATCAGCCCGCCCGACGGCACAACGCGCAGACGCCCATCCGGCTCGATCCGGTTGACCATCAGCGCAATTTCATCCATGTGCGCCGCCAGGACCACCGGGGCGCCGCTTTTGCCATCCGTCAACCGCACGAGCACGTTGCCTGCCGGATCGGTTTCCGGCTTGAAACCCAGCGCGGAGATTTTGCTCCGGATCAAGTCCGCCATGGCGGCTTCCCGGCCGGGGGGCGCGGGCACCGCCAGCAATTCTTCAAGCAACGCTACCGCCGGATGCGGACGGTTTGATTTTGGCATAAGGCCCCTTCGTCATGGATGATTGTGGTCAAACGGCAAATTCTGAAAATCAATGAACGCCTAATTATTCCCGTAAGCCGCCGATTGTCAAATACATTTAAGCGGCGGCGAGGGCGCAGCGTTTTAACGCTTGCAAGCCGGAATTTTTGTGCAATAATGTAATTGTCTGCGGGGAATTGCTGTTTTTTTGGGGGGCAATCCATGATTAGTTTTATCGCTAAATTTTGCCAATGCATGAAAACCGCGGCCGCGGCGGTGAAAAGCGTTCCGGCGGCCGGCATCTCCCGGCGCGCGCAACCTGTAAAAAACCAAACGGCGGAACGCGCCGGCGAAGCGTTGCTTTACAGCGAACGCCTGCAGATTGAACGCAAACAATTTTTCTTTGAATTAAAGGAAAATGCCAGCGGCCAGTTTCTGCGGATGACCGAAGATGTCGGCGGACGCCGCGACACGATCATTGTGCCCGCCACAGGCTTGACGGCATTCCGCGATGCCGTTGCGCGCGCCGACGCCGCCATCGGCGGCAGCGGCGGGAATTAAAGCCGGCAAGGCCGTCCCGGCTGACGCCCCGTCCGCGCTGCATCAGGGCACGGGAAATTTAGAGGTCAATTCCAACACTTCGCTCCGGATGCTTTTCAGCATTTGGGCATTCTTATAATCGCGTACTACCGCCCCAATCCACGCGGCAATCCGCCGCATTTCGGGCTCTTTCATCCCGCGCGTGGTGACGGCCGGCGAACCGACCCGGATGCCGGAAGTGACGAAGGGCGTTTTGGCGTCGAACGGAATCATGTTTTTATTGACGGTAATGCAGGCGGCGTCCAGGGCCGCGGCGACATCCTTGCCGGTCACCCCGGCAGGGGTCAGGTCCACCAGCATCAGGTGATTGTCCGTGCCGCCGGAAACAATCCGCAGTCCTTCGGCCTTCAGGCCGTCCGCCAGGACCTGGGCATTGCGCACCACCTGTTCCTGGTACGTTTTGAACTCCGGTTGCAGCGCCTGATGGAAACAGACGGCCTTGGCGGCGATGATATGCATCAAGGGACCGCCCTGCATGCCCGGGAAGATCTGCCGGTCAATATCCTGCGCAAATTGTTCGCGGCACATGATGATGCCGGCGCGCGGGCCGCGCAGGGTTTTATGCGTGGTGGAAGTGACAAAATGCGCATGCGGCACGGGATTGGGATGGTAGCCGGCCGCCACCAGGCCGGCGATGTGGGCCATGTCCACCATCAAGTACGCCGAAACGCTGTCGGCGATCTGGCGGAACCGTTTGAAGTCCAGGATGCGGGAATAGGCGCTGGCGCCGGCGACGATCAGCTTGGGCTTGAAGGCCTCGGCCATCCGGGCCAACTCGTCATAATCAATCTGCTCCGTCTCTCGGTTGACGCCATAATGCATGACATTGTAATACTTGCCGGAAAAATTGACCTTCATCCCGTGGGTCAGATGCCCGCCATGCGCCGGATCCATGGCCAGCATACGGTCGCCCGGCTGCAGCATCGTCAGGTAAACCGCCAGGTTGGCGGAACTGCCGCAATGGGGCTGGACATTGACGTGTTCGGCGCCGAACAATTCCCGGGCGCGGTCAATCGCCAGCCGCTCGGCGTCGTCCACGAAAGCGCAGCCATTGTACCAGCGCTTGCCCGGATAGCCCTCGGCGTATTTGTTGGTCAAAAGCGAGCCGGCGGCTTCGCGCACGGCGCGGCTGACGTAATTTTCCGAGGCAATCAGTTCCAGATTTTCGCGCTGGCGCCGGGCCTCGTTGCGCAAGGCGGCGTAAATTTCCGGATCCGTTTCGCCGGCTTCCACCGGATCAACCATGTTGCAGGTGTAAGCATGGATTTTATTCACCCGCCGCTGGTGCCGCTCACTTTTGTCAAAATCCTCGTCCAGCCATGCGGTCAGCACGGCGCGGGCATCCCTGACGCTGATCAATTCGCCGCCCAGCACCAGCACGTTGGCGTTGTTGTGTGCGCGCGCCATCTTGGCCATACGCGGCGTCAGGCAGAGCGCCGCGCGCACGCGCGGAAATTTATTGGCCGTGATGCTCATGCCGATGCCGGTGGTGCAGATCAGCAAGCCCTGGTCCACTGCGCCCTGCGAAACCTTGTCCGCCACCAGCGCGGCGTAATCGGGATAATCCACCGACGCCCGGTTGAAACAGCCGACATCCTCCGTTTGCACGCCGCGGGCCGCCAAAGCCTCCAGCAGCGCCGTTTTCATTTCAAACCCGCCATGATCGCATCCAATCGCTATTTTCATTGGGACCCCTTTTGTAGAAATAAAATCATATCCAGCAAGGCCGCGTCAATCTCGTCCCGGATTTCCCGGTAAACGGACACGGTACACCCGATAGGATCGGCAATATCGCGGCCTGGTGGCGACGAGCGGCTGAAACTGGTCAGCAACCGGGTTTTACCGCCGGCGCCGGGGAACTGCGCCCTTATATCCAGAACATGTCCGGCCGTCATGGCCGCAATCACCGCCGCATCTTCCGCCATGTCTTTGGTTAAAATCCGGCTGCGGTGCGGAGTCAAATCAATGCCCTTTTCCCGCATAACTTCGATCGCCGCCGGGCTGGCCATCAAGCCCGGGAGAGCATGCAATCCCGCGGAACTGACGCTGTAATCCGCGCCGCCGCGCAGGTGATGGCGCAACATGTATTCGGCCATCGGACTGCGGCAGATATTGCCGGTACAAACGAAAATTATCCGTTTAGGCTCCTTCCCCCTCAAAATCACCTCTCATCCTAGATCCGGCAGTTGGCAAGTTTGCTGCAGATGCGCGGCGCGAAGGATGAAGTTGTATAAGCATTCCGCGAATCCTTCGCAACAAAGCAGATGCAGTAAAATCGCCAACCCCTTCCGGGTTTGAAATTCAGGAAACTTTTTTTGCACCCGATAGGCGCAGGATTATTCAAGCCTGATGTTCTTATTCTCAACATTTTATCCCGTTTCCTGAATTTCAAATGCCGGATATGGGATCATTGCACGGCGTTCATTTGCCGGCCCAGTTTTTCCACCGCCACTTCCACGGCATCGCCGGGATGGAGCGTCAGCGGCGGGCGGCGCGCCGAACCGATGCCCGCGGGAGTCCCGGTGGCGATTACATCCCCCGGCAACAGGGTGATCGCGGCGCTGATATAAGATATCAGGAAAGGAATTTTGAAAATCATGTCCGCCGTGCTTCCCTGCTGCAGCATTGCGCCGTTAATCCTGGATTCAATCCGCAGGTTGCCGGGATCCCCCACTTCGTCAGGCGTCGCCAGCCAGGGGCCCATCGGGCAAAAGGTATCCGGACTTTTCCCGCGGAACCATTGACCGTCCGCGCGCTGGGCGGCGCGGTCGGTAACGTCATTCAATGCCATGTAGCCTGCGACGTATTCCAGCGCGCGGTCTTCCGCCACCCGGCGGGCAGTCCGCCCGATCACCACCGCCAATTCAGCTTCCAGGTCCACCACCGTGGCACCGGACGGCAGGCAAATCGGATCGCGCGGTCCGGTCACCGCCGTGGCGGCCTTGTCGAATAATATGGGTGAGCAGGGCACCTCGGCGTCGAATTCCCGGGCATGGTCGGCGTAATTCTTGCCCAGGCAGATGATTTTTCCCGGACGCGCTACCGGCGGCCCCAGGCGGACGCCTGCAGCCGGCGTCAGTTTACGCCCCCTTTCCGATAACAGACCCGGCAACCGCGCCATTCCGAAGCGGCGGAAAAAATCCTCGTTGTAATCTTCCAGGTCATAGGCCATTCCGCGCACGTCCAAAATCATCGGCGCAGCACCGGCATCTTCCACCAAAACGCCCGGCCTTTCCCGGCCGGGATATCCAAAACGGACCAGTTTCATAGCACACCAAATGCTTTTAGACTAAAATGAACAGGTATTATCCCAAATTCAGCCGGAAACACAAGCTTTAACCGCCACACGGCCTCTGCGGAGTACCCGCCGCGCCTAATCCGGCGCCACATGCGCCGCAAGCGGGCGCTCCTCCACGCGCCATTCGGTCAAAACCAGATTTTGCCGATACGCAACCGCGCCCAGTCGCCGCAAAACCTCCGGCTTAAGTCCGGCTACCACCACTATTTCCTTCACGGCATACCGCTTCGCCAACCCCTCCAACCGGTCAATTCCCCCGCGCACCGGGTAGCCGTACACCCAGCGTCCATGCAGATTAGTGTCGTCGTCCAAAATTCCCACGATCCGGCGTCGGTCGCCGGCGCCGGGATACCTGGCGCTGCGCTGCCGCAAAAAAAGCATGCCGCGCACACCGGCGCCGTAAACCAGGGCATTATGGCAATCCCTGTAAATCGCCAGGGAAGGATGCCTGGCGCTGAAGGCCATGATATCCTGCAGTGTGCGCGATATTACTCGCACGCCCGCTACCAGCGGCAGCCCCATGCCGAGATAGAGCAGCGCCTGGAGAACCAAAGCCCGGTCGAGCGTTTGCCCGCGCAGCACCGTGAGCGCCACGCTGGCCATGGTGCCCAGGAACATGGCGACGCCCAGAAGCAGCAGTTCCCCGATCCGCGCCCGGCTCCACACCCGCTGATAAGTCCGCGCCAGGAACATGGCAATAAAAGACAAACCCACCCAGACCGGCGCCGCGTGCAGCCAGGCGTATTTGAAAGTGTTCGGCGGCAATGCCGGCCAGGTCAGCCAGAGCGCAGTTGCCAGGCAGCAAGCCAGGATCACCGCATCCACCACCGGATACAGGATCACGGCCGCCGCCTTGCCGGGCGGCCGCCGCAAACCGTACAATAAAGCCGAACCGCTGTCCCATAATTCCACCCGCGCCAGGTGGCGCACCACAACGTATGCCCCGGCGACAAACGCCGCCAGGTAAATACCCACCGCGTAAGCCTGGTACACCAGCCCCAACAGCGCCACGCCGACCAGAAAAATTCCCAGGACATACAATACCGTCGCCACCCGGCGCTGCGACATGCCGGACTTGGACAGCCGATGGTGCAAATGTTCCATGTCCGCCTGCATGATCCCCGGCTTGCGGCCGCCGGCCAGCAACCCGCGCACAAACCGCCGCCAGATCGCCAGCAGGGTGTCGAAAAGTGGCACGCCCACCGCCAGCAACGGCACGCCGATGGAAGCCATGGCGGCGCCCTTGGAACTGCTGCTGAGCGCGATCACCGCCAGGCTGAACCCCAGAAACATGCTGCCGGAATCCCCGAGGAATATGCTGGCCGGGTGAAAATTATAGCGCAAAAAACCCGCGCAGGCGCCCATCAAACCCAGCAGCACCAGCACATCCGCCGGCAGGTGACGCAAGAGCAATCCTCCCGCCATGCCCAACGCGGCTATCAGGGCCAGACCGGCCGCCAACCCGTCCATGCCGTCAATCAGGTTAAAGGCATTGGTGATGGCCAGTATCCAGAAAACCGTCATCGCCAGATCCAGCGCCGCCGGCAAGGGCACCCCCAGGGCAATGCCGAACCGCATGCCGCAAAAATACGCCAGGACCGCGGCGGCAATCTGACCCGCCAGCTTGATCCAGGGCCGGATGCCGCGCACATCGTCTACTACCCCTACGCCCGTGATCAAGGCGGAAAGCGCAAGAAATTTCAGCCACCAGGCCAGGTCCAGCGTGCCGGTAAACTCCTTCCAGGGCGGCAAAAACACCACCGCCGCCGCCGCATGGAACCCGGCAAAAACCGCCACCCCTCCCAGGCGCGGCACCGGCCGGGTATGCACCCGGCGCTGATCGGGCAAGTCCACCAGCCCCCGGGCCAGCGCCAGCCGTCGCACCAGCGGGGTCAACACCAAGGTTACCAGGGCCGCCGCGGCTAACGCCGCCAGATATTTCGCGATAAATTGGTAGTTCATTGAGTTGGCAGCATCAAAAACCCGCACTTATTCTGCCGGAAACGCCGCAAAAAACAAGCAAATCCGACCGGCGTTTGCACAGCAAGGCGCAGAAATGCGTCATGCTCCGCGTCCTTTCTCCTGACTGCCGGCTTCTGGTTCGTTTTGCGGAAGCGGAGCTTGCCGCCCCAGGTAACACAGGCGGATATACAGCCAGCCCAGCAGCGCGCCGGCCAGGTCCGCACATAGATCCAGCGAGGTGTTGATATAGCCGCCGACTCCCGACTGCGGCACGCAGGCTGAAACGATAAATTCCAATATCTCGTTCAGAGCGCCCATGCCGAGACCGGCCATGACCAGAATTATGCCCAGCGCAACCGGATGCCGCACAGGTTGTTGGAGGAGACGCGACAACAAGGAGAAAGCCACCAGCGTCGAGGCGCCAAAACCCCATATGTGCACAAGCTGGTCATAGCGCAAGATCGGGTATGTATCCGATAGACGGAAAAGCATTGCGTCGTACAACCTGCTCCCTTCAATGGCAATGCCGCCGCCGGCAAGGTGGAGCGCCGACCAGACTGTCAAACCGAGCAGGGATGCCAGCGTGTAGTCAACATGGTTGATGCTTACCCCAACCAGTCCCAGCAGAAGAATGATGACCCCGACATATATGATGAATTCGTAATTCAGACGCGCAATGAACAAAACCCCGAATCCAATCAGCAGGGACAGATTGATCAAGAGCAGAACGATGTGCGATTTCTTCATTGCCGGATAGCATCCCAATCAGGGCTGAAAAACGCGCAATGAGCGCGCGTTCAGCCGTTTTTACCAGCCGTTTGCTTTTCCTTTAGCAGCTCTGCGAGTTCAGCGCTTATTTGCGCATACAGTTCCCCCGTCCATTCAGGCAAATCTGATCCTTGCCGGGGCAGCTCCCGCATGCGCAGGTCCATCGGCGCCAGAATGACCTTGATGTTTTTGAGGCCCGTATCCGCTGCCAGTACAAAAAGATCCTCGACCGCTTGGTCGCCCACCGCCAGACAGCCGGCCGAGCGGGTATCGCCGTGAATCATTATGTCGCCGCCAGGATGCCGGCGCCCGTCCTCCCGGGCACGCATAAGATCGAATGAATTCGGGTAATTCAGGCGAAGGGATAAATGGAAGCGGCTGTTGGGATTGAGCAAATCTACCTCGTAAATTCCCTCGGGTATCTGCCGGTCGCCCTCCTTCAACTTTGGGCCCAGATCGCCGCTTTTGCCGAGGATGGGATATATCCTGACCAACGCGAAGCCGCCCCGGCGCCGGCTTTTAGCCCAGGCTTCAAGTTGCCTTTCAGCTTTGAGCCCGACCAAGACCAGCGCTGCCGGCGGATAGTCCACAGCGGCTGACTGGAAGTACGGCCGCATCCGGCTGCGCGCGGCTGCTCCGTACTGGCGGATACTGTCTGCCACCGCCGCCTTGCCAGCGTTCACGCCATGGCGGCTATTCATGTAATTCCCATGTTGATTCATCAAGGAGGGCCGCGGCGCATTGCGCCCTGCCTTTATCCGGCGGGAAACCACCGCAACAATTCCCGGGCCACAATTTCATGGCCCTGCCGGTTGGGATGGTTGGTCCATGACAGAATATCGGACAGGTCCTCCGCGGCACTGTACTGCATGCAGGCATGCAGGCTGTCCGCCAATCCGGTCGCGTGCTGCGCGGCCAGCGCGCGTATCTGATCGGCATGTTCTGTGAGCAGGTTTGTTCCCACGCGCGCGCCGGCCGCAGATTGGGTAATGTCAGGCGTCGGCGTCAGTAGAATCATTTTTATCCCGGAAGCGAGGCCGGCCTTAATCATGCGCGTCCATGACGCGCGCGCTTTGTCCAATCCAATGCGGCGGTCATTCAGTCCGTAATCAATAGTGATGAGATCGGGCCGGTGGCAAAGGACGTCACACTTAAAACGATCCGCGCCGCCGGCTGAATTTTCCCCGCCAATTGCCGTGACAATCACATTAATGACCGCACAAGGAAAACGGCGTTTGAGCAAGACATGCAGCAAATGCGGATAAGCATTCATCGTATCCACCACCGGCGTAGCAAAATAGCCCGCAGGCACGCTGTGCCCGTGGCAGACTATGTTTATTGTGCGGTTACCGGGCCAGTGGGTTCTGAGCATCTTGCATAGGTCAAACAGATAAGACGACCGATTGGCCACGCTCATATTATTTTATTCCCGCTGAATGGACCGGGTGCGCCAAGCATTATCCGACCACGGCGCGCGGCGCGCGCCGGATATAGCTTTATCAGCCTGCACCGGCAACTGCCGGAAGCCTGCCAAACGTTATCGCCCAAGTCAAGCCATTGCAGCCGGCGGCAGCGATATTAACGCAATCAAAATAATTATGCATCGGCGCACTGATCAACGCAAAAAAGCCGGCCCCGCTGGGCCGCAATATTCAGGTGATATCCGCTCCGCTTGATCCAGGAATTCCGCCGCAATGCGCAGGTAACGCCCTGGCTCCTCGATGTGGCTTTCATGGGCGCTGTGTTCAAACAACACATGGCGGGCGCCCGGGATTCCCCGCCGCAGGGTTTCCATGATGGCCGGCGTGGCTTCGTCATAACGCCCGGAAGTCAGCAAAGTCGGCAGCCGGATTTCCCCCAGGCGGCCGGCAATATCCCAGTCCCGGAGATTGCCGGTGACGTAAAACTCGCTGGCGCCCCACATTGTATTGTAAACCACCGGATTGGCGGCGATTTTTCCCATGGTGCGGGTCAGGCAGTCCGGCCAGGGGTCCAGCCGGCAGACATGGCGCCGGTAAAAGAACATGATGGCCTCGGTATATTCAGAAGTATCTGTTGTGCCGGCGGCTTCGTGGCGTTCCAGGGTTTGTCGGATGTCGTCCGGCAATTCCGCGCGCAACCGGTTGGCCTCCGCGACCCACTGTCTGGTGCTCGCGGGAGCGCTGGCGATAATCAATGATTTCAATCCGGCCGGCTTACGCAGCGCGTACTCCATTGCCAGCATGCCGCCCCATGACTGGCCTAGGATATGCGCCTGGCCCAGCCCCAATCCGCCGCGAACCGCGTCAATTTCCCGGAGAAACATATCCATGTTCCACAGCCGCGCATCATGGGGTTGATCCGAGTTGCCGCATCCTAGCTGGTCGTAAAAAATGACCTGGCGTCCGGAATCGGACAGGACTGCCAGCGGCTCAAGGTAGTCATGCGGAGCGCCCGGACCGCCATGGAGACAAAGCAACGGGGTTTTCGCTGGCTTTTTGACCGCGGCGGAAGCAACCACGCGGTACCAGGTTCTGTATCCGTTAAACGGGATAAAGCCTTCTTTGATTTGCATTGTGCGGTCCATCAAACGCCGCCTGGTTGATCATTTCCCGGAATCAAGCCGAATACTCCGGCAAAAAACGACACCCCTTGCATAAATTCAGCAATCCGGATAATAAACAAACCGCGCGGCCAGAGGCAACCGCGCAATTAATCGGTCCTGACCGAATCCAAATAGCCCGTCAGATTGGCAAGGGAATTAAAAATAAAATCCGGTCCGGCGCTTTCAATTTCCGCGCGGCTGCCATAACCATGCGTCACGGCGGCGGTCGCCATGCCATGCTGCTTACCCCCGATAATATCGCAATAGCGGTCGCCCACCATGAGCGATTCCGAGGAATTCAAATCCTCGGTCTTGAGCACCCGGCCTATGAGGTCGGCTTTATCGGTGAAACGGCCGTCGAGTTCGCTGCCATAAACAGCATGGAAGAATTGCCGGAGATTGAAATGATCGAGGATCCGGACGGCAAACACCGTGGGTTTCGCCGTGGCGAGAAACACCCGGATGCCTCCTGCGCGGATTTGGGCGAGCGCGGCGGCGGTCCCAGGATAGACAGCATTCTCGTAAATCCCGGTTGCGGCAAACCGTTCCCGGTAGTACTCGATGGCTTTATCAATCAGCTCATGGTCGTCGGTTTCCAGCAAGCTGGCAAAGGTTTTTTTCAAAGGCGGACCGATGCACCAGAGCAGCTCATCGGCCGGGGGCGCTTTTCTTCCAAGTCGGCCAAGCGCGAATTGGATGCACCGCGTTATCCCTTCCCTGGGATCGGTGAGCGTCCCGTCCAGGTCAAGTAAAATGTTGCGAATCATATCTTACACGCGCCCAAGGGGGGCCCAAGGGGTCAGGGGGCCCAAGGGGTCAGTCCCGTATTCTAGTATTTTCATCAAGTTGTTTGCGCATTTTGACAATCTGCCTGTCCTGATTTGTCTCGATCAGGCGCGGGTAACGCGAAAAGCAATCAACCCGGCCCATTTTCAATTTTTGACAAATCCATTGATTAGGCACTGTGGTCCGGCGGCGTATCAGCCAGGCGATCAGACATTTTTCGGAATCAATGTGCTTTCTCGCCTGAATTTCAGTAAGAGTCGTCCCGAAATGCTCCAATGCTTGCTTGAGCAGATTTTCCGCCTCGTGTTCGTCATGCTTGTGTGCCGCTTCCCCTGAGTAAGATTCACGTTTCCCTGGAAGTTGTTTCAAACATCGCACTAAAAAACGCCGAAATGTTGGATTACCATAATACCACCCCCGTTGGATTTGTTTCCATTCAGAATCACTCTTTTGGGCTCCTTTTTTCGTGGATATTTCCGAAACACGCCTGTTTACATATAGCTGGTAATCCAACCGCCCCCGCGGCGCAGCGCTAAAACCCGAAGCGTTTAAAACACGTTTCGTTTCAAGCCATGCCGGATGATAGTGCTGGATATAAAACTGATAGCTGCTCCAGGGATATGCCTCCAACCCATTTACCATTACTTCCCGCAATCGGGCCCGCACGGGATTAAGGTGAATATACAGACTTAATGCAGCAAAATAATGGTTTTCCGAGCTAACCGGAATGGCCTTATAGCGCCCCTGGAACAAATGCCCGCAGGTGCCATTACGCAAATGACAGCGTTGGGTATAGGTACCTTGAAGCCACTTCATGCCGGCCACAAGGTTGGGTTCCGGCGTTTCAACCAGAAGATGGTAATGATTGGGCATTAACACGTAGGCGTGGATTCGCCAACCGGTACGTTCGCAAGCCTCGCCCAAGGCCGCAAGAAAGGCTTGCCTGTCGCGGTCATTAAGAAAAATGAGATTGCGCCCGTTACCACGGCTAATTACATGATATACGGCGCCATCATATTGAATGCGCAATTTTCTAGACATGTGATGCTATATATCAAAAAACAGCTTGAACAACAAGATTTATAAGCGCATTACTGCGTCAGAAAAATATAAATATACTATAATATGGGACTGACCCCTTTTTCTTCTGACCCCTTTTTCTTTTTCCCCCGGATTCGGCTAAAACAAATCGCCGGCGGGTTGTCTCGATTCCAGAATTTCCCCGGCCAGGAAGAGCGAACCGGCGGCGCAGACTGCGCCCCGGCAGCCGGCCGCCCAGGCGCGGGACTCGGCCAATGCCTCCGGAACGGACGCCGCAACGGCGGCTTCCCACCCCAGCGCGGCGGCGACAGCGGCGATTTCCGCGGGCGGGCGGCCGCGCGGATTGCGCAACGGCACGGCCCAGCATCGCCGGACCAAACCATTGAATGGCCGGAGGAATCCCTTCAAATCCTTGTCGTCGCATTGGCCGGCAATCAACCCCAGCGGCGCGCGCGTAGGAAGCAGTTCATGCAGGGCGCGCGCACAGGCGGCGGCGCCGGCGGGATTATGGGCGCCATCCAGGATCAGCGGCGGTTTCTGCTCCAGCACTTGCAGCCGCGCCGGCCACCGCACCTGCTCCAAGCCCTGCCGCAGCGCCGATTCCGGCAGGTTCCCGCCGAATACCCGCTCCAAGACGGCGATGGCCACGGCGGCGTTGGTCAGTTGATGGAGTCCGAGGAGCGGCAGGCGCAGGCTGATCTGCCAGCCGCCGGCAGTTTCCACGTGTATCCGCTGGCCTTCCAGAGACTGGCTCCGGCGCGCCACGCGCGCGATGGATGCCGCTTCGATCAGCGGCGCGTTCCGGGCCCGGGCCGTATCCCGCGTCAAAGCCTGGGTTTCCGGCGGCAGTCCGCCGATAATCACCGGCCGCCCGGGCTTGATGATGCCGCATTTTTCACCTGCAATCTCCGCCAGGGTGCGGCCCAGGTAGGCGGTATGCTCCAGGCTGATATCGGTAATCACCGCGGCCAGGGGCGCAATTACATTCGTGGCGTCCAGCCGGCCGCCCATGCCGGTTTCAAGGATGACCACGTCCGGGCGCATGGATTCAAAATACTTGAAGGCCAGGGCGGTGACAATTTCAAAAAAAGTGGCCGACCTTCCGACCGGCCCGTCTTCCAGCCGCCGGCCCGCCTGCATGATTTCCGGCAGCAGGCCGGCCAGTGCCTCATCGGGAATGCATTGTCCGGTAAAGCGGATGCGTTCGTTAAAGCGCACCAGGTGCGGGGAAGTGTACAGACCGGTCTTCAGGCCGGCGGCGCGCAGGACGGATTCCAGCATGGCGCAGACCGAGCCCTTGCCGTTAGTGCCGGCCACGTGGATGCAGGGCAGGAACTTTTCCGGGTTGCCCAGTTCCGCCAGCAGCGCCCGTTCGACTTCCAGCCCGGGCTTGATGCCCAGCCTGGACAGCGCATACAATTCATCCAGCAGCGGTTTGATCGGGCGCATCGGGCAACATGTATTCCAGCAGGAGGATGATGGTCTTTTTCAGTTCGGAACGCGAAACGATCATGTCAATAAGTCCATGCTTCAAAACGAATTCCGAACGTTGAAACCCGGGCGGGATGTCCTGCTGGGTGGTTTCCTTGATGACGCGCGGCCCGGCAAACCCGATCAAGGCCCCGGGTTCGGCGATGATGACATCGCCCAAGGTGGCGAAACTCGCCATGACCCCGGCAGTGGAGGGATGGGTCAAAACGGAAATATACGGCAACCCGGCGGCGGCATGCCGGGCCAGCGCCGCGCTGGTTTTGGCCATCTGCATGAGGCTGAACATGCCTTCATACATGCGGGCGCCGCCGGAAGCGCACACCATCACCGCCGGCAAGCCGGCGGCCGTGCTGCGTTCGATCATGCGGGTGACTTTTTCTCCGACAACCGATCCCATGCTGCCGCCGAGAAAATTGAAATCCATTATGCCCAGGCCGGCTTCGTAAGGGCCGATGCGAACCTGCCCGCAGATTATAGCTTCATGCAGTCCGGTCTTTTTCCGGTTGTCGTCCAACTTGGAGGTGTAAGACAGCTTGCCTTCAAAATGCAGGGGGTTGTCGCTGAGCATGTTGGCATCCCATTCAACGAAGGAATCCGGCTCTGCCAGCATCTGGAGTCGCTCGCGGGAATTGAGCGGGAAATGCGCATTGCACTTGGGACATACCCGGCAACTGGCTTCGATTTCGTGCTTATAGATTATTTCGTTGCATTCCGGGCACTTGAGCCACAGCCCGGCGGGCAAATCTTTTTTCCGCACCTTGATCGAAGTATATTGCCGCTGTCCAAATAATCTCATCAGCCATCCTTCCAATTTTCAGCCGCGGGCCAAGGTCAGCACATAAACCCGCGCGGCGCCGGCTGCCTTAAGCGCCCGGGCGCATTCGTTGGCCGTGGCGCCGGTGGTCATAACATCATCCAACAAAAGCAAATTCAATCCCTGCAAGTTCACGCGCGGCCTGACTTGAAATACGCCCTTAACATTAGCGATTCGCCGGGCGGCTGTCAAATGCGTTTGCGTTTCCGTCGGCCGCACACGCCGCAGTGCGGAAATTACCGGCAACCGGGGCGATTGGCGGGACAGACCTTCCCCGAGAATCTGCGCTTGATTGAACGATCGTCGGCGTTCTTTATAGGCATGCAAAGGCACAAATACAATAGCATCAACATGTTGCGCCGCGTAATGCGCAGCCAATCCCGCCCTCAGCAACAGATTAAAATCGTGCCGCAACCATAGAGCCGCGTTGTACTTGAAATCGCGCACCAATTGCCCCATCGCGCCCTGGTAGCGGCAGATCGAGCGGGCGCAGTCAAACCACGGCGTATTTGCGCGGCAGCGGCTGCAAACGAAACCGCCCGCGCCCGAGGCGACGGGCTGACCGCAGATTTCGCAATATGGCGGAGTGATGATAGGCAAGCGCGCCCGGCAGTTCCAGCATAAATACAAGTATTCCGGAGACGCCGGTGCGCCGCAGATGGCGCAATAACGCGGAAAGACCAGATCCAGCGCCAGGCTGGCGGCTGCTCCAAGCCATGGGATTGGATTCAAGGCCGGCGTTGATACGGTCAGGTTCATAAATGCTCGCCCGGCGGGCGCCGCCTCCCGCATCAAGCTATCCGATCCAATAGCCTATCGGCACCCGGTAAAAAAGTCAGCATAAAACACCTTGCCATCCATCCGGCATAAAGTATATACTGGTCGGGCTTAATCAATAAAGGCATTTTATGTTATCTGACGACGAGATCAAGGAAAACCTGCTTAATCCCCGGCCTTCGCGCCGGGTTTTCTGGTGGAATACCGCCCTCCTGGCTCTGGTGGTCATCGTCGCGGTTGTCATTTTCAACGGCGTCATGAAGCGCCGGCGCGCCCGGGAAAAGGAGATATTAACGCAGGAAACCGCGGCCATGCCGGCCATCCCGCAGACCGGAACGGAGCCATCCCGTATACAGAAGCCGATACAGACGCCCAACCTACCCCGGACTGTGACGGAAACTTCCCGGCGCCAGACACAGGCGCCCCGAGCGCCGGCCCTCTCAACGGCTCCTGCCCCGGCGCTCTCGCCCGGCGCCGTCCAGAACAGTTTAAATCAAATCCGCGCCCTGCGCGATGCCGGCCAAAAAATTAAAGCCCGCGAGCAATGTTATGAATATCTGGACAAGCTGAAAGATGCGTCCGCGATCCGCGCAATTGAAGACATCCTGGGTGAAATTAATATTGAACTGTTGCTGACTCCGGCCGCCATGCCCGAGAAAACCGATTACGTGGTCAAGACGGGCGATTCGCTGGCGCGCATCGCCAAGCAATTCGGCACCACAGTGGAACTGGTGCAAATGAGCAACCAGGTACGCGGCCACATGATCCGGCCCGGGGACCGCATGCGTGTTTTCAACGCTCCCTTCTCCCTGCGCATCAGCAAGTCGCGCAACGAGTTGGAAGTTTACGCCGGCGGCCGATTCTTCAAGCGCTACCAAGTCGGCACGGGCAAACACGGCACAACCCCGGCGGGCATATTTGTGATCAACGACAAAATTCCCGAGCCTCCCTGGTGGCGTCCGGATGGACAGGTAGTGCCGTTCGGCGACAAGGACAACGTCCTCGGCACGCGCTGGTTGTCGCTCAAGCCCGTCGAAGGCACCGACCCGGTGCGCGGCTACGGCATTCACGGCACCTGGGAGCCGGAGACCATCGGCAAACAAGCCAGCGCCGGTTGCGTGCGGCTGTTGAATGAAGATGTCGAACAGTTGTATATCCTGCTCCCGCTGGGCGCGCGCGTGGTGATTGAAGAGTGATTGCAGCCCTCTCCTATGGCGCTTAATTATATTCTGCCTTTTGAAAAACCCGTGGCCGAGCTGGAATCCAAGCTCGAGGAATTGCGCGCTTTCAGCGAGTCGCACGACATTGATCTGACCCGCGAATTGCAGGAAATGGAGCGCAAGATCAAGGAAACCCGCCGCCGGGTTTTCGGGACGCTGACGCCCTGGGACGAAGTCCAACTCGCCCGGCATCCCCAGCGCCCGTACACCCTGGATTACATCCAGGCGATGTGCACAGGCTTCATCGAATTGCACGGTGACCGTCATTATGCCGACGACCGGGCGATCGTCGGCGGGTTCGCCCGCCTGGACCGCTACAAGATCATGATCATCGGCTTGCAGAAAGGGCGGGACGTAAAGAGCAATGTCGAACGCAATTTCGGGATGGCCTATCCGGAAGGATACCGCAAAGCCTTGCGCCTGATGAAATTGGCGGCGCGTTTCCGCCGCCCGATCGTCACCTTGATTGACACCGCCGGCGCCTATCCCGGCATCGGCGGCGAAGAGCGCCACGTGGCCGAAGCCATCGCCGTGAACCTGCGGGAATCCATCCTGCTGCCGGTGCCGATTGTCGTCGCGGTCATCGGCGAAGGGGGCAGCGGCGGCGCGCTGGGCATCGGCGTCGGCGACCGGATTCTGGTGCTGGAACACGCATATTACTCCGTAATTTCACCGGAAGGCTGCGCCGCCATTCTCTGGAAAGACCGCGCCTACGCCAGCCAGGCGGCGGAATTGCTGCACCTGACCTCCCGCGCCCTGCTGAAGGACAAGCTGGTAGATGAAGTTGTAGCCGAGCCGGAAGGCGGCGCGCACCGCGATCCCGCGGGCGCGGCGGCGAACTTGAAGGCGCGCATTCTGTCCAACCTGGCCGATTTGCACCGCTTGACCACGGAGGATTTGCTCGCTCAACGCTATTCCAAGTTCCGCGCCATGGGCGTTTACCATGAGACGGAACCGGCAGCCGAACCGGAACCGGGGCCGCCTTCCTGAGCGTTCCCCGGCCAACCTGAACCATCAATCGTAACTCACTGATTCCGACTATGCATCTCTATCGCACTCATAACTGCGGCGCTTTGCGCCGCGAACAGGCCGGGGCGCCGGCGCGTCTGTCCGGCTGGATTTTCCGCAAGCGCGATCATGGACATCTGCTGTTCATTGATCTGCGCGATCATTACGGGCTGACCCAGGTGGTGATCCAGCCCGACCGCGAGTTCTTCGACACATGCCGCAAGCTCCGGCTGGAAAGCGTGATCACCGTCACCGGCCGGGTGGTTATGCGTTCCCCGGACACAACCAACCCCGAATTGCCGACCGGCGAAGTCGAATTGGTTGCCGAAACCCTGTCCATTGAATCCGCCTGCGAGCCGCTGCCGCTGATGGTTGACAGCGAGGAAGACGGCCCGGAAGATACGCGCCTGCGCTACCGCTATCTCGACCTGCGCCGGCCGCGCCTGCATGCCAATATCCTGCTGCGTTCGCGGGTGATCGCCTACATCCGCCGCCGGATGATGGAACTGGGCTTCATGGAATTTCAAACGCCGATCCTGACCAGCAGTTCGCCGGAAGGCGCCCGCGATTACCTGGTTCCCAGCCGCATTCACCCGGGCAAGTTCTACGCCCTGCCCCAGGCACCCCAGCAGTTCAAGCAACTGTTGATGGTGGCGGGGTTTGACCGGTATTTCCAGATTGCCCCGTGTTTCCGGGACGAAGACGCCCGCGCCGACCGCTCGCCGGGTGAGTTTTATCAACTGGACCTGGAGATGTCGTTTGCCACCCAGGATGATGTCTTCGCCGTGGTGGAAGACGTTTTTGCGGGTCTTTTCCGGGAATACGGAAAAATGCCCTGCAACGCAGCGCCTTTCCCGCGCCTGGCTTTCGCCGATGCCCTGGAACGCTACGGCACCGACAAACCCGACCTGCGCATTCCGATTGAAATGCGGGATGTCACCGACACCTTCCGCGGCGGCAATTTCAAAATTTTCAGTTCCGCCATTGCCGGTGGCGCGGTGGCGCGCGCCATTCCGGCGCCGGGCGCCGTCGCGCAACCGCGCAGTTTCTTCGACAAGCTTATCGCCTACGCCCAGGAACTGGGCGCCAAGGGGCTGGCCTACCTTACCTGGGCCAACGGCGCGGTCAAAGGGCCGGCGGCCAAGTTCCTGCAACCCGACCAGTTGGCCGCCCTCGCCCGGCAATGCGGCGTCGGCGAAGGCGATGCGCTGTTTTTCCTGTGCGACCGCCCCCGCGAAGTCAACCGCATAGCCGCCGAATTGCGGGTCAAACTCGGGCGCGACCTGAAACTTTTCGAAGAAAATTCCTACCGCTTCTGCTGGGTGGTGGACTTCCCCATGTTTGAGCAGGATCCCGAAACAAACGCGATCGTTTTCTCCCACAATCCCTTTTCCATGCCGCAGGGCGGCTTGCAGGCGCTGGAAGAAAAAGACCCGTTGAAAGTGCTGGCTTACCAGTACGATTTCGTCTGCAATGGCTGCGAATTATCCAGCGGCGCCATCCGCAACCACCGGCCGGAAATCATGTACAAAGCGTTTGCCATCGCGGGATATTCCAGCGGAGATGTTGACCAGAAATTCTCCGGCATGATCAATGCCTTCCGCCTGGGCGCCCCGCCCCACGGCGGCATAGCGCCGGGAATTGACCGGATTGTCATGCTGCTGGCCGGCGAGCGCAACATCCGCGAAGTCATCACCTTCCCCATGAACCAGAAGGCGCAGGACTTGATGATGGGCGCGCCCGCGGAAGTCACGCTGAAGCAACTGCGAGAGTTGCATATCAAGCTGAATGTTCCGCCGCAGCATCCGGCGCCGGCGGCTGCAGCCGAGCCAACACCGCCGGCCGGCCCGGCAAACTAGCCCTGCCCGTCGGGCCGCTGCCAGGCCCAGAGCGCAATGGCGACCGCGGTTGCGGCATTCAGGGATTCCACCCCGCGCCGCATGGGGATAGCGGTGCAATCCAGGCGGCCGCGCAGGCCTGCCGGCAAACCCGGCCCTTCCTGCCCCGGCAGCAGCCCATAGGAGCCGCGCGGCGCCGGCCACTGGTCCAGCGGCCGCCCGGCGGCATCCAGCGTGAACACCCGCCGGCCGGCCGGCCAGGTTAATTCTTCCAGTGGGCCTGCCTGGAAAACCGGCATTTGCCAGACCGTTCCCGCCGACGCGCGCAATGCGCGCGGCAGAAACGGGCAGGCGGTTTCCGCCGTAAGCACCACCCGCGCTGCGCCCAGCGCGGCGGCCGAGCGGATCACCCCGCCGACATTTTCCGGATCGCTGAAAGGCGCAAACAGGGTGCACCCGTCGGGCCACAGCGCCGCGGGATCATACGCCGGCAGTACCGGCAGCCGCATCAGCAGCAGCGGCCCGGGCGCGCCAAAGACATTGACGCTCTGTAACAGGCCCGGGGCCAGCATGTAGCGCGGCACCCCCGGCGGGGCGGGCAGGTCCGGCTGATCGGCGGCGGCGATCACAGCCTCGACCAATTCCGCCCGGTCGCGCAGCGCTTCCCGCACCAGCCGCGCTCCGCCGGCCAGACAAACGCCATGCTTGCGGATGCCGCGGGCATCATTCAGCGCCGCCAGCTTGCGGATCAACGGATTCGCGCGGCTGGTGATGATGGTGGTTGATGCAATCATGGGGCACGGGTCTATGAAAACCTGCGGAGCGCCGTTGTCGGCCAATTATGCTTTCTTGATGATTTCGGCTTCGGCGGCGCACAAGACTTCGTAAATGCTGGCGGCATCCGGCGCCTGGCGCATGGCGGAGATCAGGCGCGTGCGTCGGCACATCATGCAGATGCGCGCGAGCACGTGCAAATGTATCCGGTCATCCTGGCAGCAGATCAGGAAAAAGGCGTCCGTGGTCCCGCCGTCCGGCGCGCCGAACGGCAGGGGATGGGCGGCGCGGCCGATCACAATGAACGAATCTTCGAACATATACGGCTCGTGGTTGCGGGGATGCAGCAGGGCGATGCCGTCGGAAATCGCCGTCGAATACAGATTTTCGCGCTCCTCCAGGCTGGCCAGCAGGTCGGCCGGGGTAAAAACCAGCCCGGTCAAATCCGCCAGGCGCGTCATTTCGCGCAAGAGCGACGGCTTGGTGCGGGCCGGCACGTCGGTATGCACGTATTCCGCCCGCGCCAGTTCGGTAATGATCGCCGCATCGTGCGACAGATCATGCTGCTTGCTGGTAGCCTGGTGGTAGTCGGTGAGTTTCTTATCCGCCATACCGAGAATGCGGCGGGAAGCCCAGACATCCAATTCGCGCTGGCGGAAAACACAGCGTCCGCCCAGAGTCTCGCAGGGAATTTCCTGGCGGCGCACCAGTTTCTGCAGGTCGGGCAATTTCAGGCGGAGATAATCGGCGGCCTGGTCCAGATTGAAAGTGCGGTGCGGCATGGGATTAACAGCCTTGCTTGATTTTTATCACTCCGTGTTCCCCGGCGGCTGCGCCAGTATGTTCCCGAAAACCCGGCGGCAATAATCGCATTGATGGCACTGGTGTCCGCAAGTCGAGGTCCGTTCAAACCAGTCGGCGGGGAACCGGCGGTTATCCAGCATGGACGGCGCCAGGGCCGGCGCAAAGCCCGGCTCAAACAGGTTCAGCAGGTTGCCGTCATATTGCCGGTTGGCATAGGCATGGATTACCAGGCGCGGCTTGGCATGCATGCGGGTTGCCAGCTTGAACGAGCGGCAAAGGCCGGCGTAATGTCCAATATCTTCCGGCCGAATCCAATTGGCCTGCAGCAAAACATAACGGCGATCCGGCCGGCGCAGATATTTCCAGCAGATGTAAGGCGTCCAGCCTTCCATGTTGGCGGTTTCGTCAATCTCCTGCTCATGCGCCACCATGTTGTCGTGAAAAATCTGGCCCGGGCAATGATCCAGGCAGCCGCTGTTGGCCAGCAGGTGCAGGCGTTTGCCGGCGCCATCCGCCCACTCCTTCAACCGGGCCAGGTGTTCCAGGTTGCGGTTGAACTCGCGGCGGACGTAAAAACTGTCGAACAGATGCGCGGCGTATTCCATGCCGTTGACCGTCCCGATCTGCATGTTGACGGAAGCGCGTGTTTCAATTGCCGGGAAATGCTTTTTGACGATGTGGGCCACGGCGGGGGAAGCCGTCGTAACGACATCCGCGCCCTTGACGATTTCTTCCAGGCGCTCGAGAATCGAGCAAACCTGGTGTTCCAGGAATTGGCTGACGGCCCGGCCGCCGTAGCAATTCGCATTTAACAGCAAATCCAGCCGCACCCCCATCCCGCGGCAGGACTGGAGATCGGCTTCCATCCGCTGCTGGCCGCTCCAATCGGTGTATCCCCGGCGCCGGGTCAGCGCGGCTCGCCCGGAAGGCAGATCGGCCCAGGGGAAGTAGATTTCTCCAATTGCCGGCAGGTAATCGCGGACGATATCGGAAAAATTTTCCTCGCCCGGGTCGGACAGCTGGTAGCCGACGGCGAAGCGGATGCCGTCGGCCGGCGCCGGGGGGATGGCTGCGGTATTGTCTGGCGGGGATTGCATGCTTAGAGAAATATTCCCCGCGCCCGGCCATGTCAAGCCGGAAATACGAAATCAAAAACCGCTGGACTTTGCCGGATGCCGCGGTATGCTTATAAAGGCAAGGAAGAGCAACGCATGCGCAAACGACTCAAACCGGCCGATTCCGCCACGCAGGTGCGCCTGCTGGCGGAACTGCATCGCGATCTCGAGCGCCGCCAGGGCGGCTATCGCGAACAGGCGCTGAAACTTTTGCCGCATGTCTGCGCCAGTTGCGGGCGGGCCTTCGAAGGACGGCGCCTGCGCGAACTCACCGTGCACCACAAGGACCACAATTGGAAAAACAATCCGCCCGACGGCAGCAACTGGGAATTGCTCTGTCTCTATTGCCACGACCATGAGCATGAAAAATACAAGATGGCGGATTACGCCACCGGCGCGCCGGAAAATCTTGAGCCGGCGCCGTCAATCTTTCAGCCATTCGCCGACCTTGACCAGCTCCCGGCCGCGCCGCCGGCCGGCAAACCCGCCCAGCCGCCGGATGACAGCGGAGGCAGGCCCCGCTGAACCCATCGGCCAAGGCGATGCCTGCTGCCTGACGTTAACGGATGGATTATGTATCACCTGCTGATTTTTTTACGGAAGGATTGGGCATCACTGGCGAACGTTCTCCGTTCCGGACGGAGGCAATCCCGGTTCAAGCAGGCGTTCATTGCCTGTTTCGCGCTGGGATTGCTGGCCGGCTTGTGGCGGCTGTTCCTTGACGGCTTCCGTTTCATTTCCGCCCTGGGCGGCATGGGCGCGCTGCTGATCCAGCGGCTCTTTTCCCTTTTTTTCTTCAGCCTGGCGGTCATGCTCCTGGTTTCCAGCCTGATCACGGCATTTGCCGTGCTGTTCCGCGCGGCGGAAACCCCGCCGCTGATTTTATCGCCGGTGCCGCACGGACGGCGCATTCTGCATCAATGGCTGGAAATCACCCTGATCTCGGCCTGGGCGTTTTTTTTCATGATCGTGCCGTTTGTCGGCGCATTCGTCATGCACGAGCGCCTGCCGCTGCTTTTCATATTCTGGACCGGCCTGCTCTCATTGCCTTTTGTATTCCTCTGCTGCGCCGGCGGCGTGTTGTTGACGCTGGCGGCCGTCCGCTGGCTGCCGCGCCTGCATCCAGCCTGGCTGGGCATGGCGTTGGCAGGCGCGGCGGGCTGGTGGTGGTGGCGGAATGCCGCATCCGCGGCGCCGCCGCACGCGGATGAAGCCATCTTCATGCTGGCGCGCCTGATTCCCGGCCTGCGCCTGGCGGCCTATCCGCTCTGGCCCAGCCACTGGGTGGCGGAAGGCATCCTGGCGCTCAGCCGCGGAGATTGGGCGCGCGGCGCCGGTTTCTCGGCCGTGCTGTGCGCTAACCTGCTCCTGGCCGGCCTGCTGGTGGATCGCCTGGGCCAAGCCTGGTTTTACCAGGCATGGCAACGCACGCTGGCGCCGCGCCGGCGGCGGAGCGTCCGGCAGCCGGTTGAGCGCGCCTGGCCCGAAAACCTGCTGTGGTTTCTCCGGCAGGACTACCGGGCGCTGGTGTTGAAAGATTGGCGGCAGATGATGCGCGATCCGGTCCAATGGACTCAGGGGGCGGTGTTTTTCTGCCTGTTGGCAGTTTATTTTCTCAACTTACGCAACTTGAATTACCACCTGCTCACCCCGGTCTGGCGCAACCTCATCGCTTTTTTGAATATCTTCAGCCTGGCGGCCATCATGAGTTCCTTCTGCTCGCGATTTGTCTATCCACAGATGAGCCTGGAAGGACATGGGTGCTGGATTCTGGGCCTGTCGCCGGTCAGCATGGGGCGGATCTTGCTGGTCAAATTTGCGGCCGCCTGGGCCGTCCTGCTGACCGTCGGCGCCGGCCTGTTGATTTTGTCCAGCACCCTGCTGAACGCGGCTTCCGGCGTGCGCGCCCTGACGGTAGCGCTGGCGGCGGCAATGTCGGCGGCATTCTGCGCCCTGGCGACCGGTTTGGGCGCGATCTTTCTGAATTTGCGCCAGCGCAATCCGGTGGTTATCCTTTCGGGATTCGGCGGCACGCTGAACCTGGCGTTGAGCCTGGCGTACATGATCGCCGCCATCCTGCCGTTTGCCGCATTGTATCATTGGTTTTACCTTGAGCGGCTGGATGTACTGGCCCTGCAACGCGGCCTCTGGGCAGCGGGCGCATGGCTGGCAGTCCTGACATCGGCCGCCACGGCAGCGCCGCTGGCTCTGGCCCGGCGCAGCCTGCTGCATCGCGAGTATTAATCCCGCCGGCGCGGGAGACTGATTCCTTGGCGAGGAAAAGACCGTGTGGGCATCCAGCGGGATTGCAGTGCCGAACGGCTTGCCCTGCGTAGCTTCAGCGCAGCAGGGCGTTCGGCATCCGGATTGCGCCACGCCGTGGCGCTGCTACAGGGATGGAAAAGCGCGCTTGTGCCGGCGGCGCCGCTATGTTAAGTTGGATTTGATGAGCATGAAAACCGAAAGCGTGTTGATTCAGGATGAGATGGCCAAGTCCAAGTCCAAGCTGGCGCATTATTGCGACTTGATCATCGGCCGGCGCGGCTGGCGCCATTTGCTGCGTTATGAAACGACGCTCTGGCTATGCGCCATGACGCCGGGCGCCCTGGGTTTGTACCTGCGCTCCAAGTTGTATCCGCGCCTGCTGGGCAGTTGCGGACGCAATGCGGTTTTCGGCGTAAACGTCACGCTCCGGCATCCGCACAAAATCCACCTCGGCGACAACGTGATCATTGACGACAACTGCATGCTGGATGCCAAGGGGCTGGACAACCAGGGCATCCGCATCGGCAACGGTGTTTTTCTGGGGCGCAATTCCATCTTGAGCTGCAAAAACGGCGACATCGTGCTGGAAGACCGGGTAAACATCGGCTTTAACGCGGAGATATTTTCCGGCAACCGCGTTACCGTGGGCGCCGACACGCTCGTGGCGGCCTACTGTTATTTCATCGGCGGGGATCATGCCAGCGCCGATGCCGGCGCCGCCATTAACCGCCAGGGCACCACTGCCCGCGGCATTGCCGTCGGCCCGAATTGCTGGTTCGGCGCGGGCGCCATGATACTGGACGGCGTGGCCGTTGGCAACGACAGCATCATCGGCGCGGGCGCAGTGGTCACCCGGGATGTGCCTCCCGGTTCCGTAGCCGTGGGCGTGCCGGCCCGCGTAACGCGCAACCGGCTGGGCGGCGCGCGGAATGATTCCGCCCCCGCCGCACCGGCGCCCGCGGCCGGATAATCAACCAACTTCCGGCGGGAGCATGCCCGCAGCCCGCATTGCTGCCGCAATCGGCGCACAATCCCCGCTGGCGAAAGCGATGATATTATGGATCATGTAACCGACCAGCCGATCAATGGCACAATCCAGCGTATGATTGGCGCGGCAATGCTGGCACTCGCGCTGCCATCAGCCGGCTGCGCGCCGGAGTCCATGGCGCCGCCAAGTTCCCCAGCGCCGGCGTCAGTCCGCGCGCCGGATGCCGCGGCGGATGCCGGCGCGCAATTGCGCAAATTGACCGGCGTGCATACGCGCGCGGTCTGGGTCCAGGACCTGGGCGACGGCACGGATACCGGCCTGGCATCCGGCAATCTGCGGCTGATGGGATTCGATTCGGATGATGGCCGGGGCGAACGCGCCATCCTGGACGAACCATCCAATTATGCCCGACCGCTGATCATGCCGCGGGGCGACCGCGTGGTTTTTTCGGACCGGCGCGCCCGCCGCATCATGCTCGTGCATTGGGACGGGACAGGGTTGCGCGCCATCCGGCCCGGCCTGGCCCTCGCCGTCTGGGCGGATGCCGACGGACGGGAATGGGTCTATTACGGCGAAGAACCCGGCATGCAGCGCCTGGTTCCAAAGGTTTACCGCTGCCTGGCGGATCACCCGGCGGCAATGGAGCCGGTTTGGGAGCGGACGGCGGCGGGCTTGAACAATTTTCAAATTTCCTCTGACGGCCGGCGCGCCGGCGGAGTGTTCCCCTGGCCGGAATGCGGGATCGCGGAATTGCCCGACCGCGGACTGCGGATTTTCGGCAAGGGCTGTTATCCCGCGCTGGCGCCGGATGATAGCGGGCTGTTCTGGATTTTTGACGGCGCGCATCGCAACCTGCTTTTTTTCCGGGCCGGCACGGATGAACGCTGGCGGGTGCCGATTAATTCCGCCCCGGAGATCGGCGGCTATGAAGTGTATTATCCGCGCTGGAGCAACCATGCCCGGTTCATGGTCATGACCGGACCGTTCAAGGTCGGCACCGGCGACAACCGCATTCGCGGCGGCGGCCTGGAAGTGGAAGTATACGCCGGGCGGTTCAGCGACGATTACCGGCGCGTGGAAACATGGCGCCGCTTGAGTTTCAACCGCCGGGGCGACTTCTACCCCGATCTCTGGGTGGCGCCCGCGCCCAAGGCGCCCGCCCCGGTGGCCGGCGCTGCTCCCGTTACCCCGGCGCCGGCGGAACCCGCTGAACCGCCGCCGCCCTGGCCGGCAGTCCGCGCCCGCCTGGAGTTCACCTGGGAGAACCGCGCGCGCCCGAATGAAATCGCCGGAACCGATGGCGCGGCATTGGTCTGCGGAGTGGAACCCGCCGGCCGCGCGCGCTATGGGCGGCATTACGAAATGCTGATTGATCGCGGCGCCTTTAAGGCGCTGCCTGCGGCCGCACGCCGCGCGCTGGCGGCATGCCGCAAGGCCGGAACCATGACGCTGGAACTGGTCGCCGTGCCTGCTGCCGGCGGACCGCGGCTGCCGGGCGTAATTTGCGCCATTGGCGCTGAAGGCCGACATTGGAGCCTGCTGCTCGGGGAACGCAATGCGCGGCTGGCATGCCTGTTCCGGCGCAAGGGCGGCGCGCCCGGCGGAGAAATAGATCTCGGACCTCTGCCCCCGGACCGGCCGACGCACATATCTTTGAGTTATGACGCCGGCGCCTTGACCTGCCGGCTGAACGGAGCGGAAAGCTTTCGAACCAACCTGCTCGACGCGGATTGGAACGGCTGGGAATCGGACATCCTCCAATTCGGCGCCGCGCCCGACAACAGCCTGAACTGGAGCGGCTTGATCGAAGGCGTAGCATTGTACAGCCGGGCATTGACCGCAAAGGAAGCGGCGCACAATTACCGGGCATATGCGCAAAAACTTGCGCGCCGCGCACCGCCGCCGCCCGCGGTTTTGGTGGACGCGCGCCTGACTGCCGCGCCGGACATTCCCACCCCGGCGGAAATCGCGCCTTACCGCCGCGCGTTGACAATAAACCATTATCGGCTGGTCCAGGCGCTGGACGGCGCGGAGTTTCCCGTGGAATTCCTGGTCGCCGAATGGGTCATTATGGACGGCGCCGTGCTGCCCGACGCCCGGCGGACGCCGGACCGGATTTACCGGCTGCGCCTGGAAAGTTTTGACGTCCATCCGGAACTGGAAGGCGAACGATTGATCATGGAAGGCGATGCCTGGGACTTGCCGATGTATTATACGCCGGATGCCTGAGGCCTGGATGATCAAGGAGCAGGATGGTTTTCAGTTCGCATATCTTCATGTTTTATTTCCTGCCGGCGGCCCTGGCGCTCTATGCGCTGACGCCGCGCCGGGGGCGGCACCTGCTGCTGACGCTTGTCAGCTACGCCTTCTACGGCTGGTCAAATCCGCTTTTCGTCCTGCTTTTGCTGTTTTCCACGGCGGTGGATTACATCTGCGGCCTGGCTATAGCCTATGATGGATTCCGCTGGCGCGGCCGGCCGCCGCTGCCTTGCCCCGGCGGTTCCCGCAGCCGCCTTCAACGCCGCATGCTGACGCTGTCAATTGCCACCAACCTCGGACTGCTGGGCTTTTTCAAGTATTTCAACTTCGCCTCGGACAACGTGGCGGCGCTGGCGCAATGGCTGGGCGCGCCGGGCCTGGCGCCCGTGCTGCGGATCACTTTGCCGCTGGGCATCAGTTTTTACACCTTCCAATCCATGAGTTACACGATTGACGTGTTCCGGGGACACGCGCGGGCCTTGCGTGATTTCACCGACTTCGCCTGCTTTGTCTCCATGTTTCCGCAACTGGTGGCCGGGCCGATCATCCGGTTTTCGGAACTGGCCGACCAGTTGCGCGGGCATCCGGTCACCCTGGAAAAATTCGCCCGCGGCGCGGCGTTTTTCAGCCTGGGCCTGGCCAAGAAAATCCTGCTGGCCAATCCCTGCGGCAAGGTGGCCGACACCGCCTTCGCCGCCGCCGGCTTGAGCGCGGCGGACGCCTGGTACGGCGTGACCGCCTATGCCTTCCAGATTTACTTCGACTTCAGCGGTTATTCCGATATGGCCATCGGTCTGGGGCTGATGCTCGGATTTGTCTTCCCCAAAAACTTCGATTCGCCCTATCGTTCCGAGTCCATCACGGAATTCTGGCGGCGCTGGCACATATCCCTCTCGTCCTGGCTCCGTGATTATCTTTACATCCCGCTTGGGGGCAGCCGCCTGGGCGCCGGCCGCACTTACCTCAACCTGATGCTGGTCATGCTGCTGGGCGGATTGTGGCACGGCGCAGCGTGGAATTTCGCGGTCTGGGGCGCCATCCATGGCGGGTGGCTGGCCCTTGAACGGCTGGCCGGCAAGACCAGCTTTTACGGGCATCTCCCCCGGCCGGCCCGGGTTGGGATCACTTTCCTGATCGTCCTGATCGCCTGGGTGTTTTTCCGCGCCGCGGATTTGCCGGCGGCCGGGCGCTACCTGGCCTGCATGTTCGGCGGGGGCGGCGGCCAGCCTAACGCCTGGCTGGTGCGCGGCATCATAAGGCAACCCTATTACCTCGGGGTAACTCTTACGGCAGCGCTGGTAGTCTGGCTGGCGCCGCAAACATGGGATTGGTCGCGCGCCATGGGCTGGGGCAAAGCCGCCGCGGCGGCGGCGCTGCTCCTGCTGGCCGCGGCGGTGCTGGCCACGCAGGCTTATAATCCATTCATTTACTTTATTTTTTAAAACGCCATGTCCACTGAACATACAAAGCAATTGACCCGCGAGCAAATCGCCATGCTGGAGGCCGGCCGCACGCAAATCACCCCGGCTTGCGCGATGTTTCTTGCGGGCGTGTTCCTGGCGCTCATTTTTGGAATCCCGCTGGCGCAGTTATCGGCAGAATTGCGCGAACCCGGACTGCCGCACAGCCTTTCGCTCTACCGCAGCCTGGCCGCCGGCGCGCCGACTGAACCCGCCGGCGCAGGGGTATGCTGCCGGCGCATATTGGCCGCCAACCGGCGCCTGCTGCATGCAATGCACGCCTGGGAAACCACGCTGGAGGAAAACGCCATCGCGGGCCGCGCCATCCGGCCGCCGGTCCAATATCTGCTGGCGCGCTGGCTGGGCGCAGGCAACGAAAAAGTCTATTGCGGACGCGGCCGTTGGCTGTTTTACCGGCCCGATGTAGACTACCTGACCATGCCCGGCTTCCTGGAGTCCGCGGTCATGCAACGCCGCGCCGGGTCCGGCGCAGAATGGCAAACTCCGCCCCTGCCCGATCCGCGGCCGGCCATCCTGGGTTTTCACCGGCAACTGGCGGCGCGCGGCATACGGCTGGTGTTGATGCCCACGCCGGTCAAGCCCATGATCCATCCCGAGCAGTTTGCGCCAATTTGCGCCGGCGCCGCCGCGCCGCTGCAAAACCCATCCTACCGGCGCCTGGTCGCCGACCTGGAAGCCGCCGGGCTGACGGTATTCGATCCTGCCCCCATGCTGGCCCGTGATTTCCGCGCCGCCGGCCGGAAAGCCTTCCTCGCCGCCGACACCCATTGGCGCCCCGAAGCCATGGAACGGTCGGCGGAAGACCTGGCGCGATTCATCACCGCCCGCGGCTGGCTGCCTGCCGCGCCGGCCGGCTACTTCACGATACGCGAGAGCACCGTCGAGCACGCAGGCGATATTGCCGCCATGCTGCGATTGCCTGACTGGCAGGATTTTTACCGGCCGGAATCGGCGGCGATTCATCAGGTAATTGACGCCGCCGGCGATTACTGGCGCCCGGCGCATGATGCCGATGTGTTGGTCTTGGGCGACAGTTTCTGTAATATTTATTCCCTGGCGGCCATGGGCTGGGGCGAAGCCGCCGGGGTTGTCGAACACTTAGGCCGGGCTCTGGCCAGGCCGATAGACCGCATCCTGGTGAACGACAACGGCGCCTATGCCGCCCGGGCCGTGCTGGCGCGGGAACTGGCGCGCGGGCGCGACCGGCTGGCCGGTAAACGGCTGGTCATCTGGCAATTCGCCGCGCGCGAACTGGCAACCGGCGATTGGCGTAAAATTGACCTGCGTTTGGGCGCGCCGGCGCAGACGGGATTCCTGAATCTGCCCTCCGGAGCGACGCTCAAGGTCCGCGGCGTCGTGGCGGGCGCCGCCCCTGCGCCGCGGCCCGGGAGTGTGCCTTACAGCGACCACATCATCGGCCTGCACCTGGTGGATCTGGAAAATACCGGCAGCGGCGCGCAGGCGCTGGTTTACGCCTGGAGCATGCGCGGCAATGTCTGGACAGCGGCGGCGCGCCTGCGCCCGGGCGAAACCGTCGAAGCGCAATTGCGGCCCTGGTCGGACGTGTCCGGCAAACTCGACGGCATCAACCGCGCGGAACTGAATGACCCGGAATTGCTGCTCCCGGAACCATGCTGGGCGGCGGAAATCACCGGACTCGGCTTCATCGCCCCGGAATAGGAGGCAGCACAACCATGTTTAACGCGTTCCATGATCGTTCAAAATCGTTGCCATGCCGGATACTAAGCGGAAGGCGGTATTTCCTTGCCATGGCATTGTTGGAGCTTTGGCCCGTCCCCGTCCCGGCTGAACCAATTCCCGCCGCGGATTGGCAGGCGCGTTGCGCCCACCTTTCGGCACTGGCCGCCCGGGAGAATCTCGGCGTCATCGCCGGCAATAATGGCTGGCTGTTCCCGGCCGCGGAGTTGCGCCATATTGCCGCGGGGAAATTCTGGGGCGCGGCGGCGGCAGCGGCCGCGCGCGGCGGCGTGCAACCGGAATATGCCGATCCGCTGCCGGCCATCCTGGATTTCCATCGGCAATTGCAGCAATTAAGCGTTAAATTGCTTGTGGTGCCCGTACCGCCCAAGGCCCGGATATTCCCCGGCGAGTTGCCCGCGCCCGGCGGCGCGGCGGAGCGTCTGCCCGTGGAGTTGCCGCCGATGCCGGCGCATGCGGAATTTTACCGGCTGCTGCGCGGCGAGGGCATCCAGGTGCTGGACCTGTCCGAATTATTCCGGCAACATCGCCTGGATGAGCAGGGGGCGCCTTATTGTCGTACCGATTCGCACTGGTCCGGCAACGGCTGCGTCCTGGCCGCCCGCGCTATTGCCGGAATCATCGGAGATGGAGCGGCGGCAACCTCAAACCTGGAGTCCGCCTGGAGCGAAATTGAAATCCGCGGCGACTTGTCACTGATGCCGGGCGGCGGAGGCGCGCCGCCGGAAACCATCCGCATCCGGCGCGTCGGGCGGCGCGCCGGCGACGTGCTTGAGCCGGCGGCGCCGGATGCGGCCGGCCCGGTGATCCTGCTGGGCGACAGCCATAACCTTATCTTCCATGCCGGCGGCGACATGCACGCCGCCGGCGCCGGGCTGCCGGATCAACTGGCGCTGGAACTGGGGCGGCCGGTGGAATTAATCGCCGTGCGCGGATCCGGCGCCACGCCGGCCCGCGTCAACTTGTACCGCCGCGCCGCGCGCAACCCGGACTATTGGCGGAACCGTCGCTGGGTGGTGTGGTGTTTTGCGGCGCGCGAATTCACCGAAAGCGACGGCTGGCGTAAAATCCCGATCCGGCCGGCGGCGTCATCCGCAAAACATTAAAGAATCGATGCAACAATGACATATTGGAAAAAAACTTTCATTTGCGCTTTTCTGGCGCAGGTTTTGTCCATCCTGGGGTTTTCGTTCGCGTTGCCGTTTTTGCCGTATTTCATCCAGGATCTTGGAATTACCGACAAGGCCCAGCAGGCCTGGTGGGCCGGGGTAACGCTGGGCGCCTCCGGTCTGACGCTGGCGTTATTCGCTCCGCTTTGGGGCATGCTGGCCGACCGTTATGGGCGCAAAAGCATGGTCATCCGCTCCATGTTCGGCGGCGCGGCAGTGGTGCTGCTGATGTCTTATTCCCGCAATATCGGCGATTTGCTGGTTTGCCGGCTGCTGCAAGGCATGTTTACCGGCACGGTGTCAGCCAGCGTGGCGCTGGTTGCCAGCGTCGCTCCGGTCAAACGCAGCGGATTCGCGCTGGGCATGATGCAGGCGGCGGTGTTTGTCGGTTCGGCGGTCGGCCCACTGCTGGGCGGCATGGTGGCCGATTATTATGGATATCGCATCGCCTTCCGCGCCGGCGCGGCGGTGATTCTGCTGGGCGGATTGCTGGTGTATTTTGGAGCGCAGGAATCAATTGCAAGCGCTGCGGATTTGAAGGATGACAGGGTGAATATCTGGGCTCTGCTCAAATCCGGCGCCTTCCTGTTCGCCATCATCACGCTGTTTGCGGTCCGCTTCGCCAACACCATCATCATGCCATCCTTCCCCCTGATCATCCAGGAAATATTAACCTCGGCCGCGCGGCTTAACAGCGTCACAGGCATGATCATGGCCTGCGCCGGGCTGGCCGGAGCCGTATCCGCCGGACTGCTCGGGTATCTGGGCGATAAATACGGGCATGAGCGGGTCCTGATTTTCAGCAGCCTGGGGGCCGCTGTAACCGCGGCCGCGCATGCGCTGGCCGGCAGCATACCATGGCTGGCCGGCATCCACCTGGCCTTCGGCATGATGATTGCCGGCATCCTGCCATCCATCAACAGCATTATCCAGCGTTCAACCGATCAGCGCCACATGGGCAAAGCTTACGGATTCTCTTCCTCCATCAGCATGCTGGGGCTGGCGCTGGGACCGCTGGCCGGCGGATACCTGGCCGGGGATTGGGGCATCCGCACGCCCTTCCTGGCCGCCGGGGTCTGCCAAATAATGGTCACCTTGATTGCGCTGCAGTGGTTTGCCAAACGCCGCAACGAAGCCTTCCGCGCCTGAAGCCGTCCGGACGGCAGCGCATCCGGATAGTCAGACCGTCGTAAGGGATAAAAATCCCCGGCGGCAAATACCGGCGAACCCGGTCGTAGTCCAGGTCGTGTCCCATGTGGGTAATGTAGGCCCGTCGGGGACGCAATTCCTGCAAAAGGGCAATGCTCTCGTCCAGACTCAAGTGCGTGGGATGCGGCGCGCGTTTCAGCGCATCCAACACCAGAATATCCAATCCGCGCAGGGCTGCCTGCGTGGCGGCAGGCATGGCATGACAGTCGGGAACGTACCCGATCCGCAGACCTTCGGCCGACAGGCGGTAGCCATAAGTGGCGATTCCGGCGTGTTCCACGGGCAAGGGCGTCACCCGCACCGCGCCGATACGAAACGGCGCAGCGCATTCCGTTAAAACAACCCTGGGATACGAAAGTCCGGGCTGCGCGCGCTTATGAACATAAGGGAAAAAACGGTTCAGGTCGCGGATGGTGTCCGGCGCGCCGAAAACCGGAATGGCCTGATCCTGAATATCGCAAAAACGCCGGATATCGTCAAACCCGAACACATGATCGGCATGCGCGTGGGTGAAAAGGACGGCGTCCACCCGCGGCACGCGGAAAGCCAGGACTTGTTCGCGGAAATCCGGCGGGGTATCAATGACGATATGCCGGCCGGCGGCCTTGACGTACAGGCTGGCGCGTCGGCGGCGATTACGCGGATTGGCGGACCGGCACACCGGACATTTGCATCCGATGGCCGGCACGCCAATGGAAGTGCCTGTGCCCAGGAAGACGATTTTCACCGGCGTCCTCCCGGCATGATTATTTTGTCACCAATCCCAGCCAACCCTGGATGACCGGCGAAAGCTTGATGAACACAGGAGTAAAGACGATGCACACCATGCTCATCAGTTTGATCAGGATGTTCAGCGACGGGCCGCTGGTGTCCTTGCAGGGATCGCCGACGGTATCGCCGATCACGGCCGCGCCGTGGACCGGGTTCTTTGAGCCGTCCGGCAGTTTTTTGCCGCCCAAATTCCCTTTTTCGATGAATTTCTTGGCATTATCCCAGGCGCCGCCGGAGTTGTTCAACATGGTGGCGAAGACGAACCCGGTGGCCAAACCGCCGGCCAGCAGTCCGATCACCCCCGCCACTCCCAGCACCAGGCCGGTAACGACCGGCACCACGATGGCCAGCAGCGACGGAACCATCATTTCCCGCTGGGCGCCGGCGGTGGAAATCGCCACGCAGGTGGCGTAATCGGGCTTGTCCTTCCCTTCCATGATCCCCGGTTTCTCCCGGAACTGGCGGCGCACTTCATTGACCATGGCGCCGGCGGCGCGGCCCACCGCCTTCATCGTCAGGGCGCAGAACACGAACACCATCATGCTGCCCATGAAAATGCCGCACAGCACCAGCGGATTCATGAGATTGATATCGTATGCGTCAACAAAATACCGGATATCGGAGCGCGCGGCTTCGGCGGCATTCACCGTAATGTTGCCGATCGAAAAGCCTTCGGCGCCGGCGGCATACTTGCCGATCCACATTTTCACTTCTTCCAGGCAGGCCGCCAGCAGCGCCATGGCCGTCAACGCCGCGGAACCGATGGCAAACCCCTTGCCCGTCGCGGCAGTGGTGTTGCCCAGGGCGTCCAGGGCGTCCGTGCGCTGCCGCACTTCCGGCGGCAGTTCCGACATTTCAGCATTGCCGCCGGCGTTATCGGCAATCGGCCCGTAGGCGTCGGTCGCCAGCGTGATCCCCAGCGTGGAGAGCATGCCGACGGCGGCAAAGCCAATGCCATACAACCCCATGGTGAAGTTGCTGAATCCGCCGGCCAGCCCGAAGGCGAACAGAATGCCGATGGATATAACCACCACCGGAACGGCCGAGGACAGCATGCCCGTGGCCAACCCCTCGATAATCACCGTCGCCGGCCCCATCTTGGCCTGCGTGGCGATTTCTTTGGTGGGCTTGTATTCATCGGAAGTGTAGTACTCCGTCGCCTGGCCGATCAGCACGCCGGCGAACAACCCGGCAATAACCGAGCCGAAAATGCCCCAAGGCACCACGCCCAAGCCCGCCAGAACCGCCATGGCCGCCACGATCAGCACCGAGCTGCCGAGCGTACCCGTCAGCAGGGCGCGCAGCAGGTTCTTCTGGCTGGCGCCTTCCTTGCAACGCACCATGAACATGCCGATGATCGAAAGCACGATGCCGATGCCGGCAACCACCATGGGCGCGGTAATGTACTTGATCGCCAGGGCCGGGTCGTGCGCCTGGATGCCGACGGAAGCGCCCAGGGCGGCGGTGGCCAGGATCGAGCCGCAGTAGGATTCGTACAGGTCGGCGCCCATGCCGGCCACATCGCCGACGTTATCGCCGACATTATCGGCGATGGTGGCGGGATTGCGCGGATCGTCTTCCGGAATGCCCGCTTCCACCTTGCCCACGAGGTCGGCGCCGACGTCGGCCGCCTTGGTGTAAATGCCGCCGCCGACGCGCGCAAACAACGCCTGGGTGGATGCGCCCATGCCGAAGGTCAGCATGGTGGTGGTGATATGCACCAGTTTTTCATCCAAGGTGCAGCCCGCGTGCACCAGTTCCAGGCCGAGGAAATGCAGTCCATTGGCCATGTTGGCCGTGGTAAAGACCAGTTTATCGAGGATCAGGTACCACAGGCAGATATCCAGCAGGCCAAAGCCGACCACGACCAACCCCATGACGGCGCCGGAGCGGAAGGCCACCTGCAAACCGCGGTTGAGCCCTTCCTGGGCGCCCTGAGCGGTGCGCGAAGAAGCATGGGTGGCGGTTTTCATTCCCAGGAAACCGCACAAACCGGAGAAAAAACCGCCCGTCAGGAAGGCCACCGGCACAAACGGGTTCTGAATGCCGATTTTTGCCAGAATGAAAAACACCACCACCAGGGCCACGAATACCCAGATCACGACCTTGTACTGCCGGAAAAGATAGGCCATGGCGCCTTCGCGCACGTACCCGGCAATTTCCACCATCCGGGCGTTGCCGGGATTGGCCGCCATCATCAGCCGGTAAAAATATACCGCAAACACCAGGGCAATCACCGCGGTCACTGGCGCCAGCCACCAAATGCCCGGGGTCAAGTTCATCCCCGCCTCGCCGGCCGCCGCCGCCCAGGGCGCCGCCGCCAACAACAATCCCGCCGCCATCCATCCTGCCCAAGCGTCTTTCATCATTCTTCCTTTGCCTTGGCGCCGCTGCATTCTGCATTCAATCGAACACAAAAAACATTGGCAAATAAAAAAACGGCCATTATCATACTTGGTTATCGGGGAAGGTCAATTAATTTCGGCATCACGGCCGGGGCCGGTGGCGATGGGCATAAGCCGGCATTATCGGTCAAACGATTGTAAAATCATGCGCCATCAAAAAGTCATTGACTGGGAAAAACGCCTGCAGGCGGCCTTCGAGCGCGTGGACGAACGCCTGGAAGCCAAATACGGCGGACTCTTTCCGCGGCACCCGGCGCGCCCGGACCACGGCGCCACCGCCCGGCGCGAACATGACGGTTTATTCAACCTGGGCGCAGCCTTCTCCGCCGGGTTCGGCACCCGCCACGGACCGAACTACGCCGTGGAAATCAGGATCATGACCCTGGCGGATATTCCCACGGATGCCCGGCGCCGGATTGAACGCGATGCCATCGCCATGCTGCGGGAAGAATTGCCGGATTTTTTCCCTGACCGCGACTTGCAGGTGGTGCGCGATGGTAAAATCTACCGCATTACCGGAGACCTGAGCCTGGGCCGGGCCTGACCGCTTAATAGCCGTCTTCGACATCCGGCGCGGTCTTGCGCAGCGGCTGGCGGGCATTGGCGGAGTCGGATTGCTGTGCGATATTCAACAGCACCGCTACCGCCGCCAGCGACATCACCAGGCTCGATCCGCCGAAACTGATGAATGGCAGCGTCAGGCCTTTGGTTGGCAGGCATCCCGTAACGACGCCGATATTGAACATGGCCTGCGCCGTGATCAACAAGGTCAACCCGAACGCCAGCAGCCGGCCGAACAAGTCCGGCGCCTTAAAACTGATGCGCAACCCGCATCCACAGATCCCGGCAAAAAGCAACACCACGCCCAGGGTAGCCGGCAAGCCCAATTCTTCTCCGATAATGGCGAAGATGAAGTCCGTGTGCGCCTCGGGCAGGTAGAAATGCTTCTGCACGCTGGCTCCCAATCCCACTCCCCGCCAGCCGCCGGCCACGAAGGCATTGATGGCGTTTATCAACTGGAAGGAATAGGTCTGCGCATATTTTTCCGGGTCCAGAAATGCCAGCACACGGCTGCGCCGGACTTCATTATGCATGACGGCGACGCAAAACAGCGTAAAACCGGAACCGGCAAAAAGCAGCAGGTAACTCCAGCGGGCACCGCCCGCAAACATGATCGCCATGCCCACCAGGCCGCAGAGCATGGTGGTGCCGAAATCCGGCTCCATGAAAATCAAACCGGCAATCAACCCCAGCATCGCCATGGGCGCCAGCACGCCCCGGCCAAATTCCCGGGAACGCATCCGCTCGCGCGCCATCCACCACGCCAGCACGATAACCATGGCGAACTTAGCCAGTTCGGAAGGCTGAATCTGCATCGGACCCAGCCGCAACCAGCGGCGGCTGCCGCCCACCTTGGCTCCAATGCCTGGCACCAGAACCAGCACCAGCAGTATGGCGCTGACGATAAACAGGGGTACCGCCAGCGCGCGCCACAAGTGATAGTCAATCCGGGAGATGACGCAGGCGGCCAGCGCAGCCACAGCCAGCCATAGCAGCTGGCGATTGACAAAAAACATGGGATCGCCGCACAACTCGATGGCCTTGACCCCGCTGGCGCTGGCCAGCATTACCAAGCCAAAAGCCGTCAATACGGCAACGAACAGCAGCAGCAGAGTAGTAACACGCACATCACGCTTCGCTTGTCATCAGGGAATGCGCAAGCGCTGGCCAACCTGGACCTTGGCTTCCGGCAGGCTGTTCAATTTAACAATGTCGTTCACCGAAACCACGTACAAACGCGCAATGTATTCCAAATCCTCGTTGGGCTGAACCACATGAATGATTTCCTGGCCAGACGCGGGCGCGCCGGCTTCAGGTCCGGCAGCCGGGACTTCCGCCGCAGCAGCGGCGGCTTCGGGCGCGTTCTCACCCGGCGGCATGGCCGGCGGAAGTTCCGCAGGCGCTGGCGCCGCTGACTCGGCCGGTGCTGGCTGAGGCGCAGTTTCCGCGGGCGCCGCCGGAGCTTCAACCGCCGCCGACGTCTTTTCACCCGCCGACGCCTGTCCGGCGACAACCAGCTTTTGCCCAACCTTGATCAAGTCACCGTCAAGTTTATTCAACTCGCGCAGAGCGGCAACCTTGGTTTGGAACCGGTGAGCTATGCCGCTGAGCGTATCGCCCGCCTGCACGATGTATTCATTCGGGCCGGCTGCCGCTGCGACTGTTTTGGCGGGGGACGCCGGCTTGGCCTTGGGGTTTGCCGGTTGATGCAGGGTTACGCCCGGCTTCGCCGGTATAATCAATTTCTGTCCTATGCGGATCTTGTTGGGATCGCTGATTTTGTTCAAGTCCATGACCTGCTTGACGGAAACTTTATGGCGCGCGGCAATCCTGGAAAGCGCATCGCCGGACTTGACGACATATTCCACCGTTTCCACCGGCGCGGCCGGGGCGGGCGCCGGGCGTTTGAACGCCGGCTTGGGCGGCGGCAATTCCTCGGGCGGAATCACCGGTTGATCAACCACTGGGGCCGGCATGACGGGCGGCGGCGGCACGGACGCGTCCCTGGTGGTGCCGCAACCCTGGATGAAAAACAGCGATCCGATCGCAGCCACATGCAACATCACCACAATTACCACCAAGACCGGCGTTTTCATTCGCTGACTCCTTTTTGCTGAAGCAAACAACCAGCATTAAAAAACTGGAATATTTCACCACGAAAAAACAATTGCCGCATGCCCGCGGGACTATCTCCGCTTCTTTCTGAAAATATCGCCTTGGCGTCTGCAATTGTCAAGCATTTTTTACCGGAG